>DFZJ01000089.1:485-28268 GCA_002382045.1 Syntrophaceae bacterium UBA4059
CGGAAAAACTCGACGCCGTGGCCGCCAAGCTTGACACCGTTGCCGCTGATCTTTCCGCTCACCGCGCCGATACGGAGGCACATCCTCCTGTCTACCGCATCAAGGAATAAAGAAGATTATAAAGGATTGATTTTATGACTGAAAAAAGCATCGCCGTCATCGGCGCCGGCTATTGGGGCAAGAACCTCGTCCGCAACTTCCACCAGCTCGGCGTCCTGAAGACCATCTGTGACGGCGCCCAGCCCATCCGCGACGACATGGCCAAAACCTATCCGGATACGGCCGTCACCGCCAGCGTCGCCGACGTCCTGGCCGATCCCGCAATCACCGGCGTCGTCATCGCCGCCCCGGCCGCCCTCCACCATGAACTCGCCGCCCGGGCCCTCAACGCCGGTAAGCACGTCTTCGTCGAAAAGCCCCTTTCCCTCACCCGCACCGACGGCGAAGCCCTGGTCCGCCTGGCCGCGCAAAAGCAAAAAACCCTCTTCGTCGGCCACATCCTGCACTACCACGCCGCCGTCATCCGCCTGAAGGAGATGATCAGGGCCGGCGAAATCGGCCGCCTCCAGTACATCTACTCCCGCCGCCTCTCCCTCGGCAAGATCCGCCGCGAGGAGAACATCCTCTGGTCCTTCGCCCCCCACGACATCTCCCTGATCCTGGGCCTCACCGGCGAGGAGCCGTCCTACGTCGATTCCGTCGGCAGCAATTTCCTCCACGCCCGCATCGCCGACGTCACCATGACGAACCTCAAATTCCCCTCGGGCATCGGCGCCCACATCTTCGTGAGCTGGCTTAACCCCTACAAGGAGCAAAAGCTCGTCATCGTGGGCAGCAGCGGCATGCTCGTCTTCGACGACACGGAGCCCGTCGAAACGAAGCTCGTGCTTTACCCCCACACGATCGACTGGCAAAACGGCATGCCCGTGCCCCACAAGGCGGAGAGCCAGCCCATCGATATCGCCCCGATCTGGAAGGAGCCCCTGAAGGCCGAGTGCGAGGCCTTCCTGACCGCCATCCAAAACGGCACCCCGCCCCTCACCTCCGGCGAGGAAGGCCTCCGAGTCTTGAAGATTCTGGAACTCAGCCAACAATCCATCGAGAAAAAAGAAGGAATAACAGGGATAAATGGGGACATCTTAGGCAATCGCGACGCGATTGACAAGGTGTCCCCATTTATTGATGTCTTCATCCACCCCACCGCCATCATCGACGACAACGTCTCCATCGGCCCAGGCACCAAAATCTGGCACTTCTCCCACATCCTCTCCGGTTCCAAAATCGGCGAGAACTGCAACATCGGCCAGAATGTGGTCATCGGCCCGGATGCCGTCATTGGCGCCCGCTGCAAGATTCAAAACAACGTTTCCGTCTACAAGGGCGTCACCCTGGAAGACGGCGTCTTCTGTGGGCCATCAATGGTCTTCACCAACATCTTCAACCCCCGCGCCGAAATCGGAAAGATGGACCAGGTCCGCCCGACCCTCGTCAAGCGCAGCGCCACCCTGGGGGCCAACTGCACGATCGTGTGCGGCCACACCATCGGCCGCTACGCCTTCATCGGCGCCGGCGCCGTCGTGACGAAGGACGTCCCCGATCACGCCCTAATTGCCGGCAACCCCGCCCGCCCCATCGGTTGGATGTGCGTCTGCGGAGAAAAGTTGAATGACGTTCTACAATGTCCTGTCTGCACCAAAAAATACATTCAAGCTATGACCGGCTTACAACTGACACCCGACGCTTAACGCTCTTTGTGTTTGGCAATTTACGACCATAACACATGAAAAATGTTACAGTATCAGAAGGCGATGGCAAGGCACATGTTACATCGCGTACGGCAAAGGTGTTTGCATTATCCTTGGGTAGCGCGTTGTCCGTGGTAGCAGGGCTTGCTTTTACAATGGTTGCCACCCGCTGGCTCTCTAAGCATGATTACGCGACTATTCGGCAAACATTTCTTGCCTACGAATTTGCTGCGCCATTGCTACTGCTTGGCTTGCCGACCGCAGTTTACTATTTTTTCCCAAGAGAACAGGAAATAAAGCGGGGTGTGATAGCGGACAATATGGCCCTGCTGATCTGCGCAGGGCTTCTTTTCGCTCTGTTCATTGTCTTTGGAGGCAACCATTTACTCGCAATGCGGTTTAACAACCCGGTCTTACGGCATACCTTGCAATGGCTGATCCCTTACCCATTGATTATCATGCCCATTGCAGGATTTGCAGCGATTATGGTCTGTACAGATCGTACAAAGACGCTTGCCATTTACAATGTGCTATCGAGTATCATCTTGGCAATAGCCGGCATTGCTGCAATTCTTTGGACGCAATCTTATGCTGCCCCAATTTTGGTACGCATTGTTGTTCCAATGCTTTTTCTGCCTGTCGCAATCGGATTGATGTTTAAGGCCGTACCCGGCCCAATGCGATGGCCAAAATGGTTGCCCATGCAGGAGATGGTAAAATACTCGGTACCACTCGGCCTTGCGTCCATGTTGGGAAGTATCATGTTGCAACTTCATAGTGTAATAGTTGCATCACTATGTTCTCCAGAAGATTTTGCCGTATATATCAACGGAGCAATGGAAATTCCATTGATCGGTATCGTCACGGGATCTATCACTACTGTTGTCTTTGCGGAGATGGCGGATTTGTGTTCCAAGGGCGATAAGGCTGCCGCTTTAAAATTGTTTCATAAGGCTAGTATTAAATCAGCCTGTATTTTATTTCCAACTATGTGCTTTTTATTGGTTGTCGCTGAGCCTTTTATCACTTTTCTATATTCCGCAAAGTATCATGATAGTATTATTCCCTTTATTATTTATCTTTTTGTATTACCCGTACGAATCGTTGTATATGGCGCGGCGCTGATGGCGCTCGGCATGACGCGTGTGATTCTTTTACGTAGCACCTTTGATTTAATAATTAATGGTATTCTGTGCTTTGTATTAGTAAAGACGACGGGATACATTGGTGCCGCCGTTGCAACAATTCTGACATTATATTTTTGGACAATCCCATTCAATCTAAACAAAATATCAGAGGGTTTTGGTATTAGGTGGCAAGAGAATCTGCCTTTCAAAGATCTGCTCAAGGTATTATCTTTAAGTGTCTTGTGCATGCCACTCGCAGCACTGGGGGCGTATTCATTGCCCTTGATTTCGCTTGGTCAATTGAGCCTTGCCTCTGTTCTGTACTGGCCCTTTGCCACATACCTACTTTATCGCGGAAAGTTCATTTTGCTACCTGTACAGCTTGAACGTTTTATTCCCAATTCATTAAGAGCATAACCTTGAAAAGACACTACTTAAAATACTTTTTCTGTCCACATGTGGCTATACAAATCCTCCTTAATAGGTGGATTGGGATACCATTCTCCAAGTGGTTAATAAACTTCATCGTTCAGCGGATATTTAGACTGAATTCGGATGTGCCTTTCCAAGTTCACTTCACTTCCACTGTTATTGTTGGCAAGGGTATATTTTTAGGAAGAAATGTTTGGAAATCTTTTGCCTTGAGCGGTGGATGTTATATTCAGGGTGGAAATAGTATTTATATTGGCGATGACACTATATTCGCTCCAGGGGTCAAAATCATTTCTGCAAATCACGATCCTCAAGATAATATGGTATGGCAAGGTGCACCTCCTATTCGTATAGGTTCACGATGCTGGATCGGTGCTAACGCTGTAATCCTACCCGGGGTTGAATTAGGCAATGATTGCATTGTTGGAGCAGGCGCTGTAGTGACCAGAAGTTTCAAAGAAAATAATACGATACTGGCAGGTGTTCCTGCCGACGACATGCACCGATGTCATTCATATTCATCGTCAAATGAAATGGCAAGTGCTCGAATAAAGAAGAATTTATGACGAATTCTTGTGACAAGAAAACCATTTTAGTTATTGGGCTTGATACCATTCGACAGAAAAATCTTTATCAATTGATTGGTCTTTTAGATCGAGGATACCGGTTCGTCGTGATTACAACAGACTGGAATAGCACATCGCTGGTGTTAACTTGCGGCTATGGAGACATAAATGTACGTGTTGCAAAATTAATGCATGTGCGGCGTGATTTTCTTAGTTTGACAATTGATGCCCTTAGACGTGATAAAATTTCCTTGGTAGAATTGTATCCATATTCCCTGTTGGGTTTTCTATGTGCGCTGCTAGTTAAGGCATGGAGGAAACCATTGCTTATCATTGCTAGGGGCGAAGAATGGTACTACCTTACAAAGGAAATGTCCCGTTCTCAACGCATCTGGTTCCGACTTACCTATGCATTAGCTGATGGCGTACTCTACAAGGAGACGTACATGAGGGACTTGCTTGATACCTGGGGTATCAAGCGCCGGTGGTTGCTTCCCAATGCGATTGATTTACCTAAGATAGTTCGACAACAAAAGCCCGACGAATGTCATTTCATCTTTCTCAATAGCATTAAGACATTTCGTCACCCGGAGATCCCTCTCTCCGCTTTTCTGGAGTTATGCGCAGAACGAGGCTTACGAGGTAATTCTCTAGTAAGGATGTCGGTGGTTGGCTTTCTTAATGAGAAAACCAACCCCCTAGTTGACGCCAAAGAAACGCAGTTAAGGTCGATGATTGCGGGGCTTGACGTTCCTGTGGAATATGGCCCGTGGACGGCGACGCCGGAACACTGGCTCGACCGTGCCGATGTCTTTCTACTCCCCGCCGACGTAGTATATGTGAACTATGCCCTTCTCGAAGCAATGGGCCGGGGGATGCCCGCCATCATTCAGGATGCACCTAACGCAGATTTGCTGGTGACCGATGGAGAAGACGGCTACATACTGCCTCTTGACAAAGATGTCTGGAAGGAGAAAATGGCGCACTTTATAGATGATGCAAGTCTGCGCGCCAGAATGGGAGCTTCAGCACGCCGTAAAATAGCAGAGCACTATTCAACCGGATCTTACCACTATGCCTATGATTGCATTTACAAGAATATGCTGAGGCAACAGACAATAGGGACAACGGAAACATGACGCTGATTGTAATGGTGCTATGTCAGATCTGAACAAAACACAGCAGTCTCCTGATATCGGCAATCATTCAACAATATCGACTGAAGGAATGTCATCACGATCACAATTCTGGCGAGCGATCGTGTTTTCACTGCTGGCAACGTTCGTTGCCGTTGCTATGGCAGGCTGGTCAGGCCAAGATTTTGCTTGGCATCAAATTGCAATTATTTCAGTCCTTCAGTTTTTGCTTCTGGTTCACCCAATGCACCGCGTACTTAGCCTTTATTATATAAATAAAGACCTCCTGCAGCCGGCAATTGTTGCTTCTTCAACATTTATTGTATTTCACATGCTTCTCAACCCTATCGCCATTGCCAATCTTGATGTGTTCATTATGCGAGGCATGTTGGTAAGCGTTACACCTGAATTCATGGCCTCAGTAATAATGAGCTATGCGGTGGTGGCAGTCGCCTGGTTTTCTTACTATGTAGGTTCTTGTTTGATTCTGCGCAATACTGTGGAACAAAGTGACATGGTCGTGAGTTCATCAGTCCTATCATTGGCCTTCCTGGTTATTGGGGGAGCATATGTCGGTGTGGGAATTATCGGCAACATTAGTGTTCTCGGTGATTTTGATATATATGTGGATAAAATGCTTCACTTCTATGAGCGTTGGGAAACTTGGGAAATCGCTAATATCCACGGTGGCTTCAAGTGGATAATCATGATGAAATTCTTACCGGCCGGACTGATCTTGCTTGCCTTGGGGTCTTGGTTATATAACGGTGGCGGGCGGGCACGATTGTTCATATTGCTCTTTATTGCTGCAGTCGCCAATGTTTTTCTTTCTTCTGCCACAGGAGGACGCGGATCAACGTTGATGGTGGCCTTCTATAGTATTCCCCTGCTTAACGCATACGTCAAAAGGTTTTCAGTAAAGATGTTCATTCAATTCAGTGGTGTGCTTGTTTTAGTTTCTTACATGCTTGGTGTGATGCGCGCCGCCAGTTATTATAACGTTATGGAAGGCAGATCACTTATCAATCTCTTCGTGAGTCTTGACCAGGTCATTGCATTCATTGTGCGCTATTTGACTAATTTTGTAGGAACTATCACTTTGGTCAACGAAGTCAGGCAGACCGGTATAATCTGGGGTAAAACTGCATTCGCAGGACTTACCGGATTATTTGGCGGATTAACACCAGTGACAACGGAATTAGAAGTGTGGTGGCGTCTTAAAGGTCAGTATGTAACTGTTAACCCAAGGTATGGACCACCCGGAGAACTGTATTTAAATTTTGGTTGGATTGGATTAATAATAGGTATGATATTAGTTGGTTTAGTTGTAGCCGTCTTATCGCGTATGTATGCGAAGGCACTATCAAGAAAGGGGATTAGCGCCGGAATGATAATTGTATTCACATCATTCACAGCATATTTCCTGGTGATTGCAAATCTAAGTTACATACCTGCGTATTTCACATTCTTTTCTGTACCATTCTATTTTGTATTCTTATTTTTCCGGAATAGACTGTGCTAAATAATCTACTATTTGGGGGTCATGATTTATCATTAATTTGAATTATTTTATTGGCATCAAATACGTAATATTTTGTTGCACGTAAAATGGCAACAGATAGGTCGGGGGATTAGAATCGCAATGCTTTCGAAAACCATATCATTGTTTATTCCGAATTTACGTGGTGGCGGTGCCGAGCGTGTTATGACGCATTTGGCTAATGGATTATTAACACATGGTTATCATGTCCATATGTTACTGAGCGAAAAAGTAGGAACTTATTTAACGGATCTACAACCTGCGGTACGTGTAATAGATCTTCATGCTCGAACAGTACGTGCCAGCATTATACCACTGATGCGTTACCTTTTAAGAGAGCGACCGGATGTTTTGGTGTCAGCTATGGATTATGTCAATGTTGGAGCTCTATTGGCAAAGCGATTAGCACGAGTCTCTACGCGCGTTATTGCTACCGTACATATGACACACTCGCAGGCCGCTGCTCATCATCGTAACATACATTTCGCGATAGTTCGGGCAGCCATAAGATGGACGTATTCATGGGCTGATGCGATTGTTGCTGTTTCGCAGGGTGCGGCTGAAGATATGATTCGGCACAGTCACATACCACGCAAATTGGTTCACGTAATCTATAACCCTGTCATAACGCCGCATCTTGAGTCGTTGGCATGCGAACCGCTGGAGCACCCATGGTTCGTCGAAAATGCACCACATGTAATTATTGCTATCGGACGTTTAACTGCGCAAAAAGACTTCCCTACATTGCTCCGTGCGGCAGCACGACTTCGAAAGTCGATAGATTTTCGCCTGTTGATCCTTGGTGAAGGAGAGGAACGGAGTAAACTAGAAAAAATGGTGGTTGAACTTGAGTTGACTAACGTGGTGTCCTTACCAGGGTTCGTCAAAAATCCATTTGCCTATCTTTCCAGAGCTTCTCTATTCGTGTTATCCTCTGCGTGGGAGGCATTGCCCACTGTTCTCATTGAAGCCTTAGCCCTTGGAGTACCAATTGTCTCAACAGATTGTCCAAGTGGCCCTTCAGAGATTTTAGTTAATGGAAAATACGGTCGTTTAGTATCTGTTGGTAATGTAGAAGCGCTTGCTGACGCGATGCAAAAATCGCTATCTTCGCCGCGCCTCAGTATTCCCGAAAATGCATTAGAATCGTTTTCTTTGGATGGTGCAACCAACAAATATGTAGAGTTGCTTGAATTACTCACTGCCTCGTGAAATGGCGTAATCAATTACACTGAGAATCGAATGTTGTTTACATCTTTTTGGGATAAAAATACTGGATCAGTTCTCCACGGGTGTACCACCATTCTAAATTTCTTTTAATCCTAGGGGTACAATAGATGAAGAAAGCACTCATAACTGGGGTTAATGGTTTTTGCGGTCAGTGCTTGGTCAGGAGGCTCATATATGAAGGCGTTGAAAATATTTATGGGATAGATATCAATACCGAATCAAAGAAACCAATCAGCCTTACAGAATTTTTTCAGATGGACATCACAGAGGAAACGCGAGTCAGTCAACTGTTGAAGAGCATCCAGCCTGATTATATTTTTCATTTGGCTGGGATTCACCAAGGAAGCCCCCAGAAAATTTACTCCGTAAACGTACTCGGGAGTATTCATCTTCTCGAAAATGTTCGTCAGTTTTCTCCACAAACTCATGTGTTACTCATTGGTTCAGCAGCGGAGTATGGTCATGTCCCATTGGCCGAATTGCCTGTTACTGAGGATCATATCTGCAATCCATACGGTTCCCATGCTATAAGTAAATACGCAGTTACTCTCGCTGCCCGAGAATATGTGGATAATTATGGCCTTAAGGTGATTGTAGCAAGACCGTTTAATATTATAGGCGCAGGAGTTCCTCCGTCTCTTTTGGTTGGTGCCATTTTAAAGCGAGCAAAGCAGGCGCTTCTGGACTCAGGTGACCCAGAAATTGTCGTAGGCAATCTGGATACTGAACGAGACTTCATTGCAGTGGATGATGCAGTGGATGCCTACACTCGCTTGCTTCTGAACTATCATACAGCAGGAGTGTTCAATATCTGCTCGGGGACGCCGCGTTCTGTTCGATCAGTGGTTGAGGAGCTTTTATCTTACGCCCCACGATCAATACGCCTCAAAGTTAGTCCATCACTAATTCGGCCAAACGACGTGAAAATAGTTTATGGATCGTGGGAAAAAATAAATCACACCATCGGATTTAAGCCGCAAACCATCCTTTCTGATGCACTTCGCGCTGCCTGGGATTACGAAATGGAGAGCGATTAGTCGTGCGAATTGCAATCTTCAGCCAGGTAAGATCACCGTGGTCTCGGCAAGTAGCCTTACGTCTTACAGATATAGGACATCAAGTCCATTTCATTGACTTCGCTGTACAGGGTTCTAGCGCAGGATACCTCCAGTGTCGGGATGACGTCTTCTCTGACGATATTACCCGATTCCAAGAAAAGATTTCAGGAGTCCATTTTATTAACTCGGCTTTCTCAAGCAAAATTCGTTATGTGGCATCAGCCAGCGTTTTACGCAGGATCTTTCTCCAATGCAGAGCAGAAATACTTTTAACACTATGGGGCGGCGGCTGGGCAACAATGAGCTATCTAAGCGGCGTAAGGCCTTACGCAATATTTGTTGGAGGGGGAGATATATTACGCGTTTCGGGAATTAATAAATGGATCAGTGCTTTTGCGTTAGAAAAAGCTTCCATCGTCTTTGCCAACGGAATTTATTTTGGAAAAAAAGCACTTCAATTCGCACCTAAAGCTAATATTCTCCCACTATACTACGGTGTTGATCCTCAACGTTTCTCACCAGCAGATTCTCCATCGTCTCCTCTTAGTATTATCTGTACCAGAGGATTTGAGCCGCCTTACAACAATTCCTATCTAATCGAAGCATTGGCATTAATGCCTCAGAACGTACCCGAATATCGTGTAATCTTTACATCTCCAGGGGCGTTGCTCGAAGAAACCCGATCCCTTGCTGATCGCATACTTCCAGATGGGTTACGACATCGTGTCAATTTTCTTAATGGAGTTACCGATGACGAGATGGTTTCATATCTTCGGAATTCAAACATATACGTCTCTCTTTCCCGTTACGATGGCACTTCGATCAGCCTTTTGGAAGCCCTATCGTGTGGACTTTTCCCTGTCCTGTCTGATATTCCCCAAAATCAGGAATGGGTAAACCCCGAATTGCATAATGGTTTACTGGTACCACTTGATCAACCCCAGAAACTTGCAGATGCCCTGTTACAAGCCATGAACGATGCATCATTGCGAGAACAGGCACGAACCATAAACAGGCAACTGATTCTAGATAGGGCAGATGGACGGAAAAATGCGGTCATTTTAGCACATGAGCTTGAGAATCTTATCAGTACGAAACAGGATAGTAAAAATTAGAAATGCCGGGAGTGACTTTGAGCAGGTAGTCCAATGTCAACACTGATAGACCTAATCTACAAGAAGTCTCCCATATGGTTTCAGAATGTTGGCATAAGTGTATTCGGATTGATGTGGCAGCAGCGCCGATTCGGTGGTGTTTTTAAAGCCGCATACGCTCAATTCAAAGACAGAGAACAATTCCATAAAGGACAGTGGAGAACCTATCAAGAAGAGCAGTTACGAAAATTAATAACACACGCAGTAGATACGGTTCCCCATTATCGTGAGATATGGCGAAATGCTCTTTCGCACAAAAGAATTAACGAATTCATGTTGGAAGACCTCAAGCTTTTTCCGATTCTTGAAAAGGACGACATCAGGAGTTCACCTGACAGTTATATTTCTGAGGCGTTTCGTCGTCAAAAACTGCATACATATTCAACAAGTGGCACAACAGGGACACCCTTGGAAATAAAATTTACTACCGAGATGCACCAGACTTGGTCAGCTGCATACGAGAGACGTTGTCGTAACTGGGCAGGCGTTAATAGGTGCATGAGTAGGGCAATGATTGGTGGGCGATTGGTCGTGCCAAAGGGCGATGCCAAACCACCATTTTGGAGATACAATGTGACAGAGAAGCAACTTTACTTTTCCGCGTTTCATATTTCACCCCAGAATACTCAATATTATATCAACGCACTCAATCATTACAAGCCAGACTATCTCGTTGGCTATTCTTCAAGCTATTTTTTTCTGGCAAGATTCATTCTGGAACAACAATTAATCGTTCATAAACCTATTGCTATTTTGACAAGCAGCGAGAAATTAACTGACGAGATGCGCTCAACCATTCGCGATGCATTCAATTGTGATGTTTATGACGGCTATAGCGGGGTTGAGGCATGTTGTCTTGCGTCAGAATGTGAACATCACCGACTACATATAAGTCCAGACGTTGGTATTATTGAATTGCTCGACGAGGATGGCATGCCTGTATCACCTGGGCAGCCGGGAGAGATTGTGGTTACTGGATTGCTAAATTATGCTCAACCGCTGATCAGATACCGAACGGGAGATTACGCTGTTATATCCAATGAAGCCTGTCCTTGTGGAAGGGAAATGCCGGTTGTGAATGAACTTGTGGGTCGCTTGGAAGATACCGTTATTGGATCAGACGGCCGTGAGACCGTCAGATTTCACGGTATTTTCATAGGATCCAATAATATTCGAGAGGGTCAGGTCGTTCAAGAAACATTGACAAAATTCGTATTAAGGCTCGTTGTAACACCCTTCTTCAATGATGAAGATCGCGAAGCAATTAAAAAACGTTTTGAAGAACGATTAGGGCCAGTCGAGTTGCAGTTTGAAATTGTAGACAAGATCGAGCGCACTGAGCGAGGAAAATTCAAGGCAGTCATATCAAAAGTCAGACGGCAACGAGCATAAATTATCATCAAAAGGGCTACGTTGACACGCATCCTGATCATTAATCATTATGCGGGTTCTCCATGCTATGGAATGGAGTATCGCCCATATTATCTTGCGCGGGAGTGGGTCCGTTCAGGCCATCAGGTGCAGGTTTTAGCTTCTTCCGTATCCCACGTCCGCGCTGCTTCACCACAACTGGCCGGTCGCAATCGATTGGATGAAACGATTGACGGTGTTAAATACTCGTGGTTAAGAACGCCATCATATAAAGGCAATGGCACAGATCGGGTACTCAACATAGCATCTTTTGTTTGTAGGTTGTATAGCGCGGGCAAAGTCTTGGCGCAGTCGTTTAAGCCAGATGCAGTAATCGCCTCCAGCACTTATCCTATGGATATCTGGCCCGCGCGTCGGATCGCTAAAATGGCCAAAGCCAAGTTAGTTTTTGAAGTTCATGATTTGTGGCCTCTTTCCCCTATGGAGTTGGGTGGCATGTCAAAATGGCATCCATTCATCGTAATGGTGCAGATGGCTGAAGATTATGCCTATAGACATGCGGATGTCGTGGTGTCAATGCTGCCCAAGGCGCGCGATTACATGGAGTCGCGTGGCATGGCTCCGCATAAGTTGCACATTGTGCCCAACGGCATTGATGTAACCGAGTGGCAGGCGGATAACCCGCCCTTGACAGGTGCGGCAAAGGAAGCCCTCTCCCACTTAAAGGCCCAGGGGTATTTTATTGTCGGCTATGCGGGCACTCACGGATTGGCCAATGCGCTGACGACCTTCCTGGATGCCGCTAAGCTAATGCATTCAGAAAAGGTTGCCTTCGTGTTGGTGGGCGATGGGCCGGACAAACGAGATTTGCAGCGATGGGCGGCTGCCAAAGGACTGAATAATGTGACGTTCATAGAACCTGTCAAGAAAGAAGAGATTCCGGCACTCTTGCAGTGGTTTGACATTGCTTACATTGGATTACAGCGGCAACCGCTGTTCCGTTTTGGCATATCCCCCAACAAACTGATGGATTACATGATGGCTGGAAGGCCTGTATTGATGGCGATTGATGCCGGCAATGATCCCGTGGCAGAGGCAGGTTGCGGCATATCCATCCCTCCGGAAGAACCCGATGCCATCGTTCGTGCCGTCAAGCAGATGATGGCCATGCAACCGGAGGACCGGGCTGCGATGGGGCAGCGGGGCCACACCTATGTCATGGCGCATCACGACTACCGGATTTTGGCGAAACGCTTTCTGGATTGTCTTCAATGACAAACGAGTGCGAGGCCGTACAGCAGAGATATGCGCGGCGCGACATGAAGAACTGGACTGCTTTGTACTCACCGCTTCTGCCGCACTCTTACCTTTCAATGCAGGAAAAGGAGCGTGCGCTAATCCGATGGATCTACTCCTGCGGGATCGCTCCCGTTGAAAGTAAAACAGTCCTCGAGATCGGTTGCGGCTCGGGCAATAACTTGCTGGATCTGATGAGGCTTGGTTTCCGGCCGGAAAATCTGGCAGGAAACGAACTACTGAAAGATCGATGGGAAGCAGCCAGGCGGCGCCTCCCAGATGCAGTGCGCATCATTCCCGGCGACGCCTGTCGGATCGATCCTTCAGCGGGCACTTTCGATATCATTCTGCAATCTACCGTTTTCACATCAATCCTCGACGGTGCTTTCCAGCGGAAGCTTGCAGACAGAATGTGGTCATTGGCAAATCTGGGGGTGCTTTGGTACGATTTCACATTCGATAACCCCAGGAATCCCGATGTGCGGGGTGTCCCTTTGCGCCGTGTCAGGGAACTCTTTCCGGAAGCGCAGATAACATCCTGGCGGATTACCCTCGCACCACCGATCAGCCGTCTCGTATGTCGAATTCACCCCGGTTTGTATCATGTCTTCAATGTCTTCCCCTGGCTGCGCACCCATGTGCTTTGCTGGATAGCCAAGAAATAGATAAGGAAGCTCGATGGATTGGAAAGTCCCCCTCTTCGAACTGAATTATGACGCGCGAGAAAGTAAAGCCGTTACGGACGTGCTTGCAAGCGGCTGGATTACGATGGGGGAATGCATCCAGAATTTCGAACGTGAGTTTTCGGAGTTTCTCGGTCACGGGTCGCTGGCGACGGCCGTCTCCAACGGGACCGCGGCCCTGCACATGGCGGTGCTGGCCTTGGGGATCGGGCCGGGAGACGAGGTCATTGTTCCGTCACTGACGTTCATCGCCGATGTGAATGTGGTCCGCATGGCGGGCGCGGTGCCTGTGCTGGCGGATTGCGCCGCGCTTGCGGATTGGAACATCGATCCCGCGGACGTGGAGAAAAAGATCACGTCTAGGACTAGGGCGGTAATGATCGTCCACTACGCGGGGTACCCTTGTAAAATGGATGAAATCTCTGCCCTGTGCAAGGCGAGAGGGCTTCATCTGATCGAGGATTGCGCCCATTCGCCAGGCGCCACCTATAAAGGGCGGCATTGCGGGACCTTCGGGGTCGTGGGCTGTTTCAGCTTCTTCACCAACAAGAACCTCTCAGTCGGGGAGGGCGGCATGTATGTGGTGCGGGATGAGGCTCTGCATCGGGTGGGCGGCTATCTCCGGTCTCACGGAATGAGCACGTTGACCCTGGACCGCCACAAGGGTCGCGCCGTCAGCTATGACGTCCTGCAGCCGGGGCTCAATTACCGCATGGACGAGATGCGGGCGGCGCTGGGCCTCGTTCAACTGGAAAAGTTGTCGGAAGCCAATGAGGCGAGACGGAAATGGACAGAACACTATCATGACGGATTAAGAGATGTTGCTGGGATTTCCATCCCTTTTCTGGATCATCCGGACGGTCAGCCTTCCTACCACGTCTATCCGATCCTGCTGGACAAAGGAATAGACCGCCTGGCGGTGATTGAAGCTATGAAGGAAAAAGGCATTCAGACAAGCATTCATTATCCTTCATTCAAGGAGTTCACGGCGTATCGCGAGTTGAGCCGCTATCCCACGCCGGTGGCCGATGAAATCTCGCGGCGGGAGTTGACGCTGCCGCTCTACCCGACGATGGGCTTCGAGGCGGTTGAGAGGGTCGTCGCGACGCTGCGCGCAGCCCTGAAAGGACGAAAGGAGCATTCCAGGCCATGAAAAGCATCAAAGCTGTCATGCTGGCGGGAGGAAAGGGAACGCGGCTGCGGCCCTATACGCTGGTGCTGCCGAAGCCGCTCATCCCGGTCGGGGATGTCCCGGTCATCGAGTCCCTGCTGAAGTGGCTGCGCAGAAACGGGGTGAGGGATGTCTTCATCACGATCGGCTATCTGGGCCACCTGATCAAGGCGCTCTGCGGAAACGGCCGGCAGTGGGACATGAACATCACCTACAACGAGGAGCCGGAGCCGCTCGGGACGATAGGCCCCTTGCGGATCCTGGTGGACAAGCTGAAATCGACCTTCCTTGTACTGAACGGTGATCTGGTCACGGACCTGGATTTGCGGGAATTCGTCAAGTTTCACAAGAGCCACGGAGGGATCCTGACGGTAGCCGTCAAGGAGAAACTCGTGAAGGTGGACCTGGGCGTCCTGGAATCTGAAGGGGGCGTCGTGACGCGGTTTCGAGAAAAGCCCCCGATCCGGTTCAACGCCAGCATGGGCATTTATTGCATGGAGCCGGAGATTTTGAAGTATATTCCCGAGGGCCTCTATTTCGGGTTCGATGACCTGATGCACGCCCTCCTGGCGGCAAAGGTTCCGATCCATGTCTTCAATCATGACGGATTGTGGATGGATATCGGACGTGAGGAAGACTTCTTCGAGGCGCAGCATATGTTGAACGGACGGCGGAAGACAGATGTTTGAGGTGAGGATATTCGGGCCATGACGAAAGCGGTCAAGCGCGCCCTCGATATTGCGATTTCCCTGGTCGGTCTGCTGGTGACGCTGCCCGTGATCGGTATCGTCATGCTCCTGCTCTCCATCGAATCGCCCCGCCACATCTTTTTTGCCCAGACCAGGCTCGGATTGAAGGGGCGGCCTTTCAATATGTACAAATTCAGAAAATTGCCGGTGAACTGGACGGATGAGGGTCCGGGCGTGACCGTGGCGTTCGATTCGCGGATGACAAAATTGGGCGCCTTTCTGGAACGGACAAAAATCGATGAATTGCCGCAGTTGTGGAACATCCTGAAGGGGGACATGTCCATCGTCGGCCCCCGTCCGGAAAGCCTGAAATTCAAGGATCTTTTCGTTGGAGAATACGCGGAGCTACTCAGGTTCAAGCCGGGGATCTTCGGACCCAACCAGGTCAAATACCGAAACGAGGCCGAGTTGTATCCGCCCGACGTGCCGCCGGAGAAATTCTACCGGGAGGTTCTTTTCCCGGAAAAGGCCAGGCGCGATCTGGATTACTTCCGCAAGACCAACCCCTTCAGGGATCTGCTACTGATCCTCAAGGGCGTTTGGGCCACTTTTTCCGGCATCATCAGTTGGCGGCGAATCCTGAACCTGCATCTGCGGATCGTCGTTGCCGATGTCCTGATGATAGAGGCGGCCTGGTTCCTGGCGCACCTCACCCGCTACTCCGGCCTGCCCCCGGAAAGTGAATGGGAAATTTTTCTTTTCGGGATCTGGTTCCTGCCCCCGTTTTTGATTGCCGGCATGGCCCTCTTCGGCTGCTACCGGAACCCCGCGCGTTTCTTCTATGTGCCCGACGCCATCAGGCTCATCATGGTAAACTCGTTCCTCTGGCTGATTTTCTTCATTATCCTGTTCATCATCCATCGGTCGCTGTCCGTTTACATCATCCCCCTGGTTGCGGCATTCCTGATCATTTTTGAAATGCTCCCGCGCGTGGCGCTGAAGTTTTTCTGGGAGATGAAGCCGCTCGATCAGCAAAAGCGGAGCACATCTCATGTTCTGATCTACGGCGCCGGGCGGATCGGCACATCCATGTCCGGATTGATCAACGGCAGGGCCTCGGCCATGGAACTGGTTGGCTTCGTCGATGACAATCCGTATCTTCGCGGACGCAGGGTGCATGGCTTTGAAGTGCTGGGGCGGGAAAGCGATCTCCCGACAATCCACGCCGTTCATAAATTCGATGAAATCTGGATGACCTTCAAGCCGGATGAGATCAAGCGGTTGCGGATGATGGCGTTTTGCCAGAAACAGCAGGTCAAGCTGACCATCCTGGCGGAGACGGAACCGTTTTCAAGGATCTTTGCGGACTGAGGAAGATGGGATAAATAGGGACAGCGCCCCTATTTCGGCGGTCGGAAACAGGCTCTCTGTCCCTTTTGCTATTTGCTGAGGAATGCATTCATGGTGAAAAAAGCGATTGTGACAGGCGCCGACGGGTTTATTGGCAGCCACCTGGTCGAGACGCTGATGGAGGCGGGTTACGGGGTGCGCGCGTTTGTCCTCTACAATTCATTCAATTCCTGGGGCTGGCTGGACAGCCTTCCGAAAGAGAAATTGAAGGAGATCGAAGTCTTTCCCGGCGACGTCCGCGATCCGAACGGGGTGCGGAAAGCCGTGTCGGGGATGGACGTCGTTTTTCACCTGGCCGCACTGATCGGCATTCCCTATTCCTATCACTCGCCGGACATGTACGTGGATACCAATATCCGGGGGACGCTGAACATTTTGCAGGCGTGCCGGGCCCTGGGCGTGGGGCGGGTGGCCGTGACATCGACGTCGGAGGTGTACGGGACGGCGCAATATGTGCCGATCGACGAGAAGCACCCGCTGCAGGGGCAATCGCCTTACTCCGCGACTAAGATCGGCGCGGACAAGATCGCGGAGTCGTTCTATCTCTCCTTCGGCGTGCCGGTGGTGACGGTGCGGCCTTTCAATACGTACGGACCGCGGCAGTCCGCGCGTGCCGTCATTCCGACCATCATCACGCAGTTGCTTCAGGGAGAGGGGCGGGTGAAGCTGGGCTCGCTGCACACGACCCGGGATCTGAATTACGTGGAAGACACCTGCCGGGGCTTCCTCGAGCTTGCGGATTGCGAGGCGGCGCTTGGAAAGGCCGTCAATGTGGGTTCCGGGCGGGAGATTTCCATCGGCGAGCTGGCGTCCACCATTGCAAAGCTCATGAACCGGGACATCGAAATCATGACGGATGACGAAAGAGTGCGCCCGGCGGACAGCGAGGTCGAGCGCTTGCTGTGCGACAACCGCCTGATAGAATCCCTGACCGGCTGGACGCCGGCGGTGTCCCTGGAGGACGGCCTGCGCCGCACCATCGACTGGTTCGAGAACGCCGCCGACCTGTCGCGCTACAAATCCGACATCTACAACATCTAAAAAATAGGGACAGCGCCCTATTTTCCGGAAGACCAGATGGCGGTACCCGGGGTGGCACGCGCTTTATCTCGGTGCGGTTCGGCAATGTCCTGGACAAAAGATAGGGACAGCGCCCATTTAATTTAACCGAAGGCGTCCCCGAAATCCCCGAGAAAATAGGGCGCTGTCCCTATTTTTCAAAGGTTCTTTAGTGGAGGTTGATGATGAAAAATAAAAAGTATGAGAGTCGCCTTTTAAGATTTCTCATCGCTCCGCTCCTCGAAATGACACAGGGGGGGAAAGATTCCTCACGCGCCTTCGGCGGTTCGGAATGACAATGGGGTATACGCTTCGCTCCTCGAATTTTGCTTGCAACTGGTATCACTAAACGTGTATATATCAATCATGAGCAAGAAACAGATTCCGAAAAAATTGGGGAAAGAGCCACTCATTGAAGCAGTGTGCGAGTTGCGCTTTAAAAGTGACAGAGATTCAATTTCTGATCTATTGCCAGGTTTGCTTTTTCAGAATCTAGGAGAAAGATTCCCTAAAGTTGAAAAGTTGCCTGCCGCGGATGTTCCCTCAGTGATTTTAAAAAATGATCCTAATTTCTACTATGTACCAACGATCAGGTTAATAGGAGCAGAACCATGTTCCATTATGTTAGGCGAGCATGTATTTTCCTTTAGCTCTACTCGTCCTTACATGGGATGGGATAGATTCTTGTCAACGATAATCGAGCTTTTGGAGATTATCAAACGGACTGCTTTGATTACCCACCCTGAACGCATATCTCTTAAATATATCGATATATTAGAAAAAAAAGAAGGATTTACCTTAGATGCTTTAAAACTTAATTTGCAAATAGGGGAGAATCGCATTACTGCCACGCCGGTACAGTTGCGAACCGAATTAGAGATGGGAGAATTTAACAACATCATACAAATTGCGTCTCCGGCCCAGGCTAAACTCAATACCGGTCAGCAGTTTAATGGTATTTTGATCGACATTGACACGTTATCAAAAACAATTCCCAGTGATTTCTGGTCTGATCAAAAGGATTTTTTAGACCGTGCGCATACATTAGGTAAGTCCATGTTTTTCGACCTGCTCAAACCTGAAACAATAAATATTCTTGAACCGGAGTATTGAGATGGATTGCGTTAGCACACCAAGCTCAAATGCTTTGAATGGAACGTATAGTGGGTTGCCGTTTTGTGGACTGCCGCTGGCGCTACTACTATCGGTTACATCTTCATCCCTAAATATCGATTACATTAACGTGAGTCGTAATATACAGGAGCCAATATACGAAATAAAAATGAGCTCACAGGTTGCATCCCAGACAACAAATATAGAACTGTGGAAGACTCAGATGGCCACCGAGTTTAAACCAAAGACGGAATTCGTCAAAAAACTATTCGCGCTTCGTAGACAGGCCGTTAGCAATGGAATGACGCTCCTAAGTGTAGATGCGATATTGGCAGAAAAGCACGCTCTTAGAGGCGAAGTCAACTGATGCCTGTTCGCACTGTTATTGATTCCTGTGTTTTGCGAACTGCTTTTGAAGGGGAGGAGGGTGAGATCAACAAAAGAGCTTTAGCTGTTCTTGATGATACGGATCGAGAGTTCATTGCCGTAGACTTCGTCGCATTAGAGACGATACCGAAACCAACTTTTAATAAAAGACAAGAACAAGCCCTTATTTTTCGAACCTTCTTCGAGGAAGCACAGCTACACGCAGAAGTTTCAGCAGAAGTGACTAATCTGGCAATAAAGTTAGGATGTGATTATGACATTGAGCCGATGGATGCTCTTATTGTCAGCTCAGCCATTGTTAGTGGTGCCGATGAATTGATCACAATGGAAAAACCAACAAAACCTATGTTTAGAGTAAAATCTGTTAAAGTCATTTCGCTTCAATTTCAATAAGATGACTGATAAATAGGGACAGCGCCCTATTTTCAGTTCGCCCTACGACCTAACCTCATGCACCCAAAAAAAATAGGGCGCTGTCCCTATTTATTATGCAATTCCTGAAGGCTAAGGCGCTTTTCCGAGTCTACGTCCTATTTCTGTTTCTGATCGCGATCGTGCCGATCGGCGCCGAGGGGCTCAACAACATCAGCATTCTTGACCTGCGTGCCGATTATATTTTGCATGCGGCGCTTTATTTGCCCTGGGTTTTCCTGTGCGATCCGCCGCGCTTCGGCGCCCTCACGATGATGCCTGTGAAAAATAGGGACAGCGCCTATTTTTTCGGTGCGCTCGATGCCTTGCCCCGAGAGAAGGAATCCATAAGCGCTTGAAAATAAAGAGGAGAAAAATAGGGTCGGAATTCTATCTCCGTTTCTGGAGAAGGGGTTTCCGGCCCTGTTCTTTTGTGCTGCTGCTGTGCTTTGTGGTTGCCGGGGTGGTGTCGGCGCACGCGATGGATCGTTCGGGCAGCCCCGCCGCCGCAACAGCCGCAGGCGCAACCGCGAGCGCAAAGCAACAATCCTTCGAGCGGGTTTTCGGGGTGGCGGCCCGCCTGGACCCCGCCATGGTACGGAAGGTCAAGGCGGATGCCCCGGGCAGGCGTCATTACGTCGATCGCGATGGCGACGGCAAGCCCGAAGAGGTCTGGTTTATCGATATCCATCCGCGTCACCACAATCAAAACCGGCCGCTGCTGGTGCGGGTCATAGATGAGGACGGCGACCTGGTGGCGGGCGGTGAGCCGGACAGGGACAGCGATCTTTACGTTGCGGACTGGCACGCCGACGGCGCGGTCGATGCGGTGATCGATTACGAGGATCTCGACGGCGACCAGGACATGGACCGCATGGGCATGTATTCCTACGATGAGCGCATCGGCCTGCGGGTCTCTTTGCGTATCGATGCGGCCGGTGGCCTGGTCCTTCGCGGATTTGCACGCGGCGTATGCGCCGGTTTTAGCTGCCGAACCGTCGCGAAAGTATCGTTTGGTCCAGGCGCTGGGTGCGGCGCTGGGTGAAACCTGTGGTGAGGCCCGTGGTGTGGCCCTGGATCCGGCCCGTGGTGAGACCCGCGCTGCGGCCCTGGGGGCGGCCGGTGATGCACCCCTGAAGATCTTGGATTCTGAGGGGAAGGCGTCGCAATCTTCGGTTGCGGCGTCAACGCCGGAATCTTCCGCTTGCCCAATCTGGAGTCTGATCGAAAACCGGATGCGTGGCGGGCACTTTTCCGACGAAATTGCGCAACGGCTAGTGGAAAGCGACGAGACGTTGCTGTATTATCTGACGCTCGTCGCGGATCGCCAGATTGCGAAGCTGAAACATTGGAATGACGGAAATCAGGGAAACAAGGGGATGCCCCCCCCTGTCTTCCGGGGATGCGGGCAGCCCAGCTTTCTGGAAGGCGGGGTGCGCGGCTTTCTGGGACGCCTTCAATGCCGCCCGAAGCGCCGGCAACACCGACGCCATGACTCAGGCACTCATAAAGGAATTCAAAAAATAGGGACAGCGCCCATTTAATTTAACCGAAGGCGTCCCCGAAATCCCCGAGAAAATAGGGCGCTGTCCCTATTTTTCCTATTTTTCCTATTTTTCATTGTGTGATAAGTAGCGCGGCATGAAAATACCCGTTCGAAACTGGAAATTCTGGCTCGTCTTCGCGCTGGACATCGCCCTGGTGATGTGCGCCTACGTGGGCGCCCATCTGCTGCGTTTCGAGGGGAGCATCCCGCCGCCGTTCCTGTCCGCCCTGAAAATGACGCTGCCGCTCGTCGTTTTGGTGAAGATCTTCTTCTTCTACGGGTTCAACCTCTACCGCGGCATGTGGCGCTACACCAGCCTGATCGACTTCATGAACGTGGTCAAGGCGGTGGCGGTGTCCTCCGTGACCCTGATCCTGCTCATCCTGTTCCTGTACGGGTTCGTGGGGTTCTCCCGGTCCGTCTTCATCATGGATTTCGTCCTGACCCTGTGCCTGGTGGCCGGGGTGCGCATCGCCATCCGCCTGTACCTGCTGAGGGACACGGCCTTTATTCATTCATTTTTCAACAAGAAGGGGCGGAGCGCGAAACGGATGCTGCTGATCGGCGCCGGCGCCGCGGGCGAGCAGATCCTGCGCGAGCTGATCGGTAACCCGCACCTCCGCGCGGTGGCGGTGGGCCTGCTGGACGACAACGCCGAGAAGGTCGGGAAATCCATCCACGGGGTGCCCGTGCTGGAGACCGTCGATCGGATCGAGGAGATCGACGTGGATTTCGACGAGATTCTCATCGCCTGCCCGTCGGCCACGGGCGCGCAGATGAAGCGGATCGTGGCGGCGTGCGAGCGGACGGGGAAGCCCTTCAAGACGATGCCGCCGCTGGGGGAGGTCATCGACGGGCGCGTNNTGAAGATGGTGCGGGAGGTGTCGGTGACGGACCTCGTCGGCCGCGAGGAGGTGCGGCTGGAGGAGGACGAGATCAAGAAGTACCTCCTGGGGAAGCGGGTGCTGGTGACCGGGGCAGGGGGGTCGATCGGGTCGGAGCTGGTGCGGCAGATCGCGCGGTTCCGGCCGGGGGCGCTGGCCCTGGCGGACGTGGGCGAGTTCAACCTGTACCAGGTGGAAATGGAGTGCCGGGATCGGTTCCGCGGAGCGGGCGCGGGTGCGGTGGCGCACGCGGCCCCGTCGGGCGCGGAGGCGGGTGTGGGTGCGGAGGCAAGCGAAGGTGTGGGCACGCGCACAGGCGCGGCGGCAAGCACGGGCTCTGGCGAAGGCGCGGCGGGCGCGAGTGCGGGTGCGGAGGCAAGCGAAGGTGTGGGCGTGCGCACAGGCGCGGAGGCAAGCGCGGTGGGTTTTGGATCCAAACCGGAAGGGGCTGACCAAGGCATGAGCGCGGGCGTGGAGGCGAGCGCAGGTGTGGACACAGGCGCGGAGGCACCGGTGGAGGTGGCGGCCTTCCTGGTGGACCTGGGCGACTTGCGGCCGACGCAGCGGATGTTTGCGGAGTTCCGGCCCGACGTCGTTTTCCACGCGGCCGCGTACAAGCACGTGCCCCTGCAGGAGCTGAACCCGTGGGAGACCGTGTACAACAACCTGCTGGCGATGCGCAACCTGATCGCGTGCGCGACGGAGACCGGGGTGGNNTGGGGGCGACGAAGCGCGTCTGCGAAATGATGGCAGCCGCCGCCTGCTCAAAAAATAGGGACAGCGCCCTATTTTCCCAAGGCGAAATAAATAGGGACAGCGCCCTATTTTCGGGCAATGCTTCCGCCGTTGCCAACGCCGAAATAAATAGGGAAATAAATAGGGACAGCGCCCATTTTTCCGGTACGCGGTTTATCTCGGTCCGCTTCGGCAACGTCCTGGGCAGCTCGGGCTCCGTCATCCCCCTGTTCCAGCAGCAGATCGCCCGGGGCGGCCCCGTGACCGTGACGCATCCGGAGATCACCCGCTACTTCATGAGCATCCCCGAGGCGGCCCAGCTCATCCTGCAGGCCGGCGCGATGGGCGAGGGGCGCGAGATCTTCATCCTGAAGATGGGCGAGCCGGTGCGCATCGCGGACCTCGCGCGGGAAGTCATCAAATTCCACGGCCTGGAGCCGGATATCGATATCGAGATTGTCTTCACCGGGCTGCGGCCGGGCGAGAAGCTGTACGAGGAGCTGATCACCGAAGGCGAAGGAATCGTTCCCACCCGCCACGAAAAGATCATGGTGCTGCACGCGAACGAGTGCGGCAACGGCGATCTCCTGCCCACCCAGCTCGACGAACTCCTGCGCGTCGCCGACACCTTCGACATCCTCGCCATCAAAGCCAAGCTCCGCGAAATCGTCCCCGAGTACACCCCGCAATAAAAAATAGGGACAGCGCCCCAAAAAAATAGGGCGCTGTCCCTAAAGAAACCTCCCTAATTAAAACCGGGCTAATAACGATTGACGGTCGCTATTAGCCATGATATTCATGAATGCATGTTGAGCAACGACGTTCACAACCGGATCCTGCAGTACAATCCGTGGCTGACACAGCCGCACCAGGCGGATGCCCTCATCCGACGCTTTCTTCCGGACATTTATGTTCCGCGTGCCATAGAGCCGGTCGAACTGCGGAATGACCGGGCCCTCCTTATTGTCGGTCCCCGCCAATCCGGAAAATCGACCCTGGCGTGGAGGCTTCTCCAATCCCACGCCCCCCATATCCTCTATCTCAATCTGGAAGATCCGCTGCTGCGTTCCGCCCTCGACGCGGCCATCGAACTGGTTGCGCTGCTGCGCGAACGTTACCCCTTTATCAAGGCGCTCTTTCTGGACGAAGCTCAGCATCTGACCGACGCCGGACTCTTTGTCAAGGGACTCGTGGACGAGCGGCTGGGCATTCCCCTGCTGGTCACCGGGTCTTCCTCCTTCCACCTGATGAGCAGGACGAGGGAATCCCTGGCGGGCAGGGCGGACCGTTTGCGGCTGCTTCCCTTCAGCATGAAGGAACTGATGCGCCGGGAAAAGCCGGACAACCCGCTGGCCGCCAAGCATCTTGGCGAGACCATCTTCCAGCGGCAGATGATCCATGGAAGCTATCCCGCCGTCTATCTTGCCCCGGCCGAACCGGACCGCCTCCGCCTCCTCTCCGACCTGACCGAGGCCCTGATATTAAGGGACGCTTCGGATCTGTTTCGGATCAAGCGGGTGGATGTTTTCCGGAAGCTTCTTTCACTGCTGGCCGGACAAACCGGCAATTTGGTGAATTTTTCGGAAATGGCTTCACTGTGCCATGTGGACGCGGCCACGATCCATGCCTATGTGGAGATCCTCGAGGAGAGCCATATCGTCAAGGTCGTTCGGCCCTTTGCCGGCGGCAAGCGTCGCGAACTCACCACATCGCCCAAGATATACTTCGTGGACAACGGCATCCGGAACCAGTTGCTCAACGCCTTTACGGAGGACATCCCGCTAAGAACCGACAAGGGCGCGCTGATGGAGAACTGGGTTTTCTCGGAGCTTTATAAGCGGCTGCCGCTGACGGCCACGATCCACTTCTGGCGAAGCAAGGCCGGGGGAGAGGTGGATTTTGTGGTAGAACAGGCGGGCCATATTGAAGCCCTGGAGGTCAAGGCGGCGGCGCTGGAGCGGCCGCGGATCAGTCGCTCGATGCGCAGTTTTATCGATGCCTACCACCCGAAGCGATTCGTGCTGGTGAATCGCTCCCTTGAAACGCGTCTGGCCTTGGAGGAACTCTCTATCGATTTCCATACCCCGGCCAGTCTTCCGTATTGAATAAGGATAATTAAATAGGGACAGCGCCCTATTTTCGGTTCATTAAATAGGGACAGCGCCCCATTTTTTAACTTGACTGATATATCCAGCTTGACCGATCGATCAAGTTGCCTTTTTTAATCAACCATGGGTGAAAAAATCCTCCCTATTCAACATCATAGGGCAGCTGAAAATTGCCGGCGACAATTCCAGGTACGGTAATATCCTCATCCAAAGATTCCCATCGCAATGCAAAGCCATTAAGGCGCAAGGTCACTTCTTTCAATTTTTCTTCCGATGCGGTGGCAAGAAGCTTAAAACGGCCGGCTGGGAAACCAATGATCCTTCCATCTGTAAGCTCAATATATATGATCCTTTTCTCTGCCCATGCTCTGATGGCAGTAGGTTCAACAGTTTCATTTTTCATGGCTAAAGTATTCATGAAATTTACCCTCCAGAAAGTCACGGTATTCGAAAATTTTTCTTTCGAGTTGTCTGATGTTTTGCGGTGAAATACCCTTGTTACGCGCCAATCGAACAGGATCAAGCCAGAATTTGCATTCGCCATCCGGTGTTTCAACATGGATATGCGGCGGTTCGTTTCCTTCATCCGAGTAAAAATGAAATCTGTATGCTCCCAATTTCATTACCGTTGGCATGATTTGAAAATAACTTCAATTATCATTGATGTCAAGGGGAAATAAATAGGAACAGCGCCCATTTCCCCTTTTACGCAACCGCTGGTTTTTCGTATTTGGTTTTGAAAAAAACGAGGTTGAAAATGTTTCAGAAAAAGAACTGTCGGCTTTGAAAATGCTGGCAGATGACCCGCCGGGAATGTCTGCCGTAAAAATTCAAATTGCCATAAGTAAAGGTTCTTTAGTGGAGGTTGATGATGAAAAATAAAAAGTATGAGAGTCGCCTTTTAAAGTCAGTTCATGAAACAGAAAAGGATTTGCACGAGCAGGGATTAATAGATAGGCGTAAAATGCATGAATATGATTTTTTGTGCATGGAAAAATGGAGACACCGCCCAGGAAAAGAAGGCGATGTCCCCCATTTTTCTACCCCACGACCCAACCTCACGCGCCCCAAAAAAATAGGGCGCTGTCCCTAATTAATCCACGCCCCCTAGAAAATAGGGCGCTGTCCCTATTTTACCCGATTTTCTTAAAAATCATTTTTCTTGACATTCTTCCGGAATGACCCCATATTTTAGGCCAATATTAGGCCTAATTTGACGGCCTCAAGGAGGGTTCCATGCAACAGGCGAAATTCAGTTGTAAAGAGAGTCAGGTCGAGTTCATAAACAACTATAGGCAATATGGCTTCAAGGACAAGAGCGCCATGGTGCGTGAATCGTTGGACTTATTGAAAGAAAAGTTGGAATCGCAGAAATTGAAGGAATCGGCCGAATTATATGCCGAGATCTACAGGGGGGATTCCGAGCTCAAGGCGTTGACGCACTCGGCCACGCAGGGATGGCCGGAATGACAACCATCGAACGGGGCATGGTGATCGATATCGATCTGGATCCGGTGCAGGGGTCCGAAACGGGGAAAGTGAGACCCTGCATCGTGGTGACCAACGATGTGTACAATGCTCGCGTCCCCGTCATTCAGGTGGTGCCGATCACGGCCTGGAACGAGAAGAAGGGGCGGATCAAGACCAATGTAACGCTTGAGCCCTCTGCGCTGAACGGGCTGGACAAGAAGTCGGTTGCCGACTGCCTGCAAACCCGTCCGATCGACTATCGCTTGCGGCTGTCCCGGGTGCGGGGAAAACTGACGCAAGACGATATGCTCGTTATCGATCAAGCCCTGAAAGTCGTTTTCTCTCTGGATAAATAGGGATAAATAGGGACAGCGCCCATTTAATGTAATATGGAAACCTTAAAACAATTTTCCGGCAAACCTGAAACAATCCCCGCCTCCACGGCCTGGTACATCGCAGACCTTGCCGAGGCATGTGGCCGGCAGAAATTGCACACGAGGCAAGTTCCCCAGCGCCTGAAGGCATTGCGCGAACACGCGCTGATCGAAAGCACCGTCTCTTCAAACCGGATTGAAGGCATTGAAATCGATCAAAAACGCGTGGGCACCATCGTCTTCGGCAAACCGTTGCTGCGCGACCGTGATGAAGAAGAAGTCCGCGGCTACAGGGAAGCGTTGCACCTGATTCATCAGGATGCGAGCGGATTGCCCATTTCCGTAGAAACCATCCTGAAGCTGCACCGCCTCACACGCGGCGAAATCTGGGATGCCGGAAAATTCAAAGAAAAAGACGGAGACATCATTGAAAAGTACCGCAACGGCCGTGAACGCGTCCGTTTCAAAACGGTTACCGCAGCCGAAACGCCTCGATACATGGAAGAACTTGTATCACTCTGGTCCCGCGCCCTGACGGAAAAGTGGGTGCATCCTCTCATTGCGCTCGCGGCTTTTAATCTCGATTTTCTTTGCATCCACCCCTTTCGCGATGGGAACGGCCGGGTTTCACGCCTCCTGCTCTTGCTGCAATGTTATCATCTTGGGTATGAAGTCGGGAGATACATCAGTCTGGAGCGCCTGATCGAACAAAATAAAGAGCGATATTACGAAACCCTTGAACAGAGTTCAAAAGGATGGCACCAGGGCACGCACGACCCATGGCCATACATCAACTACCTGATATTTATTCTCAAAACCGGTTATCGTGAGTTTGAGAGTCGTTTGGATATTACACGAAGTCCGCGCGGCGCCAAAACAGAAATTATTGAAGCGGCAATCAAATCATTGCCGGACGAATTTACACTTTCAGATATTGAACGTGCCTGCCCAGGTGTCAGCCATGATATGGTCAGGAAGATTCTGCGCTTGAAAAAACAGACAGGGGAAGTCGAATGTCGCGGCCGAGGACCAGGCGCACGCTGGGGGAAAAGAGGTAATACCCCACGGCTGTCCGGTTAACTGTTGAA
>DFZJ01000137.1 GCA_002382045.1 Syntrophaceae bacterium UBA4059
CTGCCCGTCAGAACCTTCCCGAAAATCAGCATGCCCATATGCAGGGATGGTGTTAAGCTGTGGTTTGTCGGATGGGCGCGCCGCAGGTGAGCGATTCCAGATAGGCTAACTTCCATGCCCGGCACGGGNNTTCAGCGCGAGTTGTGTGATTTTTTTGACGCCTTCGACGTTGGTGGGGGCAAGGGATTCGTAGGGCGTGGAGAAATTGCAGATTGCCCCCAGGTGAAAAATCCGGTCCACATCTCCTTCAAAAAGCCGGGGCAGTGTTTCGGGTTTGGTCAGGTCGGCGGGGATGTATTCGACGCCCAGGCGGTCAAAAAAGGACGTGTCTTTCCGGGGGCGGGCGGTTGCCCTGACCCGGACTCCCTTCCGGGCAAGAAATTCAACAAGGTGACTTTTGCGCGACAAAACGCATGGCGTTGTTCTTCGCGCGGGTCGGATCAACCGCATCGTCAAGTTTTTCCAACCGGTAGGTGTATTTCCTGCCGTTGACTCTTACGCCGCCTGCCGCATTGAGTTCTTTTACGGCCATATCGATGCCATCTAAGCAATCCTGGCCATACTCAGCGGCGGGACCACTCAGAGGTCCGGTAAAACCGACAACAATATCTTTCGCAGACGCAACCGCGGTCCATGCTGCAAAGAGAAACACCAACATGGAACACAAAGACGATTTCCAATGCTTCATGACCGTAACTCCCTTTGCTCATGATGAATCTTTTCCCGTTTACAGGCTTATTTACCTGCAGCATCTTCATTTTTTTGTTTGTTGATGGTCGAGGTTTTACTATTTAGAAGGGTGCCTGTCAATCAATATGTCATCAATAAATGCATGATCCCGCTTTGGCAAGACGAGCGTTAATTCTCCGCAGCTTGCTGCGAGGTGGTTGCTTAGAACTATTCATTCCGGTTATAATGGCCATAACCATATTCCTATTATGAATTTGCTTTTTCACCTATCCCTCTGTTAAAAAGCTTCCATCTTTTTAAAGGGGGTATTTTGATGAAAAATCTTTTTGCATCCCGTACGGGGATTATTGTTGTCGGGGCGGTCATCGGCATCGGCGCGGCGCTTCTGCAGTATTTCGGCAACCCGGGCAACATGGGCATTTGCGTCGCCTGTTTTGAGCGTGATATTGCCGGCGCGCTCGGATTGCACCGGGCGGACGTTGTCCAGTATTTGCGGCCGGAAATCATGGGGTTTGTTCTGGGTGCTTTTGTTGCCGCCCTATTTGCCGGTGAATACAGGCCGCGCGGCGGTTCGGCGCCGCTCATCCGCTTTTTTCTGGGTATCTTTGCCATGATTGGTGCTCTGATTTTTTTGGGTTGCCCTTGGCGAACAATTCTAAGACTGGCCGGCGGTGACGGTAACGCCATTCTGGGACTGCTGGGTTTGGTCGCGGGCATTTTTATCGGCGTACAATTCCTGAAACGTGGATACAGTCTGGGACGCTCTTATCCGCAAAAGAAAGCCAGTGGCTGGGTGTTCCCGGCGCTGATGGCCGGCCTGTTTATCTTGTTGGTATCCCAGATCACCTTTGCGACGGGTGGACCGATTTTCTTCAGCGTGAAAGGTCCCGGTTCTCAGCATGCCCCGATCATTGTCAGTTTGATCGCCGGTTTGGTGATTGGCGGCATCGCGCAGCGCAGCCGTTTCTGCACGATGGGCGCCTTCCGCGATATTTTTCTGATCAGGGATTTTCACTTGGTAAGCGGCGTGGCCGCTACGCTCGTTTTTGCCTTTGTGACGAATTGGATTGTAGGTCAGTTTCATCCCGGCTTTGAGGGGCAGCCCGTCGCCCACACGAATCATATCTGGAATTTCCTGGGTATGGCGCTTTCCGGACTTGCCTTTACGCTGGCCGGCGGTTGTCCGGGGCGGCAACTCTTTTTATCCGGTGAAGGCGACATGGACGCAGCCATTTTTGCCCTCGGCATGATTGCAGGCGCGGGGATTGCCCATAGCCTGGCGATGGCTTCATCCCCCAAAGGCATCGCCGCATTTGGTCCGGCCGCTGTCCTGGTCGGGTTTTTGTTCTGTCTGGTAATCGGTTTAACGCAGCGTGATAAAGTATCCGCTTGATTTTCAGGAAGGAGAACAGGTATGAGTACAAAAAAAGTTGACGCTCGAGGACTTTCCTGCCCGCAGCCGGTTGTTTTGGTTGACCGCGCAATAGCGGACGGAAATACGGATATCGAAATCATGGTTGATAATGAAGTCTCTTGCGAAAACGTTCTGCGCATAGCCAATAAAAGAGGCTTGAAAACACAGGTTCGCCATGAAGAGTCGGTCATTGTGATTAACGCAACAAAGGTTTGAAATGGATTCTCTTTATCTGGATAACGCCGCCACCTCGTTTCCGAAACCGGAAGNNCCGGCCATGGGCTTTCCATTGACGCCGGTCGCATTATTTACGAAACGCGCGAAACCCTGGCGCGTCTTTTCCATAGTGAAGACCCGCTACGCATTGTTTTGACGAAAAATTCCACGGAAGCGCTCAACATCGCCCTCCAGGGGGCGCTCAAGCCGGGCGATCATGTGATTACGTCCGGCATGGAGCATAATTCCGTCATGCGGCCCCTGCGTTTCCTGGAGTCGCAAGGCGTCCGCGTATCGGTGATTCCCTGTTCGCCGCGCGGAGAGCTTGATCCGGAAGATATTAAAAAGGCCATCCGCCCTGCAACAAAAATGGTTGTCATGACGCACGCATCCAATGTCACGGGCACGATCCTCCCGGTGGAAGCCGTAGGCGCCATCATCCGGGAAAAGGGAGATATTCTATTTTGTGTTGACGCCGCCCAGACCGCGGGTGTTTTGCCGATGGATGTTCAAAAAATGAAAATCGATCTGCTGGCCTTTACCGGACACAAATCGCTTTACGGGCCTCAGGGCACGGGCGGTCTTTATGTCCGCAAGGGGCTGGAAAAGGGGATTGCCCCGCTGATGATGGGTGGAACGGGCAGCCGCTCGGAATTTGAAGCGCAGCCGGATTTCATGCCCGACAAATATGAAAGCGGCACGCCCAACACTATCGGCTTTGCCGGTTTGGGCGCGGGCGCGACCTATCTTGCCGGGCAGACGATGGAAGGGATTCGCGCAAAAGAAGAACAACTGACACGCCGTTTTCTTGAGCGATTGGAAGCCTTTAAAGATCAGGTGACGGTTTACGGGCTAAACGACGCCGCCAGACAAACGGCGGTGATTTCCTTTAATGTCAAAAATATCTCCCCGTCGGATGCGGCGATGTTTTTTGAAGAAAAATTTGGCATCCTGTGCCGTCCCGGCCTCCATTGCGCGCCTGCGGCGCACCGCACGATCGGGACATTTCCGCAAGGAACGGTTCGGTTCAGCTTCGGTTTTTTCAACACAAGCCGGGA
>DFZJ01000185.1 GCA_002382045.1 Syntrophaceae bacterium UBA4059
CATAGGCGGCCACACAATTGGCAATGGCCGCCCCGCGCGTGTTATGAAAATGAACGGCCAGATTGATGTCCAGCTGTAAATCCAGCAGGGTGCGAATCGTTGATTGAACGCTCCGGGGATTGGCCATGCCGGTAGAATCGACCAGCACAATTTCAGAGGCTCCCATGTAACGCAACTTTAGCAGTAAATGGGCGATAGTTTCGACGCTGATTTTACCGGTGTAGGGGCAGCCGAAGGCCGTCATAATATAAACCCGGATGCCGCGGGAGTTCTTCGCCGCCGTTTCCATAATGGCGGGAAGCATTTTATGGAGGCTTTCTTTAAGCGTCCTGCCGATGTTCAGTTTGTTGAAGGTGTCGCTTGCCGACAGCAAAATCAGAATCTCGTCAATTTGCGTAACGACCGCGCGGCGGCAGCCGATTTCATTCGGAACAAGCCCTACATACGTCACATCCTTTTTTTTGGTGATGCCTTCAATCAGCTTTTCAGCGTCATAGCCGGCCGGCAGAAGACGGGGATGCGTAAAAGAGGCGCACTCGATTTTTCTCAGACCTGTTTCCGACAGCTTATTGATATACTTAATTTTATCGGCCGTGGACAAACCTTTGCAAACCTCCGGCAGACCGTCCCGCGGTGATACTTCCACAATCGTGACCCCGTCATCTTTTTTTTCGGAGGCTTTGGCAGCCGATATTGCGCCGTTTGGCATCATTCTGTTTTCCCGGAATTAAATTTCTTTCAGTTAATGCATAAGCCATTCCAGTATCCGCTGGAAACGTTCAGTCTAAACCATATTCTTTCAATTTCAGGTAGAAGGTTCTCCTGCTGATGCCCAGCATTTTAATGGCTTCAGACTTATTGGACGCAATGGTTAAAACTTCACCGATCAGCTTCCGTTCCAGATCGCGAACAGCTTCAGCGAGATTGTATAATTCCGGCGCTCCCCGGGTCGCGTCGTCTTCGCGATATTGCGGCGCGTCCGGACCGGAAAAAAGAAAATTCGGCAGGGAATCCGGATCCATCACGGGCGACTGCGTCATATTCACCGCATAGCTGACGACGCCTTTCAACTCCCTGACATTGCCCGGCCAGTGATACCTGGAAAGAATTTTGAGAGCAGCGGGTGAAAATCTGTATTTTTGCTTCTGCTCCGCGCTGCTGATTTTTAAAAAGTAATCAACCAGCAGCGGGATATCTTCGCTGCGCTCGCGCAGCGGCGGCAGTTGAATGGTAAAAGTATTCAGACGAAAAAAAAGGTCTTCACGAAACTTTTTTTGTTCGATGAGCCCGGCCAGATCCTGATTGGTCGAAGAAATGACCCGCACATTCACTTTGATGTTTTTTGTTCCGCCGACTCTTTTAAACGTGCCGGATTCCAGAACGCGTAATAACTTGGCCTGGACCGACAGGGACGAGTCGCCGATTTCGTCCAGCAGAATCGTCCCGTCGTGCGCCTCATCGAAATAGCCTTTGCTGCCCTCGGTGCGCGCCCCCGTAAACGCGCCTCTCTCATAGCCGAAAAGCTCGCTCTCAATCAGGGAATCGGGAATGGCGGCGCAATTGACATCCACCAGCGGCTTGTCCTTGCGGCCGCTGGTCTGCTGGATGGCGCGCGCCAGAATTTCCTTGCCCGTTCCGCTTTCTCCGATAATAAGAACGGAAATATCCGATTTTGCCGCCCGCTGGGCGGTGATCAGCGCCTTGCGGAAGGAAGGGTGGTCCCCGATCAGTTCGTCAAAGGCCGCCCCGAGCTTTTCCGTCGGCAGAGACGCTTCATTTTTGTAAGGATGGCGGGCTTTGGGCCGCAGTTCATCCGTTTGGGAATGGTCTGTCCTGGCCATGATCAATTTGATGTTTCTCTTTCGCGTCTGATGTTTATTAAATATACATTTTACGGGTAACAATGTATATAATTAATACATATTTGTCAAACAGGATTCTGCCTTACCCTGCGGGTTTCTCATCCGTTTCAGCAGCCGGCGGCAACCATTAAGCATAAAATGCCTTGGGGCAATCCGCCCCGTGAATCATGAAATCAAGATAGCCAACAGCCATGAAAAGTGCAGGAGGAAAAAGAGTGCTCAAAATGGATTAATACGAGTTAATCAGGACGGGTTGTCGGGTATACGGAAAGAACATCAGCGAGATGGCGAGAATGACCGGACATTCGCGGAACACCATCAAGAAAGCGATACGCGGTGAGCCTTGGCATGGGGGTTAGTAGAAGAGCATGGTTATAAAGGGAGTAATCATGTGCCGGTTGTTGTAAATGTCAATCAATAACTCCTCTTTCACCATTCTACTTACCGAGACTCCTCCTGCGCTTCGCGCTCAAAGTCTCCGGCCTTCGTCGTTTGAGTCAATTGATTTTTTACCGCGTTTCCGTAACAGGTGAGAAATGTATTCATAATCGCGTCATAAGGCAGATCGGCGAAGGAGCCGTGATCAGTGATGTACTCCATATGACGGCGGCCTTCAAGATCGAAGGGATGAAAAACCGCGTCGGAAAGGCCGTCCCAATCCAGCGGCTTTACTTTGAACTTTTCACACAGCGATAAATTAAATGTTGGTGTCACTTTAATCCAGCGGTCATCGAGCCAAATATCATTGTAGCCGTGGTAGAAAAAAATGTCGGTCTGCATCATCGCTTTGAGCCGTTCCGTCGTCAGGTGATTGCGGACATCGGCAAAATGCAGTTTACAGGGAATGCCCTGTGCGCGCAGGACGGCGGCCAGCAAAACAGCTTTGGCCACGCAATAACCGTAGCCCTGGCGCAGGATCGTGCTGGCTTTAAAAGCGTTACGCGAGGGATCAATCCGGTACGGATCGTAATAGATGCCGTCCCGGACGGCATAATAAAGTTTGACGGCTTTTTCCCGGGGCGTCGCAGTGCCTTCGACGGCTTTTTGCGAAAAGGCCTGAATCTCCGGTGAATCACTGTCTATAAACTCTGTTGGCTTTAAATACTCTTCGTGCATGGCTCCCCCTTAAGGTTTGATCATCACTTTGATAGCGGTTGGGTCTTGAAGCTGCGCGTGGAAAGCGTCGGCTGCCTGATCCAGCGGAAACCGGTGCGAAATCATGTCTTTTGTTTTGACCTTGCCGCTTTTGAGCAATTCAATAACGGCGGGGAAATTGCCGCCCAGACAACCGATCAGGGTGAGGTTTTTGCTGACGGCGGTGAGAGGCTGCCAGGAAAGCACCTCTTCGTCAATACCCACGAGCAGAATTTTTCCTCCGCCACGCGCCATGGCATACGGCAGCTTTCATGGTTTTCCTCTTTGAAAAAAAATTGTTAAGTTCATATCAAAGATTGAACGGACTGTCAAGGCGGTATGACAGGCGCACGGTAAATTTGTTCTCCCTCCATGTTAATGAACTGCAAGCGTTTTTGGTCATGCAGAGATCATCGAAGACGAGGCGGATATCCCGATTTAATTGTCGCATTTTTTGGGCGACGCTTTTGGTTTTTTTTGATTTGAGAAGACCGATGGCAAAGCGGCGCAAACGACTGATGTTTTCCGGCCCATGTCCGGTGCGAATCCGGCTTCGGTCTTCATCGAAATTCCAATCCAGGATGTAATGACAGCTTTTTTCAATAGCCCAGTGGCCGCGATTAATCTCCAGCAAACGTTTGGGGGTTGCCTCGCAGGTGGTTCGACTGGTCAGACCGTAAGCGACCTCCCGTGTGCGTTTTCCCGTTTTTTTGTTTATGACTTCCCGCTCAATGACAAAAGCTTGTCCGACGTGGGGAAAATCAAGATAATCGTTCAGATCGGAGGATACCCATATCTTCCGGATTTCGATTCGGCCATGATCCGGGGGCGTGCATTGGGTGTAATCCGGTTCTCCCCGATCCTGAAACAACAAGGTGAGGTCTTCCAGAAGACGGCGCTGATTTCCTTTGACGGTAAAATGGTAATGCGCCCGGCGTTGCAACACCAGATAATCGGCGATCTTGCGCTGGGTCAGGAGGGCATCCGCCGTCACGTCCTTTCCCTTCAGATCAATAGTATCCAGCACGGGAATGGCTAATTTGATCTCATTGGTTCGTTTGACGGTTTCATCATCATCGGCAGGCAGTGTTCCGACTTTTTTTGGGTGTAACAGTGCTTGGTTTGATGACCGACCACGCTGACGATATGGGTCTGGTGTCCCTGATCATCTAAAGCATTGCGCATCACTTTGCCGTCGATGGCCAGGCTTTTATCTTGTTTGGCATAGCGGGTATTCCAAGATTGTAGCGCCCGATCCAGTTCGACGGGATCGACCCGGATGAGCACATCCCGGATAATGTATTCGCTGGGAACGCTGTATGAACCGTTTTCATAACGACAACCAAAACGCCTTCTGGCAACCGGGCTTAAGCTTTTGGCCCAGTCGGCTATCGCCCGGTATCCCCGCATGCCGCACAGGCAGGCGGCGGTGGCAATTCCCAAAACCGTGGAGAGCCTGTGTCTGCGTCCCTGCTTCCGGCGAGGATCGGATATTTCATCAAAAAAAGACGGCAGCGATTCCATTTGTTGCGCGGTAAGCATCATCTTTGAACCTCCGGTCTGATATAAGGAGGGAAGCTCCGGCCGGCAAAGAACCGCGCCGGCATCCAACCTAAGAGGCATCACAAAGACTTTCTTAGGGGTTTGAGCCGTCGCGCTGTAACCATGGCGAATCCGCTGATACCCTTTGGTGTCGCCCACGTATATCCAGTTGGCTGCCTTATAAACTGTTCCGTAAAAACGCGTTGCATCCACAAAGGTTTCCAGCAAGATGATGCCATGCCCAAATGCTTCTTCCCAGTCCGCGTTCAATCGCTTCGAAGACAGGGATAAAACACGCGACCCCAGATTCGGTCTATGCCAGTTAGGTAAAATCAGAAAACGGCTGTTGTTGACAATCAACTTCAAACGATCATATTTGTAGCGCATATTCCATCCGATCCAGCTGTCCCGCGCCGCGCATTTCAGCGCCGACGCTGAATAACTCAGCAAGGCCACCCATTGGTCCTGAAAGCACGCCACATACCACAACGTCTCGCTGATCTTCGGCAATGAGCCAAGGTAATGATGCTTCTCCATCAATGCCTGATAAACCCGCTCCTCCGATGGACGCACCAGGCGAACCGTGATCTGCTTTACGTCCACAACAACCCCCCCCATACCAAAATATCGTTGGGTCCCTATAGCACGTCGCAGATCGCTTGTCCAGCTTCTTTTATAACAAATCAATCCCCTTCATCTTTTAGGGGAGAATAAATTCACCCTGGGTGTTGGGGAGCGATCGGCCTCATCAGCAATCCCCGC
>DFZJ01000149.1 GCA_002382045.1 Syntrophaceae bacterium UBA4059
CCGATCCGTCAAGCGACAATCATCCGGCCTTTGCGCTGGGGGGAATTTCCTACGACGTTTCTGAAAAAGTTACCCTTGACGCCGGTCTGAAATACGGCCTGACCTCCACGGAAACAGACTGGACGGTTCTGACAGGTTTGACGATCCGGTTTTAATTTGCGCTTTTATTGATAATGAGTTTCATTTTCATATTAAGAAAGGAGAATAAAAAATGTCACCATTGATTCCGTTTTTGGAAAAAGAAAAAAATCCGGTCCCGGAAAAACTTGAACATCAGGACATTCAGAAAACAGAGTCCGGTTCCGCATGCGGTTGCGGAAAATGTTCGTGCCTGCAACCATGCGCCAACTGCACCTGCCGGGATAAAAAAGAGCGGTAGGGAGGACTTATATGGAATGGATTGCCTGGACCATCGATTACGGTATCATCGGCATTTTGATCTTGATGAGCATTATTGCGCTGGCAGTCGTCATTGAACGGTGGCACTTTTTCAAAGGCATCGCCGTTGATTCGTACGCCGACAAGCAGGAACTGGAACTCGACCTAACCCGCAGGCTGCATGTTATTGCCACCATCGGCAGTAACGCGCCGTATGTCGGCCTTCTGGGTACGGTGCTTGGCATCATGCTCACCTTTGCGTCGATCGGCGAACATGGCATTACGAATCCGGCAAAAATCATGACGGGACTGGCGCTGGCGCTCAAGGCAACGGCCGTGGGTCTGCTGGTGGCCATCCCCGCCGTGGTTTTCTACAACTTTCTTTTGCGCCGGGCGAAAGAAGAAATACTTAGATGGGAGTCGACTCATGGAAGAAAAAGGCTTTGACTACATGAATGTCATTCCGCTGGTCGATGTAATGATGGTGCTTCTGGTGATCGTGCTGATGACGTCAACGTTCATAGCCGGCGGTCTGATTCCCGTCGATTTGCCCAAATCATCGCAGGATCCGAAACAGGCAACGATGACACTGACGATTGTCGTCGACACGTCAGGCATTGTTTACATTGATGGCGCCCCCGTGGCGCTGGCTCAGTTGGGTGAAAGAATCGGATCACTGGGCAGGCAAACGCCCATGCTGATCCGCGCCGACCGGCATTTGCCCGTGCAAACCTGTGTGGACGTCATGGATGTGCTGACATCCCGGGGATTTACACGAATTGCATTGCAAACCGAAAGACCCTAGCCTGCAGCAAATAAAAGACACGGCAACGGATATGACAAAAAAGCAAAAGGAAAAGAAGCCATGAATGGAACAATAAACGCCACATGGAAACTGCATCTCGGATATTCGGCCGCGATCCACGCGGCGGTCATCATCCTGTGTATGGCGGTCATCGGCAACGCCGCAGGTGCCAAACGCGACATCATCACCATTGTGCTGGACGGCCAGGCATCCTTCACGCCCGGCCCGCGCTACGATGCTGCGCCCCAAAAACAGGCACAGAAGCTGCCCCGGACAAAACCCCTGCAGGAACCGGCTGCCCGTGAAGCTCCGAAAGTCGTCCGGCATGAAGTCATCTCTCAACAGGCCGAACCGGTTGTCACGCCGACCAACCCGCAATCGCAGGTGGCCGCCGCCGTTGATGCTCCCGTCGCCGTTAACACGGCGGAAATCTCAGCGCCGGAGAGCAAAGCACATAATAGCGGATACGCCGCTGACCAAGAGTCTGTCCATGCCGGCAACGGCGGTTCAAACAAGGGTGCCTCCGATCAAGCGGGCGCAGTCTATATGAGGGAACATTTCTTTTATATTCGCGACCTGATCACGAAGAACCTCGTTTATCCTTATGCGGCAAAGAAATTCGGCTGGAAGGGGTCTTTGACGGTCTCTTTTGTCATCTGCGAAGGCGGTCGCGTGGAAAATATCCGCATCGTTAAAAGCTCCGGTTATAAAATCCTGGACGACAATGCCGTCAACACGATCAAGAGCATCCAACCATTTCCCCGGCCCCCGGCAAAAGCGGAAATCGTCATTCCCATTGAATACCGGTTCGGATGAAAACATATGAACAAAAACAGTATGAACATGGAAAAAACAAAGGTGGAAGCATGCAACACAAAGACCGGAGCGATGGCTAAATTGATTCAGCAAATTCAACAGACCAGCTTCGGGGAGATTGTCGTGACCATTCATGATTCCCGGATTGTGCAAATCGAAAAACGGGAAAAAACGAGATTTCAGGACTAAGGCAGTTAATCGCCTACTAAAATAATGAAAGCCGACTGGACAACCGGAGGCAACCGTCGCCGATACACGCTTCGACGGAAAGCCTTGTTGATGTCCGGCCGGCTTTTTTTATTTCCCCGCCGGGACCGGTTGAATTTTCAATCATGTAAGAATAAGGAGCATCAAACACAATGGATAAAAATGAAAATCATGCGAAAGCGGAAAGGATTCAGGAAACTGCTGCGGGCAAAGCCGCCTTACGCTTCTGGGAAATCGATTCTATGTTTCGTTGTCCGGTTATCGGTATGTGTCTGACCGGGTCCGAACAGATCGCCATTCTGAAAAAAGCCGGCATACCTTTGAAAGATAAAAATTCCTTCGAAATTCATGAACTGCTCGTAGCCAGCGCAGGCAATGAAAACCAGCTTTCATTCAGAATCAATCTTTTTTTGTGGCAGAAGTTCGGAGAGCAGTCGTCTCACATGCATTCTTTCGATGAAAACGACATGCTGGAACACTGGCGGGAATATTACCGGAACGGAGACTATCTCGCCGCTTTCTGGGGCATCGTCACACGTCTTCGGATGTCTGAAAAAGCAAAATATGAAATCTTCGGGACGGTGCACATGTCCATGCACAAGACGGCGGAACAGCACGCCCGCAACCGGCAGCGTCTGGTCTATCTGGAGGGTTGTTTCTCTGGTCAGGAAGAAAAAATTAAGGCACTGGGCGCTTCCCGGCGTCAACTGCAAAAGGATTTCGACGAGCTTGCCCGGCGGTCGGCATTGCTGCAATCCGCGCTGGCTGCCGAACTAAAAACAAAGGAATCGCTCGCCCTTACACCTGCCGTGCCCCCGGAACAACATACCCGGACGGATGCGGAAATTCTGTGTTTGCGGCAGGCTCTGGACGAAAAGACACAACGAACCGGAGAGCTTGAACGTCTGGTCGCGCAACACGAAAAAACCATCGCGCAATACGCGGAGACACTGGACGAACAGAAAGCGGCTCACGCAAAACTGCTTCTGGAAGCTCAGGACGCCTTCGGCATGCTGCTGGAAAAGTCGTCCTGCAGCGAGGATTGTCCTTCGTTCAACCTGTGCCAAAAACGCATTCTCATCGTTGGCGGCATTGCCCGGATGGAATCTCAATACCGGCGTCTCATCGAGAAAGGCGGCGGCATGCTTGAATATCATGAAGGCCATATGAAAAACGGAATCCGGCAACTGGAAAGTTCGCTTAAACGTGCGGACATCGTTTTGTGTCCGGTGAACTGCAACAGTCATGCAGCCTGTTCGATGGTCAAAAATCTGGGTAAAAAGCACAATAAACCCGTGCACATGATGGCTAATTTCAGCCTGAGCGCCGTCTCCCAGGTGCTCACTTCAAGAAGCAACTGAAAGGCGCAAATGTTCTATGCTAACTACTCTTGATCAGATTCAACCAGGCGGTTCCTGCCGTATTGCAAAAGTAACATATGCCGACCTTCTGGGCGCAAGGCTGATGAACATGGGGGTTTATCCGGGAAGTATGCTGCGCGTAGTTCGCAACGCTCCCCTTAGGGATCCCATGGAAGTAGAGGTCAATGACATCTATTTGAGCCTCAGACGCGAGGAAGCCAGATTTATTGAGGTGATTTGCGCGTGACAGAGTTCCGGAAAATCATTCTTGTGCTGGTAGGGCAGCCCAACTGCGGTAAATCCACTGTCTTTAACGCGCTCACCGGTGCAAGCCAGCATGTGGCCAACTGGCCAGGGGTGACGGTTGACCGTAAAAGCGGCATGGCGAGAATCGATGGTATCAAAGCGGAAATTATTGATCTGCCCGGCGCCTATGGAATAACCGCATCTTCCCCTGAAGAACGCGTGACACGTGATTTTCTGCTAACGGGGCAGGCGCACTGCATGATTAATGTGCTCAATGCCGCTTCACTTAGTCAGGGACTCACGCTGACTGTCGAGCTTCAGGAAATGGGGGTGCCGCTCATTGCAAATCTTAACATGATGGACAACGCGGTGGCACGGGGTCTCGCTATTGATACTGTTGCCCTCGAAAGGCTTCTCAGCGTCCCTGTTGTGCCCACCTCGATGAACCGTAGCCGTGGAATAAAAACGCTCAAAGAGACCCTCTCCGAACAACTGAGACGGCCCGCCATAAACACGCCACTGCGCATTGATTATGGACAGATGGAGCATTCTATCAAAGTTGTGCAAGAGATGATTATCGATCTATGCCCGAAACGTCAGGAGCCTTCTGCCCGATGGATCGCCGTCAAGCTGATGGCAGGCAATGCAGATGATGCAGAGGTAATGTGCCGACAGTTTAGTTGCGGCGAAAAATTGAAAGAGGTGGTTGCAAAAAGTCGAGCGGCGTTCGAATTCGAAACGGGGCTCTCTCCCGCTGTGCATATAGCGTTGTGCCGGCGTCAGACTGTTTCCAAACTGGTCGAAGCATGCGTCATGGCGCGAACAACGAACTCCATAAGCAGTTCCGAACGGATTGACCGAATCGTGTGCCATCCCATTGCCGGACCGCTTCTGCTTCTGGGAATTATTTACCTGCTTTATTATCTGTCCATCGTGCAGGGCTACCGGCTGACTGAATACACTTGGCCTCTTCTGGCCAAGCTGCGGCAGGGGATCGAGTGGTTGGTTCCCGCGCCCGGATTTATAGAAGCGCCTCTCATTACCGGCTTTTGTTTGTGGCTGACCGACAGCGTTAACGCTCTTTTAAACTATGTGCCGATCTTTTTTATTCTGTTTGCCCTCATCGCCGTGCTGGAAGACACAGGCTACATGCCGCGCATGGCCTTTATCATGGATCGCGCGCTCCATCGCTTCGGCCTGCACGGCCAGTCTGTTTTGCCGATGGTGTTAGGCGGAGTTTATGTCGGCGGCTGCGCGGTTCCGGCCGTTATGGCCTGCAAGGGCATTCCCGACGAGCGCTCGCGGTTGGCGACGATTCTCACCGTGCCGATGCTCAACTGCATGGCCAAGGTGCCTTTGTATATCCTTCTGGTCAATACGTATTTTACGGCGAATAAAGGATGGGCGATGTTTTTCATCTCCAGTATCAGTCTGTTGATTGTGTTGCCGGTTGCAAAACTGCTGAGTCTGACCGTGTTGAAGAAAAAGGAGACGTCGCCTTTTATTATGACGCTGCCCGACTACCATCTGCCGACGATCAGGGGGGTCCTGGGCAAAGCCCTGGAGCGCGTCTGGCTTTACCTGAAAAAAATTACGACCATCGTGGCGGCGGTGGCGGCAATCATCTTTATTCTGCTTCAGTTTCCCGGACCCGGCGAAACTCAAATTGCCCGGTATGAAGAAGAAAAGCGGACGATGCTTGCTGATTTCAGTCGGGCCATTTCCGGTACTCGTTATGCAGAAATCTGCGCGTCTGAAGAGACCACGCTGGCGTTGATTCTCTATGCGCAAACCTACCGGAAAGAAAGGATGCAGGCGCGCACGGATAAGGCGCTGGCGGCAATCAACGAACGGTATGAAAAGAGAAATTCCCTCTTCTTCTCAATTGTCCGTACGGAAGCCGACGGGGAGGGGCAAAAAGCGAACCGGGCGCTTCGAGCGCTTTCACGCCAGCGTGACGGTTTGCTTGTGGATGCCCGACGAGATCGTCTGGAAAGCAGTATTCTGGGCCGACTGGGAAAAGCGATGGAACCGGTGACAGCTTGGGCGGGCTTTGACTGGCGGATCAACGTGGCGCTTTTAGGGGCGCTCGCCGCCAAGGAAAGCGTCGTGGCCACGCTGGGCGCTATTTACGTGCCCGATGAGAACCAGGGGTCGCTCGAAGAGCGCATGGCGCGACCGGACACGGGAATGACGCCGCTTCATGCGGCGGCGCTGATCATCTTTATGGTGCTTTTTCCGCCCTGCGTCGCGGCGGCCATTGCGGTGAAAATCCAGTCCGCATCCACGGGATTTATGCTTCTGGCCATTGGGTTTCCGGCGGTTTTAGGGTTGGGTTTTGCCATGCTGATCTTTTCTTCGGGACAGGCGCTGGGCCTTACCGGTCTGGGAGCGCTTGCCGCGTTTTACACCCTGGCGCTTATCCTGACGATTGGAACGGGTGTCATCCGACCGGCGAGCAACCTGCCTCCTTCTTGAGTACGGCTGCAAAAACAACCGAGTGAAACAAGGATAAAATAAATATTAAGAGGTTTATTTATGAGGAATGTAAAAGAGAAACAAGCGAAGACAAAGAGCGCCGAGCTGCTATCAACGGTTAGGTTTAAAATGATCATGTCCACAGGGATTCTCCTGCTTATAGCTGATTAAAAAGGTGAAAAACATGAAGAAAATAGTTTTGTTTATTAGTGCATTATTTATTGGACTTATGGCGTCAACACAGGCCCGGGCACATTCACCGTTATGCTCGTGCCTGGACAACGGCGACGGCACTATCACCTGTGAGGGTGGCTTTTCGGACGGATCATCGGCGTCAGGCGTGGAGGTGCGCGTCGTGGATGGTCAGGAGAAAGTTCTGTTCAAAGGGAAAATGGCCAAGATCGGGGAATACACCTTCCGTAAGCCGAATGTTCCTTTCACCTTTATATTCGACGCGGGACCGGGGCACGTCGTAAAAATCAAAGGGAATGAAATATCTAAATAAAATTCGTAATAACCAAATATCCAAGGGGCTGGGTAAAAAGATGAAAATATATGACGGCATAGACAATATTTTGGATAGGACGGAGAAAGAACCGACTTTTTTCTACTCCGGGGTGAGTCTGGATTTTTAAACAAGAGCATCGAACGGGTGCGCAGTACTGCTACTTTATAAGACGTTCCGACAAGGGGAAAATATGCAATTAATAAAACAGTGGCAAAACTTCGTGAATAGAACGGCTAGAAAACCGGAGGGGAAATGGGCAATGAAAAACTATAATCGCCCGCATGGGCATTACTGGTCTTTTAAAACCATTCTCCAAGACCTCCGCCTTCATGAGGATGACATCTATTGTGAGGTCGGATGCGGAGGAGGCATTCTTTTAAATATGGCTATGTCCAAAGTGAAAAAAGGCAAAGCCATTGATCACAGCAAGGATATGGTAGAACTCACCATGCAAAACAATCGCCGGGACATCGAAGAAGGAAAGCTTGAAGTTATTCAGGGAAACGCGGAACAACTCCCCTGGTCAGCGGGTAGCGTTACGGCGTGCGCCAGCGCCAATATGTTCTTTTTTCTGAAACAACCAAAACCCATGCTGCGTGAAGTATTCAGAATACTTGCTCCGGGGGGACGATTCTCGATGGTAACCATGAAAAACGGGTTTTGGGCAAAAATCACCTTCGGATGGCTGTATGCTCTGAAATTATACACTGATAAAGAAATGGCATCCATGCTGATTGAGGTGGGTTTTTCCAATGTAAAAGTCGAAACAAAGGCAGGGATAATGCAGGCCTGCTATGGGGAAAAGAAATCTGACAAGGAGGTGCAAAACCAAGAAGTATCTGCGGCAAAGTGAACCTGCGGTGTGTTTCCATTTTACCGTAACACCCGATCATAAATTTTACAAACGGCCGACCGGACGACCGGAGGCGCAACCAAAAATGAACTTAACGAAGGAGATTATTATGAACAAATCATCCGGTTGCACTCAGGCGGTCTTTGCGGCCGCTACAGCCATCACACTTTTTTTCGCATCCGCTCCGGCGGTCTTCGCCCAGGGGGATGCGGCGGCCAAAAGCGATCCATTGAAACTGGATCAGGTTGTGATTACCGCCACCAAAACCGAGCACACACTGGGAGACGTGCCGGTGGCGGCGGAAGTGATCACCAAAGAGGAAATCGAACAAAGACAGATTAAAACAATTGCAGACGCTCTGAAGCTCCTCACAGGCGTCAAAATCAATCAGACGTCCGGATCCTGGGGCGACAAGGGCAAAATCGAGATGCAGGGGCTCGCCGCCAAGCATACGCTGATTCTCGTTGACGGCCAGCGCTGGTTGGGAGGACACGGAGATGCAATAGATATGCAGTCTATTCCCATGGAAATGGTGGAACGCATCGAAGTACTTAAAGGTCCATCTTCCGCGCTTTACGGCAGCGAAGCCATCGGCGGCGTGGTCAACATCATTACGCGGCAGGCCAAGGATAAATATTCCCTTTCCGCTTCAGCGGCTGTCGGCAGCCGCGCGACACAGATTCACGAAGCGACGGGCGGCATCAAGTTGGGCGGTTTCGGCGGACTCTTGAGCTACACCTATCGGGAATCTGACGGGGTGAACAAGGAGACGGACCGCTACAGCGAACATCTGCTTTCGGCCAATTTGGGTTATGAATTGACGCCGTCAGTCAAATTGAGCGTTAAACCATTTTATTCCGAGCACAAGATGCTCTACGAAGCACGAAACCAGAAACGCGCCGGCATAAATTCTTCTCTGGAATGGGCACCGGACGCTTTATCTAAGCTTGATCTGCGCGGGTCATTTTTTAACTACCGCCATTACACCGGCGATAGAAGCTCCGACTGGGATACAGACGCCTACGACGGAGAAATCACGTACAGCCGCTTGCTGTTCGACCGTCTTATGATGACCGGAGGTTATCAGTATTCTTTTGAGGACATCGACGACAAGGGCAAGGAATATAAAGCCGATCAAAAACTGAACAGTTTTTATCTCCAGTCGGAGATCAATTTTCAACCGGTGGTATTCGTTCTTGGCGCCAGGCTCGACGATCATGACAAATGGGGCGCGGAAGTCAACCCGAAAGGCAGCGTGCTGATTAACGTCACCAAAAACCTGAAACTGCGCGGTTCGGTGGGCACGGCTTTCAAGAGCCCGAGCCTGGCCAAACTTTACGCGAACGCCTGGCGGATGGGGCCCTATATGGTTTACGCCAATCCGGACTTGCAGCCGGAGAAATCCATCGGCTATCAGGTCGGCGCGGAATACGCGCTTCTGGAGCGCCATCTGTTCAAAGTATCGGCTTTCAGAAACAACGTTAAGGATATGATTGTTTCCAAAATCGTTCGCAGAAGACCTCCGCCCCACAGCATGTACTGGGAAAACGTGGATGAAGCCTATACGCAGGGCGTTGAAGTCAGTGTGACCAGTCGTCTGACCGATACGCTGACCGCTCAGGCAGGATACACTTATCTGGACACCCGCGACAAAAAGCAAGACAAGGAATTGACCTACCGGCCCAAACACAAGGCCACTCTTGAACTCAACCAGAAGATTCCGCAATTCGGCGTCAACGTGAACGTCACCGGCATTTATGTCGGCACGCGCTACGACGACGACTATGCCGAGCTCGACGGCTACGACCTTTGGAATGTGGCCGTCACCAAGGATCTGGGCAAACATTTTCAACTGTTTGCGCGCGCCGACAATATTTTCGGCAAAAAGGATGTGGACGACGAATACGATCTCGACGGCTCGAGATTCCTGTTCGGCGTGAAAATGAATTTTTAAAACACAACTCAACCTTAAGGAGAAAATGATGAAAAATAAAATAATGATAGTGGCGGCATTGGGCTTAATGATCCTGGGCGGCTTCCTGCCGCAGGGCGCCTTCGCTCACACGCTGTGGATCAACACCACCAACCATTCGCCGGCGTTTCATGAAAAATTCGGCGCGCAGACCAAAACGTATCTCGGCTGGGGACACCTCTATCCGGTTGCCGATTTCCTCTCGGCCGACGCGCTTCTGGAGTACAGCCTGATCGATCCCTCCGGAAAGAAATCGGATATCGAGCCGGCGGAGACATCGGGATTTCTGGCCGCCGAGGTGCGCATGAAACAGCCCGGCTTTTACAAAATATCGGTCATTCGTAAACCGGGGTTTTATACGATGTACGAAGAAAACGGCGCCATCCATCATCGCATGGGCCCCAAAACCGGCCTTTCCGGAATTATTTTAAGCCAGTACTCCGAACAGTACGCCAAGAGCCTGATTATTACAGGTGACGCCCGAAGCGAATCCTACAAAACACCGATCGGGCATAAGCTGGAGATTCTACCGCTGGAAAATCCCGCAAAACTGAAAGGCAACGGAGGAGATCTGCTGCCGGTGCAAATCCTGTTTAACGGCAAACCGGCCCGCTACTGCCAGGTCCTGGCCACCTACGCCGGATTTTCAACAGCGGACGACTTTGCCTTCGCCACGGTTGCCAATGGCCAGGGCATTGCCCATATCCGCCTTCTCCATTGGGGCAACTGGCTTATCAAAGCCAATCACAAACTGCCGCCGCCCGCTGATATGACCGATAAGTGTGATTTCATGAACTATACCGCGACGTTAACCTTTGAGATTCCCTGACGCGCGTGAACACAAACTGAAAGTCTCTATCCCCCCCCGGTAGAGCGGTGCCTATCTTGGTGCCGCTCTACCATTTTCCGGGAAATGATGGACGGTCTGAAAGACATGAGGAGAGGCTCAGGAAAATAGGGATATGATCAAACGAACACGATACCTGAAAGGCATCTTATGCTGTCTTTATATCTTTCTTATTGCGCCTCTGGCGGCCGCCGATCCCGGTTACTTGTGGCTGGAAGCAGGCCCGCAGATGCGGCGTATGGGTGGAGGCGACTCAGAGGGCGCAATGCAATCAGGAAACACAAACTCCGGCATGGCGCACGGCAGGCCGGTGGCAGGACCGAATGCGCCTCCGCGTCCGGCCTCACACGCGCGCCAGGTATCCGCTGACGGCCACGGGGCATCCGATACGCAAAGCAAAAGCCCCCCGGAAAAGCGCGCCGCCATGTCGCACCCGGCGCATTACACGCTGCGCCTCGGATGGCCCGCCGCCGCCTCCGCAAGTTGCGAGACGCTGCTTACGGCTGAGGCATCCATCCTCCGGCCGGACGGCTCCGCGCAAAAGCTTATCCCGCACCTTGAAACGCCCGAAGCGGTCCGCATTCGCGACGCCGCGCTGATCCAGGGCCGCTACGTCATTTCCGCATCGTTTGACCAGACAACAGGCGACACGCACTATCGCCTGTTCACACAGGCCACCATGCGCAACACGGGTGAAAAACCCCAAAGGCATCCCCTTCCCGATCAAAAGGATATTCATACGCGAGTCCCCCGGTTTTTGATCGAAGATCTCAGTCCCGATCCCGGAAAAAATTTTGCCCGTGTTCACCGAAAATATACAGGCGACAAACTGCCCGTGAGACTTCTTCTTAGTGAGGCGCCGGTGGCAAACCAGCCCGTGACGCTTACGACCGCTTCCGGATGGCGGCAAACCCTGACAACCGATGAAAAAGGCGAGGCAACTTTCGCGCTCATCAAGGAAAGTTTCCACGACAACGAAATCAATAAGCGGCCGGTCACCTATTTTGTCACCTCCGAGATCCGCCGGCCGGCACATTCGCGGCAAGGCCCGCGAGGGGAGGTACTGCGAAGCACCCTGGCCTTGCTGGTCTATCCCTCGCCGCTCGACTGGGAAAGCCGATCCGCCGGCCTCTACGCATTATTTCTGGCGATGGCGGCCATCGGCGTGGTCACCGCGATCCGCAGGCGGCAAAGGAAGCGGCCATGCGCATAGACCGGATTCGCCTGATCGTACAGGCGTTTTGTTTTGTCTTTCTGATCTACGGGGGTATCCTGGGATTCTCCATTGGCAACGCCGTTCCGACGATGGCGTGCATTTACGCCGAGGACCGCGGCGGGGCCTGCTTTTTGTATCCCTTTCAGCGATTCATGTCCCTTCCCCTGAGTACGCTGATCGGGGCTACGATTTTGCCTTTTTTGATTTATCTGGGAACGTTTTTTCTCTGGGGGCTCGTGTTCGGCAAAGCCTTTTGCGGCTGGATCTGTCCGCTGGGTTTCCTGCAGGACTTGTTGACGAGGGCGCGTCAGTTTCTGGGCATCGACGGCGCCCGTTTCCGCTGGGCATCCAGGGAGCGTTTCCAATGGGTCAAATACGCACTTCTGGCGCTTTTGATCCTTATTCCCATGGGCATTGGCAACAGTCTGGGCGGGCTTCCGAAACTCAGCGGCGACTGGGCGGTTCCCTTCTGTCAGATATGTCCGGGGAAGCCCCTGCTGCCGCTGTTTTCCGGGGACACCAGCCACCTGCTCATCGATTTCTCCAGTCCCGTAAAACTGGCGCTGACCAGCCTGCTGATGTTTCTGACTGGCGTGTTTCTTATAGGCGGCTTTGTTAAGCGCCGGTGGTTTTGTCTGTATTGCCCGATGGCCGCCCTGCTGTCATTATTTGACCGCATCGGGTTTGTCGGCCTGAAAAAGAAAGGGGAAGCCTGCACGCGCTGCGGCAACTGCTACCGCGCCTGCCCGATGGAGATTCGCGAAATCGCGGATGAGCGGGATCGCAAACACATGGTCACGCAGGATTGCATACTGTGCATGCGCTGCGTCGAGGTCTGTCCTGAAAATAAGGCTTTGTCCGCGACGCTTCTGGGATTTCCTGTGTTCTCTGCCTCGGCGGCCGGATTTCTGAAACGCCAGGGCTGCGCACCGCCTTTGCCCATTGAGGATTTCCCCCATGATTCAAATTCAAACTGACCGTGACGAAAAACAGGCCAAACGCCTGTCGCTTCACCTGGCTATGTCGGTCCGCGAGATTTTCGACCGGCTCGCGCTTGAACAAAACCGTCCTGAAGCCATGGCGCCTTTTGACACGCTTTTTAAAAAGTTTGCAGAGGCTCCGGATGAGATATTGCCATCCAGACCCGTCAAGAAAGTCGGCCTGTATTGCGTGACGGTACCCGAAGAGCTGGTTTATGCCGCGGGCGCGCTGCCTGTGCGCCTCTGCGCGGGAAGCACCGACGCAGCGGAAGCCGGCGAGGCGCTGTTTCCGGACGTGTCCTGCCCGTTGGTGAAAGCGGCCGTCGGATTCACCCGCACGGGCGCTCTGGGCTTTTACCGCGGCTGTGACCTGGTGGTGATTCCGGCCACCTGCGACTGGAAGGTCAAGCTGGGCGACCTGCTGAGCCGGCATGTGCCGGTACTGATGCTCAACGTGCCCAAGCACAAGACCACCGAGACCGCCCGTCTGTTCTGGTACGACGAAATCCGCAGGCTTTGCCGGGCGCTGGAGAAACTTACCAAGACGCGCATCACGCGCGGCAGGCTCAGAGCGTCCATCTCGCTGATTCACGAGGCGCAAGCCGAGTTCCGGCGGTTTCAGGAACTCCGCGCGGACGATCTGTGCCTCATCAGCGGGCGCGACGCGGTCGAGGTGGCCAACGCCTGGTTTTACATGGACGCGGCCTCATGGACCGGGCACGTCCGCTGTCTGAACGAAGAACTGGCTAAGCGAAAGCAACGCGGGTTGGGGGTTATGCCCAAATCCGCGCCGCGCGTGCTGTTGACCGGCTCGCCGGTAATATTTCCCAACTGGAAGATTCCTGTCCTGATCGAAGATTCCGGCGGCGCGCTCGTTTGTGACGAGCTGTGCAGTTCCGGCAGGCTTCTGTGGGACATGGCCAGCATCGACGAACCGCTCTACGACGACATGTTCGACGCGCTGGCGGACCGGTCGCTGATGCCCTGCACCTGCCCGGTCTTCACCGACGCGACTGACCGCAGAGTGAAACTGTTGCGCATGATCCGCGACTACCGCGTCGAAGGCGTCGTTCATCATGTGCTCAAAGGATGTCACCCCTACGATATGGAGTTGCGGCCGCTCGAGGCGGAACTGGCAGCCGCCGGCGTTTCGCAGTTGAAAATTGAAACCGACTACAGCCCGGAGGACACCGAGCCCTTGCGTACGCGCATCGAGGCGTTTATCGAAACGCTCAAGGGCAGACGGTTGAAAATGGGCGGGGCTTTATAGAAAGCAGGATAGAATGGAACTTTACCTGGGTATCGATATCGGCTCCACCACGACCAAACTGGCTTTGATGACGCCGCAAGGACTTCTGGGCAGCCTTGTGCAGCCTACTGGAGTCAACTGCGCGGAAACGGTGGAGACTGCGCTCGCCGGTCTGCTGTCTGAAAATGGATTGCGCCGCGAGCAGATCCGGAAAACTGTGGCGACGGGATACGGCCGCCGCCTGATTCCCTTTGCCGACGAGGTGATCAGCGAAATTACCGCCAACGTGCGCGGCACGTCATGGAGCTGCGCTGATTTGAGTGAGCCCGTGCGCACCATCCTCAACATCGGCGGACAGGACAGCAAGGTCATTGTCCTGGACGCCTTTGGGGTCACGGAGAATTTTGCCATGAACGATAAATGCGCCGCCGGAACGGGACGCTTTCTGGAAACGGTAGCCCGGATTCTTGAAGTCAACCTGACCGATCTGGGGCCGCTGGCGCTTCAGGCGAAGATCCCGCTGAAAATCAACGCTACCTGCGCAGTTTTTGCAGAATCGGAAATTATTTCGCTCATTGCCCGCAAAAAACCCACGGCGGAAATCGCGGCCGGCGCGCACTATGCCATTGCCCGCCGCCTGTCGCGCATGGCCCGCCGCCTGGGGGTGAACCCGCCCGTGGTGCTCGACGGAGGGCCTGCGCTCAATGCGGGACTTGTGCGCGCGATTGAAGACGAACTCGCCTGCGACATCCATGTGCCGAAATGGCCGCAGATCACCACGGCCATCGGCGCGGCGCTTCTGGCTCGCGACGCGCATCTGGCGGAGACGGCCTGATGACGCCGCTTTCTTTACCCCTGGAATATCTGGCCCTGTTCTTGGCCGGACTGGCATTGGGACTGGGCGTTTGCAGCACGACATGCCTGCCGCTGATGGGCGCCTGCCTTCTGGGCAACAGCCGCCGTCCGGCAGACGGCCTGTATGCCGCGGCTGCCTTCACCCTGGGCAGGCTGTTTACGGCAACCGTTTTAGGCGGCCTCTGCGGTGCCGCGGGAGGCACGCTCAGCCCGTCGGCCTTGATCGCGATTTCCGGCCTGGTTACGCTGGGGGCAGGCGTTTATCTGCTGGCGCGCCCACGTCCAGGCGCCTGCCGAAGTTGCCCGAAGGCCGGTACGCCGCCGCTCCTTTTAGGATTAGCCAGTCCGCTGATTCCCTGCCTGCCTTACGGGGCCATGATGGCGACTGCGGCGGCGGCAGGGTCGCTGTGGAAGGGCGCTTCGGTATCGGCCGTCTTCACTCTGGGAACCAGCCTCTCTCCGCTTTTAATCTTTGCGGCCGCCATGGGCTGGCTGGGAGCGGGCTTTGCCGCCAGGATCCCCGGTCAGATTACCATCCTGTCCCGGCTGGCGGGTGCGGCCGTGATGTTTTGGGGCGTTCAAACCCTCTGGAACCAATGGCCGTTTGTCTAGCCCGGCTAATTTGCTACCGCATCAAAAGCAGACTGAGCGCCATGACTATCATCCCGGCCATGAGTCCCAGAATGCTGTCGTGGCCTTTGCCGTAAGCGCGGCTGGTTGGCAGGAGTTCATCGAGGCTGATATACACCATGACGCCGGCGACGCCTCCGAACAAAACGCCCGTGACATGCGCGGGCACGGCCCATGCGCCGTCTCCGGCAATGAGGGCAATGGCCGCAAAAGCGATTACGGCGCCCAGCGGCTCGGCAAGGCCGCTTATCAGCGAATACAAAAAGGCTTTCTTCCGGTTGCCGGTCGCATAAAAGATCGGGACGGAAACGCTGATCCCTTCCGGAATGTTGTGCAGAGCAATCGCCACGGCGATGGCCACGCCCAGCGCAGGCTCCTGCATCGCGGCCAGAAAAGTGGCGATGCCTTCGGGAAAGTTATGAATCGTGATGGCCAAGGCTGTGAATAAACCCGTGCGCAAAAGGCCAGCATGTACCCTTCCGTGGTCGTGTGCTCCCGGCAGACGCTTTTCAGCGTCCTGATACGCAACAGACTGAAAATCCGGAAGAGCCGCCTTCGGATCGTGCAGCGGCGCTATCTCCTCCTCGGTATGGGTTTCGTGGGGATTGTCGGCGGAGGGAATGAGATTGTCGATGATCGCCATCAAAATCATGCCGCCGAAAAATGAAGCCGCCACAAGCCGGTTTCCCCATATCTCTCCGTAGCGTGCGCCAAGAAGCGTTGCGCTTTCGGGAAAGATTTCGATAAAGGAAACGTACAGCATCACGCCCGCGGAAAAGCCCGTCGCCACAGAAAGAAAACGGTAATTCGTCCGTTTGGCGGTGAAGGCAATGATGCTGCCGATGCCGGTTGCCATTCCGGCAAACAGTGTCAATCCCAGGGCAACCCATACATCATTCATGCTCCGACCTCCATTTCGGGAAACGGTACGGCATTCCAGGCCAACATCGTCGGGGCGGTTGGCGAAGAGGTTTTCTCAATGCATCCGTCCTGTATTTTTTGACGATTGGCCATTGATGAGAGTCTCCGCTTATCCGGCATTTTTCAAAAATTCGGATTCGCATAGCCGCGCAAAGAATTCATTACGCGCTTTTTCCACACGCAGCGCTTCCCGATATGTCAGTCTCGCTTTGTCTTGTGTTTTAAACCGCTCGGGTTCTACCTGCAGAACGTAGGAATTAATCTGCCTTTCCCAGAACCACAGGGCTGATCCGAACTGAATATAACCGGGAGCGATAGCGGTCATGCCTCCCAGTTCCCGGCACAGATTCCGCCCCGCCCGGCTGTCCTCCAGGCAAAAGGCGAGATAGGCGATCTTATAATCTACCCGCCGGATGTCTTCCGTCTCCGGCAGTGCTTCGGTGTTCATGAGATCGCGATTGCCTTTATGAATAAAATGGCCGAAACAGCATTGCAGGGTGAAGCAGAAGGAGAGTTTGTTCAGCCCGGCAATCAATCCGATGAGTGGCGGATCGATTTGCGCAACGTCAAGACCGGATAAAATCACATCCTTTTGTTTCTGAAATCCCGGATTGGATTCCATCGTTTTGGATTTTATAAACGTTTCCACGGTATTATTCTCTTGCTTTAATGATTCCCGCGTCGTCTAGGAGGCTGTCCGAAAACTCAATTTTACTAAATTCGGCTTCTGTAATATCAAGTAGTTACGAGTGCAAAAAAGGCCTAAAAAGCTATTCTCGGACAGCCTCCTAGCGGCAAGACGCGCAAATGCCGAACAGGAACACTTCGTGATCTTGGGTAAAATAGGGGACGGTTCTATTTATTAGCTTTGCCTGCAATCTTGCTATCTTCTTGTTCCTTCCTTGGACGTCCTCGTTTTTTAATCACAGCATCAAGATTATAGCGTTTCTGCATTGCTTGAGCAAAGTCGCTGCCTCCGTATATCGTCCTGCGCTCCATTACCCCGCGCATTGATTCATGCTTGCACTGCATCTGCTGAACAAATAAACGGTATTCTTTTCTAACTTCCATGCCCGGCACGGGCACAACGAATGATTAAAATATCCGGACACTTACCGGCATTTTCATGTAAACCGATTCGTCCATCGAATAGCACCAGATGTCGACAAATCAGTTTTCAACCTCAATTTAACATCGTATAATTCTTGTGTGATACTTTGTGTTTAACACTTGTGCATAAGGTATGGTGAATAATACAACTTCCCGAAAACAATGCAAGAAAAAATAGGGAAACCTGAGAGTTGGGTTATGGGCAACAGGTGATTGTTGATTTGCAGTTCTCAGTTTTCATCTGCCCGCTATGATCTTCCAAGTAGGTTCACCGAAATTACTCCCTGATCAATTGCCACCACAGGTGGCGTGAGGCGCTATCCACTATCGCTCATCGTCCGCGCACACTGTGCGCCTCAGGGTTCATTCTCCAAAGCCATCTTCAAGAGAAAAATGGTATCCGTCCGAAGCTTTGTCTTTGCCCATTTTTTACGTTCGTCGGTCAGAAGATCTCCCAGCCCGCTCAGGATAGCGCGGTCCGTCATTTTTTCCAGTCTTGCAATGCATTTCTTCAGAAGCTGTTTATAAGGCATGCCGGCGCGCTTCTCCACAATGTCTTTGTTGATGGGCCAGCGGTTTTGCACGAAAAACCAGACATCATAGATATCGCGGTTGGTTTTTCCGATTCTTTCATACATGGCCATCAGTTTGTGGGCATACATATCCTCCCGTACCATGACCAGCATGGATACGCCCAGATAGGTTTGAATTTCGAATTGTGAACCGAAATCCCGGCGATTGATTTCAATTTTGATGTTTGTCGTCTTGTCATCATAGGAGAGCACCACCAGAAGACTGAACTTTTTGATCTGTGCGTCCCTTACCGTTCCATAATTTTTGGCAATGGCAATCATCTTTTCAAAAACATTTTTTTCTCCGGATGCATCGAGCAAATCAAAATCCAGATCAATGGAAAACCGGTTCAACCCGTGAAACATGTAAGCCGCCGTGCCGCCTTTAAAGCCCAGGCGCGGCGCAAGGGTTGTATCGTTGTATATATCCTTGAGGATTTGAAACAGGATGGTTTTGTGAGCAGGCACGTTTATTTTTGTGTCAATGGTCATGGCGTATTACCTGTTGTCTTTCCCGGCGTTAAAGAATTCCCGAACCTTACGGTTCATTCTTTTGTTGTCATACAGGGACAGCATCTCAAAGACTTTGTCGAGGTCAAGCGGGGCAAGATTGTCAAAATGATAATCGGTGTTGAGATAAAGCGTATCCAAAAAAGCCCGCTCTGGCGTGGCGATGGCGATACCGTTATTGTTTGATACGCCGGTGGAATCCGTCAGGAGAGCATTCTTGAGCTTTCTGTATTGATAAACCTGATCATCGACAACAATTTCGCGCGCCAGATACGACGCAATAAAGATCTGGCCGTAATACTGAAAGTTGATGCCCGCGCGCGCAAGCACGGTTTCGAAGCTGACATATGCGGGCGTGTAGATTCTGCAGGCCAGCTCTGTTTTGTCGTAATTTTGATCCTTCGCGTAAATGCCGCGCCGTATTCTGTGAATCTGCCCCGTGCCAACATAATAATTGATGCCGGCGATCACGGCTTTTTGATCCGGATTGCGCCACAGCAAGGCAATGTCTTTAAAGGTAAAGACGGTTCTCGGACACCGCAGGATGGCGGCTATGGGTTTTTTTGCGTATATCATGGCCTAAATAATATAAATTTTATGATCTTTGGTTCACATTATAAGTATTTGGACTTTGAAATGCAAGAATAATTTCCCACGGCTGCGAATGAGTAGGGGAAATAAAAAAGGAAGGGCCGCTACCCGAAGCATCCCTGGCCCGACGACCCCTGGAACGCTGTTCCGACGAGAAAGACAAAATGTCGTAAAGGATGATTGAAACATTAATATTGCTGACCTGTGTCAACTATGGATAGGCAGATACCTCAAAAACAACTTGACAAGATATAGCTGATTGGATTATTCAGATAATCAAACTGGAATGATTCCGATATGAGAACCAATGACAAAGAAGCACTGATCGGTCAGCTAAAGGAAAAAGGCCTCAAAATCACACCACAGCGTGCGGCGATTATTGAAGCGCTGGTAAAGAATCGCTACGCGCACCCCGGCGCAACGATGATCTTCACCGAGGCGCGCAAAAAAGCAAAACATGTAAGCCTTTCAACCGTTTACGCGACACTGAAAGAATTTTCCGAAAACGGACTGATCAAACAACTGGAATTCGACCGGATGGAAAACCGTTACGACGTCGATCTGTCCGATCATATCAATCTGATTTGCAAACGGTGCGGAACGATTATCGACTATCACATCCCTGCACCTCTTGAACCCAGAGACATTGCCCGTAAATCGGGTTTTATCGTCACAGATACCCGAATGGAATTGCACGGGTATTGCCGCGACTGCCTGAAACGACCCGACTAATCTTCTTATTCTGCGCCTGAGCGGCACATAGGCACCAACGGTGAAAGAAGCAATTTAAATTTTTTTCAATCAAGAATCATTCCAGGATAGCGGCAGAACGGAGAAAATATCATGACCGAAGAAAGCAAATGCCCGGTTACGGGCCGGATGAGAAAACCCATTTCCGGCGACGGCACGTTCAACCTTGACCGCTTCGATCTGACGTGATTTTTAATAATAAAAAAATTTTAAATGGAGGAGATGATTATGTCGAAAACAGAAGACGCGTTAAAAGAGGCTTTTGCCGGAGAATCACAAGCGAATCGTAAATATCTGGCCTTTGCGGCCAAGGCCGACCAGGAAGGATTTCCCCAGGCGGCAAAGCTGTTTCGGGCGGCGGCGGAAGCGGAAACCGTTCACGCCCATGCTCATTTAAAGGCGATGAAAGGCATCCGTTCTACCCGGGAAAACCTTCAGGAAGCCATTGCCGGAGAGACGCACGAATTCAAAAGCATGTACCCGGCAATGATTGAGACGGCCAAGGCCGAAGGCCATAAAGAGGCCGAGCG
>DFZJ01000170.1:0-7895 GCA_002382045.1 Syntrophaceae bacterium UBA4059
ACAAGATTCCAAAACGTCGTTATGCAGCAAAGCGTCCAGCTGAATGTATTGACTGACGAACCCACTGCTGTCCAAATTACCCCGTTTGAAAAAAAATATCATTGAAAATATTGCTTATTTGGACTGATTTTGCTCGTTTCTTAAAATAGTTTGCCGGTTTTTTATCATGTGCTGACCCAATTGCTAGAATTGTAATTTTGTCTGTGGTTGCATATTCAATTGAAGGTAGCGAAGAATCAGCATGACTATCCATGCTGTCCGGTGAACTGAATGATTTCGTCGCTGAGCATTGAGCGATTTTAGGGAATCTTTCTCGTTTCCGTAACAAGGTAAACAGCATTGTTCTTCATTCGGGTAACAAAAAATACTCCCTGATCCGTCCATTTGGCAAACACGCATCCAAACTGACCAGCTTATTCTTGAAACGAAACGGTTTCTTGCCTTTGACCTGGCCACGGCATGTCTCCAATAAATTAAAAAATACCTTCTGGTAGTGCTCCCACGGACGATGTTCATTGGCATACGCAAGGGTCGACCGGTTCGGTGCGCTGATTCCCAAATGTTTTAACTTCCCCTCGCAGCTGCGCAGACCGTTTGTTATTTCCCGCCGTGAATGGACCCCCGGCCCAATTGACAAAACAGCATACTCACAAATTGCCCCCAGCAGGTGAAACCCCGCATATGACGCTCTGCTTTCGCCGCCGTAACCGCGCTCTGAAATTCCAGTCGAGAAAATCATTGTAACAGCTGGCTGAATATGCTACTAAATCTCTGCATCGTTGAGTCCTCCCTTGTCTGTATTTGCTCTTCGTAAAGCCAATATAACAAATCAGGGCTCAACATGCTCCTGTATTTTTAAAAGCTAATTTGGACAAGAGTGACTTCACGCCACAAAAAGGAAGTTCTTATCAATATCAATTATCAATTCAATAATACTATGCGCAAGGATTTGACTAAACGGAAGCAACAGGCATTGCAGTCGCATCAACTGATCTTTGATACGGCCAGCACGTTGTTCAAGAAGAAAGGCTATGACCAGACGACGGTCGGGGATATCTGCCGGAAAGCGGGAATCTCGACCGGGGCGTTTTATCATCATTTCAAATCGAAAGATCAGGTTATTGCTGAAGAGTATCTGAAGATTGATGCATTTTGTAAAGAGACATTTAATGCTTTTCCGGCAGGCATGTCCGCCGTGGAAAAGCTGAGCATATTCACCCGACGCATGTCGCAATACATTGCTGAACTGGGCGTTACGCTGCTCAAGGCAGTGTACTACAGTGAAATCGGCCCCAAGAAGAAAAAAAAATTTCTGCTCGATGAAAAGCGTCCGATCTTCAAGATTTATAAGCAGCTGGTCCATGAAGCCCAGGAAAAAGGCGAGATCAGAACCGATCTGGATGAAACGATGATCGTGGACATCATCATAAAATGCAGCCGCGGCAATATCTATGAATGGGTACTCCGCAACGGCAACTTTGACTATGTTGAGGCAAGTCAGCAGATCCTGGCCCTCTTTTTATCCGGCCTGCTGCCCAGAGAGACGATCAAAGGCAAATCGATACAAGCCCGGTAGGGTAATCATCCACTTGGAATCACCCCACCGGATCCGTGTACTGGTCACTCAAACTGTTTTCTTGCCTGGGGCCGTCGTTTTTGCAAGCCATGCCATTCCGACTTCCATCATGTTATCATAGTGATGCGCCCGTGTCATATCCGTGATACTCTCCCACTTTTCGGCAAAGGCGTCATCGCTGATTTCTTTCGATTCAAAATAATAACCTTCACCTTCGGCGATCCAGTCCCTGGAAAAATAACCTCCTCCGGCGGTAATAATATGCCCTGAGCAATTACATTTATCACTGCACAGATAAACGACCGCCGGCGCCACATACTCGGGCTTCAGCATATCCATGACTTCCTGAGGAAATAAACCCGCGCCCAGACGCGAGCCGGCAACGGGGGCGACTGCATTAACCAGAATATTGTATTTTTTTCCCTCTTCTTTCGCCGCGTGCATCAAACCGATGACGCCCAGTTTCGCTGCATCATAATTGGCTTGTCCGAAGTTCCCATAAAGTCCCGACGTTGATGTGACCATCACAATGCGGCCATAGGCGTTCTGCCGCATGGATGGAATGGCGGCTCTGGCCAGGAAGAAAGGGCCATATAAATGCACCTTGAGAATCGCATCAAAATCGTCGACAGTCATCTTCAGAAGGCTTTTGTCCCGCAGAAATCCTGCGTTGTTGATGAGAATATCAATCCTGCCGAATCGGTCCAATGCCGTCTGGATGATCGCCTGTGCCGAGCTTTCTTCACTGACACTGTGGCAGTCCACGACAGCCTGTCCTCCGGCGCTCCGGATCTCATCGACAACCTTCAAGGCATACTCATCCGTGTACCCGGTGCCGCCAGGTGATACCCCGTAATCGTTTACGACCACTTTTGCGCCTCGCTTTGCCAACTCCAGGGCATAACGCCTCCCCAGTCCATTTCCGGCGCCCGTCACCACCGCCACTCGATCATTAAAATTACAGTCCATATTTTCCAGCCTCCTGCCATTGCTTGCTTTATAAAATTCAATTCGATCTTCGTGCGTGTTTAATTCACACTTCTGCCTTTATCGCTCCAGAAGCCGGCCCGCAGGGCAACCTTGTCGACCTTCAGCACGGCCGTCAAGGGCAGATTTTCCCTGAAGATGACTTTTTTGGGTTCCATGTACTTCGCCATTTTATCCTTGCAGAAATCCAGAATTCCCTCTTCGCTGCACTCGCCTGCGGGAACGATGATGGCGGTGACCGCTTCGCCCCAGTGTTCGTCGGGTATTCCGATGACACTGACCTGACGGACTTTCGCATGTCTTTGGATAACCTCTTCTACCTCTATCGAATAAACGTTCATACCGCCGCTGATGATCATATCCTTTTTACGATCCACAATATAAATATAGCCGTTATCATCCATCCGCCCCATATCGCTGGTCCGGAGCCAACCCTCCTCGGTAAAAGCATGGGCGGTTTCATCCGGTTTATTGAGGTATCCTTTCATGAGATAAGGAGCCCAAACGGTGATTTCCCCAACCTTGCCTGCGGGCACATCATTGCCGCTTTCATTCAGGATGCGTAGTTGACACATCAGAGCGGGTCTGCCGCAGCTTTGCAAAAGCGATGGGTCTCTTAATGCCTTCAGATGATCGGCAACCGGAAAGACCGTGATCATGCTGGGGCATTCCGTCAGACCGTATGCCTGGTTGAAAACAGGGCCAAAAACTTCCAGAGCTTCTGCAAGCCGCTTTTCCGATATCGGCGCGGCGCCGTATGTTATTTGCCGGATGGAACTCATGTCTGATTTTTTCTGTTTGAGAATATCCAGAAAAACATAGATCATGGTCGGCACGGCAAAGACCGTCGTTATTTTTTCTGACTCGATCAAATCCAGCGCCCGGAATGGATCGAATTTCTTCTCCACAACCATCGTCGCTCCCTTAATCATGCCCAGAAGCATCAGCAGGCCCGCGGCATGAGACAGAGGCGTCATGAGCAGAAGTTTTTCATCGTGACTTGTGTTGAGTTCCAGGCAGTGCGACAGAAGATTGAAGTAAACGCTGGATTGCGTCTGGATCACCCCTTTGGGCGTACCGGTCGTTCCGCCGGTATAGGAAATCAAAAATTCATCCTCTGGCGCGGCGCGCAAGGGAAGATCCGTTGCATCGGCCCCGGAGAGAAACTGCCTATAAGAAATAAATCCCTCTGGACAGTCGCCCCCCAAGGCAATTACGTGTTCGATATGGGGAAGCTCCCCTCTCGCTTTTTGCACCAAATCATAAAAGGCAGGATCAACAAAGACCGCTCTCACCCCAGAATCCTTCAGGATATAACTGATCTCACGTTCGCTGAGCCAGATATTCAGGGACGTCATGGTCACGCCGGCTTTAATCAACCCCAGGCACAGTATGGCGATCTCCATGCTGTTGGGGAGAATCATGATCACTTTGTCGCCTTTCCCGTAACCCAGATTGGCCATCGCATTGGCCAGTACGTTGGACCTTTGGTCCAGTTCTCCATAGGTCATTTCACTGCCTTCAATCTTCATGAATACTCTGTCACGGAATTTCTTTAACGTTCCGGAGAGCAGGGTCTGCGCGGTTATTCCTTTCATCGTTATCTCCTTTGCATTGGATTTCCTAAAAGTTAGTTTTCTGAAGCAGGGTCACTGCGCAGCAGAATTCCTCCACAGAGACAATGCCGCCGCCGTTTTCAATCAATCCGATATCCGCTTTTTTAACCTGTCTTGCTTTTGCTTCGCGCCTGAGCTGAGTAACAATTTCATTGATCTGCGACAGGCCGGTTGCTCCGATCGGGTGTCCTTTGGATTCGAGGCCCCCGGATGTGTTGACGGGACGTTTCCCGTCATAACGCGTCGCCCCCGATTCGGCGTAGTTTCCGCCTTGTCCCGGTGCACAAAAGCCAAGGGCTTCCGTCTGCAAAATTTCCCCGACGGCCGTTGCGTCATGAACTTCCGCCAGATCCACCTGGTCCGGTCCGATTCCTGCTATCCGGTAGGCCTTCCGGGCGGCTATCTGGCTCACGCCGGTTTCCAGCATCCCCCGGCGGCGTCCACCGGCGACCGAACTGGCCAAAACCTTGACCGCCCTTTCCTTTACTGCCCTGGGTAGCGTTTGCAGGTAGTCCTCCGAACATAAAAGCGCTGCTGCCGCACCATCGCCAAGAGGAGCACACATGGAACGGGTCAGAGGCCAGCTCACCTCATAGTCCGCCAGAATCTTTGCGACCGGAACTTCAAACTGATACTGTGCCAGCGGATTCATTGAACCGTGCCAGTGGTTTTTGGAAGCAACGTGGGCAATCTGTTCCCGCGTCGTTCCCCACTTCCACATGTGCCAGGCGCCCAGGATGGCATATATATCCATAAAAATGGTGTGGCCTCCGGCCGTCGACCAATCCTTGCCGCACTCCCGGCAGATTTCGCCCAGCTGATCGGCGAGACGGGGAAGTTCCTCCACATCAGTGCCGTCGGAAAAACTTTTGAGAACCAATTCCAGATGCTTGGGGAAAAAAGTCTTTTCCGCGCCCAGGGCCAGAGAGACCCGGGCCTGACCGCTTAAGATATCTTTCCATGCACCGTGAAATGCCAGCGATCCACTGGCACAGGCCCCTTCCACATTGATGCACGGCACCCCGACAGGGAAAAGATTCTCGTTCACCAGGGGAGCAAATGCCGTCTGGCCGCGGACATTCATTTGACCCGGCTTCCCGGGGTCATCAGCAAGCGGTGGGACGTCGTGTCCCCATCCGGTATTCGAAAACCAAAGAAATTCAATATCCCGGGGTTCAATCCCGGCATCCTGCAGAACGCCCAGATAAGTCATCCGCGTCAGATCCTTGATCGATTTTTCCGGCCAGCGCTTGAATTGCGTTGAATAGGAACCAATTACATAAACGTTTTCCATCTTGACCTCCTTTTATCAGATAATGCGATCTTCATATTCGCATACTCGCTTCACAGAACATGTTCTGTGAATGTAATATCTGAACGTATCGGGTTTGTCAAGCGGAGGGTTTCACTATTTTTCTTGTTCTATGGGGATTTACGTTAATTCATGGTCATCCAACTCAACCAAAATATGTACAGCAGTGCTGGTGAGTACAAGAACACGTATGAGGCCCCGGATAATCTGGTGGAAATGTTTGAAAACAGCGCCGCCAAATACGCCAATAATTTGTTTATTGGAGAAAAAGATTCTTCCGGAGTGTACCAGTGGGTAAACTACGCGCAAATCGCCACCCGCGTCAATAATCTGCGGGCGGGGCTTGCGTCGCTCGGGGTTAAAGCCGGGGACACGGTCGGAATCATCGCGAATAACCGCAAGGAATGGGTGATCGGGGAAATGGCCACGCAGGGATTGTGCGCCGCCTACGTGCCGATGTATGAAAAAGAACTGGTGACGATGTGGAAATATATTATTCGGGACGCCGCCGTCAAAGTCCTGCTCGTTTCCAAACCTGAAATTCTGGAAAAGGTGAAAAATTTCCCCTCGGAAATTCCAACGCTCCAGCACATTTTCCTGATTGAAGGCACGGGGGACAAGACGATGGCCGCCCTGGAGAAAATAGGCGCCGAAAAGCCCGTCGCTTCACAGAAGCCCAAACCCTCCGACGTCGCCGTCCTGATCTACACCTCGGGAACCACCGGCAAGCCCAAGGGGGTTTTGCTTTCCCACGGCAACCTGGCGGAAAACGTCAAGGTCATCCTCGCCTGGTTTTTGAACCTGACCGAGCAGAGCCGGTGCATTTCCATGCTGCCCTGGGCTCACTCTTTCGGCATTACGGCGGACCTGTATGCGTTTATACTGCGGGGAGGGTCTCTCGGCATCATGGGATCGGTCGAAACATTGATTGACGATCTGCCCAAGATCCAGCCCTCCTTCATGACCACCGTGCCCCGGGTCTTTAATAAGGTTTATAACGGGGTATGGGCCAAAATGCGCGAAGAAGGCGGATTGAAGTTAAAGCTTTTTAAAATGGCGTTGGACGCGGCGAAGGTCAAGCGGGAAACAGGCAAAGAAACTATAAAATATAAAATCCTGGATAAAATCGTCCTGGCCAAGATTCGGGAACGCTTTGGAGGACGCCTTGTCAACGCTGTCACCGGAAGCGCCCCGATGAATGTGGAAATCGCGAAATTCTTCATCGATGTGGGAATCCCGACCTATGACGCCTACGGGTTGAGTGAAACGTCTCCGGCCATTACCATCAACTCGCCGCTGATGGGTAACCGCCTGGGCTCCGTCGGAAAGCCGATCAACAAAACCAAAGTCGTGATTGACCGGTCGCGCACGGGTGACAGCGGCGACGACGGTGAAATCATCTGCTTCGGCCCCCAGTGCATGATCGGCTACCACAACAAACCGGAGAAAACAAAAGAAGTCATTGTGGAAATGAAGGGGATGCGCGGCGTGCGCACCGGAGACCGGGGACGCCTTGATGACGATGGTTTTCTGTACATTACCGGCCGCTTCAAGGAAGAATACAAGCTGGCCAACGGCAAATACATCCACCCGGAGGCGGTCGAACTGGAAATAAAGGTTCTGCCCTGGATCCTGAACGCCATGATTTACGGGGCCGGGCAGGAATACAACGTGGGCCTGATTGTTCCCGACATGAAACTGCTCAAGCAGATGGCTGAAAAGCTGAATTTATCGGTGGCGCCGGAAAGCCTGTTCGATCCGGCCAATCCGGCAGGACGCAAATTAAAAGATCTACTGACCACCGAGGTTCAAAACCACCTTAGAAAAATGATAGGATCTTATGAAATTCCCCAGAAATTCGCTTTCATCCTGGAGGATTTCACGCTGGAAAGCGGCATGCTCACGCAAACCATGAAGCTCAAGCGCCAGGCGATCATGGACAAGTACGGGGACATGCTGAACAGTCTGTATAAAAAATAGCCTGCCGTCTCCCGCTACGGATGGAAATTCCTGCGGGAGGGGTCATGAAAAAAACGGAGACAGGCCGGCGGCCTGTCTCCGTTTTTTATGCTTTGATCAGCATCGTCGCCGGATCCAAAAGCAGCGCATCCTGCCTGGCGCCTGGCAACTGGCCCTTGAGGGCCTTGATATAAACTTCTGGCCCCCGGGAAGACAACTGCACCAGCACATCAAAAAGATCAGCCACATGTAGAAAAGAAAACGGCAGACCGTCTTCCCTGGGCGGCTCATGGCGGTGCGTATGAACGGTAAACCAGATGCGCATGGCATATTTTTTTGCCAATTCTTTCAGCTCGAGAAGAAGACCGCGTCCGGATTCATCAAATTTCAGACCATCCAGAATGACGACATACGGTTTGAAAATATTCTGCTGCATCAGGTCGGT
>DFZJ01000170.1:7951-8222 GCA_002382045.1 Syntrophaceae bacterium UBA4059
TCATTTAAGCTGACATGTAAAACAGGTTGTTCGTTCATCATGGCGTGAAGGGCCATCTGCACCAAGAGGGCGGTTTTGCCGACGCCGGCATGAGCCAAAACCGCTCCCAAACCGCCGCTTTGTAAAATATATTCGTTTTCGAAACCCAGGTTTAAAAGCGGATTGCGTGAAATAATTTCTTTTTTGATCATAATCATATCCTCATACGTTAAATGGATGACATTGTCTTCCCGTCTTAAAGCCCTGCTCACCGCCATCAACCCGCCTTGAA
>DFZJ01000181.1 GCA_002382045.1 Syntrophaceae bacterium UBA4059
ATGATGACGATAATGATTGACAAATCCACTTCTTAGTAATAACATCGCCGAACTTTCTAAACAAAAATATAGCGCATACAGCGCTTTTTTACTTTTTAGGGTCATTGTTTTTCGGGAGTTTTACGGATACGTGAATAAGCATATCACGAAAAAGAAAGCATTGGAAATCATTTCAAATTTTCCGAGTTCCGGTGTTCTGGTGGTCGGAGACGTCATGGTGGATCATTTCATCTGGGGTAAGGTATCACGAATTTCCCCCGAAGCGCCTGTACCGGTGGTCGATGTGCAGAAAGATTCCGTCATGCTGGGTGGTTCCACCAATGTTCTCAACACCATTTATGCCATGGGTGGCAGAGTTTTTATCGCCGGGGTGATCGGGGCTGATGAGATCGGTCGCGGTCTGATCGGGCAATTGAAAGCACGTGATATCGACACCGCCGGCATCGTTGTCGAGCAGGGAAGGCCGACAACGCTGAAGACAAGAATTGTTGCGCACGGACAGCAGGTTGTTCGATTTGACTCCGAAAGCAGAACGCCTATTTCGAAAACGAGTATCGCCAAAATCCTTAATTATGTGGAGTCCCTGCGCGATAAAATTGGCGCTATTGTGATTTCCGATTACAGCAAAGGTGTTATATCCGGAGCGTTGCTCGACGGCATAAAAAAAATTGCCGCGGATACAAAAATATATTTGTGCATTGATCCGAAGCAAAGTGATTTTTCCATTTATGCGGGCGCCCATGTCATCACGCCCAATCATCATGAGGCGCAGCGCGCCGCCGGTCTGGAGATTGCCAACGGGGATGATCTGCGGAAGCTGGGGGAAACGCTGCTGGCAAAATATGATTTTCAGGCGCTGCTGGTGACACGGGGCGAAGAAGGGATGAGCCTTTTTGAAAGAGGCCGTAAGGTTGGCCACACGCACTTTTCGGCGCAGGCGAAGGAAGTTTATGATGTGACGGGCGCGGGGGACACCGTTATCGGTGTGCTGGCCCTGGCCCTGGCCGCAAAAGCGAATCTGAAAGAGGCAACATCTCTGGCCAATCATGCCGCGGGTATTGTGGTGGGTAAGGTGGGGACGTCCACGGTTTCACGGGAAGAATTGATCAGCGTACTATGAGCAAACCGATGCAGACCCCGCCGGTCAAGCTGGTCTTCAGCGTTTTTGGTCCGGCGACCGGAATCCTAAACGATACCATCAACAGGTTGTCTGCTCTTTACGGCCAACCTGATTATATAAGCGAACAGATGCCCTTTGATTATACGGATTATTATCATCCGGAAATGGGAGAGAAACTTGTCCGGCGCTTTCTGTCGATGGAACAGTTAATCCGGCCGGAAACATTGCCGGATATCAAGCTTGCGACAAATGAAATTGAAAACGAAACGGCAATGGATCATCACAGGCTTGTGAATATTGATCCCGGTTATCTGTCTCAGGCTCATCTGATTCTGGCTACCGGCAAAGGTTATACGCACAGGCCTTATTTACGCGACGGGATTTACGCGGATTTGACGCTGATTTATCAGGGGAAAAAGTTTTGTGCTCTGCCCTGGACCTATCCGGATTATGCGGATGAGAAGCAACTGACGATGCTCAACGCTATCCGGTCACGATATTTATTGCAGTTAAGGGTGGCTCGGACCGATATCAAATGAAATGATTTCGTAAAAAAGGTTTGAAGATGATTAAAAGTATGACCGGTTATGGCCGGGTGGAAGCGCTCTGTGGCGGACGGAACATTGTGGTGGAAGCAAAATCCGTGAATCACCGGTTTTTGGAAATCGCTTTGCGGACCCCCGCTTTGCTTTATCCGCTGGAGATGGAATATAAAAAGAAAATAGGGGAAAGATTCAAACGCGGTCGCATCGATATCTCGATCCGTCTGGAGGGCGAGGGCGCCGACACGTCCCGGGTGAATTTAAACATGGAAGTGGCTCGCGGCTACTTTGATGTGTTGACCCGGTTGAAAAATGAATTCGATATACAAGAGCCGATCCATCTTAAAACCCTCATCGGTTTTCGGGATATTTTTACGCCGCCCGCCGAGACGCAGCTGGATGCCGATTTTCTGGATCAGGTGGAAAAAACACTGCAAGAAGCTTTGTCGATGCTGGTTAACATGAGGCAGGATGAAGGGATTGCTTTGTTCTCGGATATGCAAATGAGGCTGCAATCCATTCAGAAAACGACGGAAACCATTCGATTGCGTGCGCCGCAGGTTGTAATGGAGTATCAGAAACGTCTTTCAGACAGAATTAAGGAACTGACGGCGGGATTTGAGATGGACCCTGCCCGTTTGGCTCAGGAAGTGGCGATCATGGCGGATCGATGTGATATTACGGAAGAGATTGTCCGTATGCAAAGCCATATCAGTCAGTTTGAAGCTTTGCTGCAAAGCGACGAGGCGGAAGGCAGGAAAATTGATTTCCTTTTGCAGGAAATGAACCGTGAAATTAATACGATCGGTTCGAAAGGCAATGATGCGGAAATTGCCCGTCAGGTCATTGATGCCAAAAGTGAACTGGGCAAATTACGGGAACAGGCGCAGAATATTGAGTAGGAATATGTCAGATCAGGGACTGGTCATCGTGATGTCCGCGCCTTCCGGAGCGGGGAAAAGCAGTATTTGCAGAAGGTTGCTTGCTGCCTGTCCGGAAATTGAATTTTCCGTCTCCTATACCTCAAGGACGCCGCGTCCCAATGAGATCAACGGGAAGGATTATCATTTTATTTCCCGCGAAGATTTTCAGCGACGGATTGGTCAGGATGAATTTGTTGAATGGGTGGAGAACTACGGAAACTTTTACGGAACATCCGGCAAATCAATGAATGAAGTTTTAAACAGAGGAAAAGATTTACTGCTCGATATTGAGCCACGCGGCGCAAAAGAAATTAAAAAAAAATTTAAAGACGGTATTTTTGTTTTTGTGCTGCCTCCCTCTTTGGATGAACTCCTGCATCGGCTGGAAAAGCGGGGACATGAGAGTGCGGAAGCGATAAAAACACGGTTTGCTCAGGCCGAGGGTGAATTAAAAGAAGTTTTGTGGTATGACTACGCCGTTTTTAATGAAGATCTGGAAACGGCTGCCCGGCAGCTGATTGCTATTTATCGCGCAGAGAAATGTAGAACAAACCGCTTGCAAAGCAAAATCAATTGTTTTTTTAATGATGTCAATAGAGATGTTTAGGAGGTATTAGATTCATGGCAAGAATTACAGTAGAAGATTCTTTAAGGGTGGCCGAAACCAGATTCGGTCTGGTGTCGCTGGCTTCCAAGCGGGCACGTCAATTGCTCAAAGGCGCCAAGCCCTTGATCGAAAGTAAAAATCGGGAAATCGTTCTGGCGCTCCGGGAAATTGCCGCCGGTAAAGTTGTTTACGCCAATCCTGAATTTTTAAAAGGGTCTCAGGAAGATTTTAAACCCATTCCGGATAATACAGAGTTCATCGGCGATGAAGAATATCTCGAGTAATCAACCTGCAGACAAACTGATCTTTGCTCTGGACGCAGCAGGCTATGAGGAGGCTTTATCCTGGATTGAGCTTCTTTCCGGTCATGTCGGCATGTTTAAAGTCGGCAAGGAATTGTTTACATCGGTCGGACCGAAGATCGTGGAAAGCATCAAGCAAAAAGGCGGAAGGGTTTTCCTGGATCTGAAATTTCATGATATTCCCAATACGGTAGCCCGCGCTGCTGAAGCCGCTGTCGGATTGAATGTGGATATGTTCAATGTCCATGCGGCGGGTGGCAGCCGGATGATTCGGGAAACGGTTGATGCCGTGGCCGCTTGTGCCGAAAAAAAAGGTATGGCGAGCCCGATTGTTCTGGCTGTGACGGTTTTGACCAGCTTGAATAACAGCGATCTGGCGGAAATCGGATTTGAGACAACCACAAATGATCTGGTGCTGCGTCTGGCGACAATGGCGCAAAAGGCGGGAGCGGCCGGCGTGGTCGCCTCACCCCGGGATATCGTTGCTCTCCGGCGGGATTTAGGCGAGGATTTTGTTATTGTGACACCCGGTATCCGCAGTGCTGCCGAGCCCGTCAAGGATGATCAAAAAAGAACGCTAAGCGCCTTTGAGGCTATTCAAACCGGCGCCGATTACATTGTAGTGGGCAGGCCCATCCGCCAGGCCGGGGATCCGCTCGCCGCATGCCGCGGGATTGTAGCGGAGATTGCCGACGGTCTGGCTGCAAGAAACCGAGCATGACGATTCCTTTTGCGGAGAGAAAGCAAAACATGGAGGCTGTTTACGGCATTAATCCCGTTAAAGTTCTTCTTGCCCAAGAGGCTTCACCCCTGAAAAAAATTATGATTGCCGATGGCCGGAGTGGTGCATCGGTTAAAGAAATTGTTGACGGCGCCCGTCAAAAGAAAATACCCGTGGAATGGAAAGAGCGTCAATACCTGGATGAATTGACGGGCAGAACGGATCATCAGGGGATCGTCGGTTTACGCGATTCATTTACCTATGCCGATCTGGATGATTTGCTGAAAAACCGCAACCCGCATTTATCCCATGATCTTATTTTAATTCTGGACAGCATTCTCGATCCGCAAAATCTGGGGGCGATTATTCGCAGCGCCCATTGTCTGGGCGCTAACGGTGTGATCATTCCGACAGATCGCGCGGCCTCAGTGACACCTGCCGTCATTAAAGCGTCTGCCGGCAGTGCCTTGCAACTGCCGGTTGCCCGTGTGACCAATTTATCCCAGACGATTGACTATTTGAAGGATAAGGGTTTCTGGATTTATGGCGCTGATGCCCATGGGGGAAAAAATATCAGGGAACAAAATTTTAATGGTCCGGTGGTTTTAGTGCTGGGAAGCGAGGCCAAAGGCCTTCGGCAACTGGTGAAGAAAAAATGTGATTTTTTAGTCACGATTCCGATGGCGGGAAGCTTTGACTCCTATAATGTTGCTGTGGCCGCGGGGATCATTCAGTATGAAATTTTTCTTCAGCGTAAGGGGTATGAAGTTCAGGATCAGGCGTAAAAGAAGCCCGGGAATGAAAATGTTTGTCTCCATTTTAACTTGTTGAAACTACATGGAAGATAGTTTATGATACACCCGTAAACGAACTATTTCTTCAAGAAAGGATTCTCCACCATGCCGGTTTTCCTTTGGGAAGGAACAACGAAAAAGGGCGAAGTGAAAAAAGGCGAGCTGGATGTTGCCGATGAACTGGCCGTCCGAATGCTTTTAAGAAAGCAGGGATTTAAGTCTGTTGACGTTCGCGCAAAGCCAAAAGATCTGGCGGAATATCTTCCTTTCCTGGCAGGCGGTGTAAAAGAAAAAGACGTTGTGGTTTTCTGCCGGATTTTTGCCACGATGATCAGCGCCGGTTTGCCGCTCATCCAATGCCTGGATCTGCTGGCCCAACAGGAAGCGAACAAGACTTTTGCCAAAATTATCCGTTCTGTCAAGGAAGACATTGAAGGCGGCACCAGCCTGACGGATGCAATGAAAAAATACCCGAAGGTATTTGATGATCTCTTTACCAACTTAATTGCCGCCGGTGAAGCGGGCGGCATTCTGGATCTTGTTTTAGGGCGTCTTTCCGCTTATTTGGAAAAGGCGATGAAATTGAAAGCCCAGGTCAAAAGCGCCATGACTTATCCGATAGCGGTTCTGGTCATTTCCGCAGGCGTCGTGACCTTGCTTCTGCTCAAAGTCATTCCCGTATTTGAAAAAATGTTTTCAAGTATGGGGGGCGAGCTTCCCGGCCCGACGGCGATGGTCGTTGGAATGAGCAAATTTATGCAGAATTACTGGTGGATTATCGGGGGGATCGTCATGGCGTTTATCGTTGCTCTTAAAACATTTCTTAAAACGGAAAAAGGCCGCTGGATGTTTGACGCGGCGCTGCTGAGGGCGCCCATCATCGGACCGGTGCTTAAAAAAGTAGCCGTTGCCAAATTTTCACGAACCTTGTCGACGATGATGAGTTCCGGTGTGCCGATTTTGGAAGGTTTGAATATTGTCAGCAAAACAGCCGGTAATGTGGTGATTGAAGCTGCTTTGCTGAAAACGCGTCAGAGTATCAGCGAGGGACAGTCTATTGCCGAACCGCTGGCCGAATCCGGTATTTTCCCGCCGATGGTTGTCCAGATGATTGCGGTGGGTGAAGCAACCGGCGCCCTGGATGTCATGCTCAATAAAATAGCGGACTTTTATGATGACGAAGTGGATACGGCAGTCGCCGGCATGACGGCATTGATCGAACCGGTTATGATGGTTTTTCTGGGAGGTGTTGTCGGGGGTATGATTATTGCCATGTACCTGCCGATCTTTAAGATGGCGTCTGTTGTCGGCTAAAAAAAAATGGTCGGGATGGCGCGATTTGAACGCGCGACTCCTGCGTCCCGAACGCAGTGCCCTACCAAGCTGGGCCACATCCCGACACGGGTTGGGACGTTATAAAATTTATTGCAAAATGTCCACATGTTTTTAATAAACCTGATATTTAATTATTTTCAGTAAAGAGAGCAGCCGATTCGTGATTATTTACGATGTGAAATGTGAAAATGGGCACAAGTTTGAAGGCTGGTTTAAAGACCGCCAGGCCTTTCTTTCGCAAAACGCTCAGCGGCTGATTTGCTGTCCTGTTTGTAACAGTTCACAAGTGGAAATAGCGCCTTCTTCCATTACCATTATGGGGAAGGATTCAAAAATGTCGGCTAAACAAGAGGATCGTGAGATTACCCCGGTACAGGCTCTTCAAATGTTGCATCAGTACATTGAAAACAACTTTGAAGATGTCGGGAATAAATTTGCCGAAGTGGCTGTTAAAATTCATGAAGGTGATGAAGAAAAAAGAAATATAAGAGGGACAACGACACCGCAGGAAGAAACGAGCTTAAAGGAAGAGGGGATTTCGTTTGTGAAAATTCCTCTGCTCAAAATGGACAGCTGAACCGCTATTTTTAACCCGGATGAATTTTTGACCCGTCAAGATTCCTTTGCCGGCAAAGGAATGGCTTATTATCAATCAACAGGTCGCTTTTATGATAAACGCTTACACAAGTATTATTGATCGTATTGGCAACACCCCTCTTGTGGAAATAACAAGACTCAATCCCAATAAAAAGGTAAAAATTTTTGCCAAGCTGGAATCCGCCAATCCGGGTGGTTCCATTAAGGACCGCACGGCTTTGTTCATGATAGAGAATGCTGAAAAAAGGGGAGACTTGAATCATGACAAGATTATTCTGGAAGCAACCAGTGGGAATACCGGCATAGGACTGGCCATGATTGCCGCGGCCAAAGGCTATAAGCTGTGTCTGACGATGTCTGAATCGGCCAGCGAAGAGCGAAAAAAAATTCTGCGGGCGATGGGCGCTGAATTATATTTTACGCCGGCTGCTCAAGGGACGGATGGCGCCATTGAAGTTGCCTACCGGATGCTCAGGGAGAATCCTGGCCGGTACTTTGGCACCGATCAATTTAATAATGAAGACAATATTGCCGCCCATTATTTTGGAACAGCACAGGAAATCTGGGATCAAACGGCAGGTCAAGTTACTGCGGTGGTCGCTGCACTCGGTACGACCGGCACTGCGATGGGCCTTTCCAAGAAGCTCAAGGAACTCAATGAAAAGATCAGAATTATCGGCGTCGAACCTTATTTGCAGCATAAAATCCAAGGGCTCAAGAATATGCGGGAGTCTTACCGCCCGGGGATTTTTGATAAGAAGCGTCTCGATGAAAAAGTGAACATTCTGGACGAAGATGCTTTTGAGATGTCCCGCAGGCTTGCCCGCGACGAAGGCATCCTGGTGGGAATGAGTTCCGGCGCGGCTATGTTTGTGGCTGCCCAAAAGGCCAGCGAAATGGAAGAAGGTCTGATTGTGGTCATTTTTCCGGACAGCGGCGAGCGTTATTTAAGCACGGAATTATTTACAGTCAAAGAAGAATTGGCTACGGTGAACCTTTATAATATTTTGCGCCGCTCAAAAACGCTTTTCCGGCCGCTGAAATCTCAAGAAGTGTTGATGCGTACCTGTGGCCCAACCGTTCATGACGCGCCCCATCTGGGAAATTACCGGCGCCTGGTGGTGTCTGATTTGCTTGCCCGGTATTTGACATTTAAAGGCTATCGGGTCAAGCATGTAATCGATATAGTTGATTTCACTGACAAATCTATTCGCGGCTCGGAAAGAGCGGCGATGGAACTTGCGGATTATTCCAATAAGTATTTACAGGTTTTTCTGGATGATGCCCGACTTTTAAATATCCGTCCGGACAATATTTACGCGAAAGCTTCCGAAAATGTTGATGCCATGCTCAGGATTGTCGAGAAATTAGTCGATAAAGATTTTGCTTACGAGAAGCTTCATTCGGTGTATTTCGATATTTCCAAACTGTCGGATTATGGTCTTCTTTCCAATATTGATTTGGCAAAAACCCGATTGGGTCGGTCGATTGATCTCGACGATTATGAGAAGGATAACCCGGCTGACTTTGCCCTCCTGAAAAGAGCCGGTCTGGGAGAGTTGAAAAGAGGAATTTATCATAAGACGAAGTGGGGCAATATCCGGCCAGGCTGGCATCTGGAGTGCGCGGCCATTTCTCAAAAATATCTGGGAACCGTTTATGATATTCATATCAGCGGGTCTGATGAAACATTCCCCCACTGCGAAAATATCATCGCCATTAACAAGGCACATTCCGGTCATGGCGGGGCAAACTATTGGATCGGCGCTGAGATGATTCTCGTGGACGGACGAAAGATGTCGCGTTCTTTGCATAATGCCGTAACGATTGCCGATTTGCAGCAAAAGGGATACAACGGCAGGGATATCCGGTTTTTTCTGCTGGGGATGAATTACCGCAAGCCGCTCAATTTCTCTGAGAAAGCTCTGCAAATGGCGAGAAATACCATTAAAAAAATGGATACTTTTATCTACCGTCTTAGCGCGATTAATGATGATGTTTTAAATTTTCCGGATGTTGATCAAGTCATTTACGACCTTCATCATGGCTTTGAGAAGGCGTTGGATGACGATATCAATATATCCGGTGCTTTGGCGGCGCTTTTTGATTTTATTGGAAAACTTAACGTACCTTTGACGGAGGGGAAAATAGGCAGGACAGATGCCCGGAAAGTTATTAATGCGCTTGATAAAATAAATGAAATACTGGGAATCATGGATTTTGGAAAACAGGCGCCCGATCCGGATATAAAAGAGCTGATTCAAAAAAGAGATTCCGCCCGAAAGGCGGGACTTTGGCAGGAAGCAGATATGCTGAGAAATCAGTTGGCTGCGGCCGGTGTTGAGATTCTGGATAGTGAACAGGGGACCATCTGGCGTTTTAAATAGAGATATGTACGCGGGCGAAGAGAAGACAAGAGGATAAACGATGGAATTAACAGATCAGGACAAAAAGGCACTTCTGGATATTGCCAAAAGAGCGATTATAGCGAAGGCCGGCAATAGAGAATTACCTAAATTAACAATGGAATTGCCGATCCTTAAGGAAAAAAGAGGCGCTTTTGTCACGTTAAAAAAAAGGGGACATTTGCGGGGTTGCATCGGCTATATTAAGGCGGTTAAGCCTCTTGGGGAGACGGTGCAGGAAATGGCTGTCGCCGCCGCCTTTCATGATCCCCGTTTCCCGTCGGTCAAGGGCGATGAAATCCGGGATTTGAGCTTTGAAATATCCGTTTTAAGCCCTTTGCAAAAGATGAAGACTATTGATGACATTGAAGTCGGAAAACATGGCTTGTACATGGTCCGGGGGTATAACTCCGGTTTGCTTTTGCCACAGGTTGCCACCGAATATGGATGGGACAGAGAAACATTCCTGAAAGAGACCTGCTACAAGGCAGGTTTGCCCCCCCAATCATGGAAAGACAAAGAAACTGACATCTATATTTTCTCTGCAGATTATTTCAGTGATAAGGAATAGGTCCTGT
>DFZJ01000012.1 GCA_002382045.1 Syntrophaceae bacterium UBA4059
GCGCGATCCTCGCCTGCCAGAAATCTGCATGGTGCTTTTTTGCCGATTCCGGCCAGTCGGTTGGATACTCACGTGGAACTTCCCATTCGGCGAGGGAAGTGAATGGTGGATGGTGATTGGTGGATGGTGATTTGGCGGTTGATTCCTTTTTGCTGACCACTGCGGCCAGCTTTTCCAGCAACGGCGCTATTTTCTCCTGCCATTTTTCCCAGATGACGTCGATTTCAGCGTTGTTGGCGATGGACTTCAGCGTAATGTGCGGCACACGTTCATAAACAAAACCCTGTTTTAGTGACTGGTGGCTAGTGGATAGCGATTTGTATTTTAAATCTTTGCCATTACTGGCCACTAAATCCTGGACACTTTCCACTTCGTCCGCAAGGACGTAGTAGGGATAGCGTGCACCCATGATGCGCGCACGGGCCAGCGCAAGCGCCACACGGGAAGTGTCGATGGTAATCCAGCGCCGTCCCCACTGCTCAGAAACGTAAACCGTTGTCCCAGAACCGCAGGTAGGATCAAGAACTAGGTCGCCAGGATCTGTGACCATAAGAATGCAGCGCTGGACAAGCTTTTCTGCGCTTTGTACCACATAGAGTTTCTGCTCGGTAAAACTACCTGTAAGCATATCGTCCCAAACATTCGACACTGGCGAAACAGGGAAGTCCAATATGCGTCTGACATATCGTAATGCCTTACCACCACGGGCCAATCGTGACGCCATGTCGAGTCGGTTGAGCCCAATGGCATTAGTTTTCCATCCTCCAGTTCCAGGTGAATAAAACTCACCGCGAAAATTGTGGGGTTGGCGCGTTGTTTCTCCGCCAGATTGCGAGGTAATGTTATCAGATGTAACAAGAAACCATCCGGTCGGAGCGTAGTCTCGACTAAAATCTTCGTCAGCGGTAAGAGGTTTAACTGAAAGTCCATCAGGACTTTGTACCCTGTTATAAAGTGCAGCACCGGCTGTGCCAGCTATCTTCTGCGAAAAAAGCGGTCGATACTTCAGCGATTTAATGTTTTTAGCGTAGAACAACAGGAAATCACAGGTGCCCGCTAAGTGTTGAGCTGTCGCGCTAGTTGTTTTCACAACAATTATTTCAGACACACAATTATCATCCCCAAACACTTCATCCATCAGCGCCCGGACGCGATGGACATTTTCATCTCCAATCTGAACAAAAATTGATCCGCTTTCCGTTAATAAATCTCGTGCTACGGTCAGGCGGTCGCGCAGATAGGTCAGGTAGGAATGAATCCCATCTCGCCAGGTGTCGCGGAAGGCTTTGACTTGTTCCGGCTCTCGGGTGATGTGGTCGGCGTTGCCGTCTTTGACGTCGCGACTGGTGGTTGACCATTGGAAGTTGGAATTAAATTTAATGCCGTAGGGCGGATCGAAATAAATGCACTGCACTTTGCCCCGCAGGCCTTCGCGCTCGGCCAGAGACGCCATGACTTGCAGGCTGTCGCCAAGAATCATGCGGTTGGACCAGTTCTGGTCGTGCTGGTAGAAATCGGTTCTGGCGGCTTCTATCGGAATGCCGTTGAAATCGGCAAAAAGGTCTGTCTGTGTCTCTGCCGCCTGCTTGTCGGATGCGGTTTGTTTCAGCAGGTCGTCAATGAGTACTTTCGGATGAACTTTTTCCTGAATATAAATCGGCGGCGCATTCACCACCAGATCCGACCAGTCCTGCTCGTCCTTGCCGCGCCAGACAAGCTGCGGGTCCAGGTCGCGGTTGCGGTTTGCTTTTTCTGTTTCCAGCCCGGAAGCGTTGCGCGGCAGCGTCACGTTCAGCGGGTCCTGCGCTTCTTTTTGCAAAACAGATTGAAACTCTGCCGTGGGTATATTTTTACGCTTCGCTTCATCATGCGTCAGCGTTTCGATTGTTTTACCATTTGTCTTTTTTTGTTTCACGTTCCAACCCTTTCATCCTTACGATCCACTATTCACCATCCACTATTCAATCACTTCCCAATGCCCACCCTTGGCCGGACCGACACGGCGGAGTCGTCCTTCCCGGCGTAATCTTGCAATCTGTTTTTCTACGCCCCGCGTTGTGATTTCAAGGGTTTCTGCTAGTTCGGGAATCGTCATTCCCGGTCTTTCTGAAAGGTAAACAAGTAATTGGTTTTTCGTTTTTCCCGAACTTTTTCCCGAACTTTTCCCCGAACCTTCTTCCGAAGTTACGTCGGTGTTGCCGGTAACGCCCTTTTGCAATCCTTGCCTCCGGAATCGCGCCACAAAAATCATGGAGCCTACTTCTTCGAACTCCGTCGCCGGCTCCTTCGCTAAAATCAGCTTGATGCCGCGGCCCCATTTCTCAATCAGATGCCGACGCTGGAAGAGTTCCGCCAGAAGTTCATTGCGCCGCATCGAAACCATCTTTTCCCGGATATCGGAAATGGTCAGTCCGCCATAAAGCAGGCCGGGGTTGCGAATTTCCAGACGATCCTTAAAGACAGCAATGTTAACCGAATCGTATTCGCGGTAATCCCGATGACAGAAAGCATTGATGATGGCCTCGCGAAAGGCTTCCCGGTCAATCTCGGGAACATCCACGCGCAACAGGCCTTCCACACGCATACCGATGTTGATATGCTCCAGAATATACTCTTCGGCCTTCTCGATGAGCGTAAAGATATCTCCGGTCATGTCTTTCATGTCCAGCGTAACGGTTGTGTCTGCTGTTCCAAACGTGGCGCAGCGCAATTTGGCATTGGGAAAATATTTCTCCGGTTTTTTGGCAAAACACAAAACGGCGGCATTGAGCAATTTGTGTTTCTTGATCAGATTGAGTTTGGTGAGTGCATTTTGAACCGTATCGTATTTAAGCCCGCAGGATTTCAGAAAACGTTTCAGTTTAGCGCTGCTGATATCATCCGGTGTTGCCTGGGGGCAGATTTCCGTGTCCCAGCGCAGGCGGTCTCGGTTTTTTTCCAGGATGAAATTTTCCAGTTCTCTGGCGCTTAACTGCCGGTCTTCATCACCCACCCGGCTGTAAGCCCGTCCATAGGCGTAATAAGGCGTTTCTTTACCTTCCACCTGCACCCGGATGCAAGGCTTGCCATCCATTGTCACTTTTTCAACGGACGGATAAATCTTGGGTTCGATATGATCGCCGATTGTCCGGGAGACTTCCCTCAAACTGGCCTCGGAGATATTCTGACCAACGGCGGTCCCATCATTCTTAATCCCAAACCACAACTCGCCGCGCTGATGCTTATTGAGCATGGCTGTCAGAGAAACAATGCCCGCTTTCAATTCACTGGTTGATTTCTTCAGTTCTAAAGTTTCCGATTCCATCAATTGCATTTCTTGCCTTTTGTGGATTTCCGCCAAAAGCCCGCGGGAATGCTTACGTTTTTCCCGTCTTTATCGGGTAAATTTCTCAATCATCTTATTAAATTCGTTTTCAACCTTGACTTTAAAATCAGATTCGATCTGATAGACTTCCGTCAATTCGGCAAAAGCCCAGCGGCCATACTGGCCGTTATTGTTGACACCGGGAATCCAGTAGGTATCCATGGTGGATTTCTTTTCTTTGGCGTCTTCGCGCCGGTAGCCTTTGATTTCCACAATCAAATTCAAAAGGTCTTTCTCTCCATGGCCATCATCTACTTGGACGATAAAGTCGGGACGATAGGTGCGCGTGAGCGAACCAAAATTGTAAGGCACTTCCAGCCCGAGGCTGTGGTTTTTGACATAAGCTTTTACTTGTGGATGAGATTCCGCCACACGGCAGAATTCCGCCTCCCAGTCACTGTCCAGAATTACCCAGTTGACATGGCAGCGCCTGGCGTCGGTTTCCCATCGGTCCGTTCTGGAGGTGTTAAAGTTTACATGAATGGTAGAGCCGGTCGGGTTATAGCTATCAAGAACGGCAACAATCGGATTTTTACCTTCGAGAGAGCGGGTAATGGCAGCGGTTATGCGCTCGCAAGCCATATCGGCAAGGTCCTGATACATGAGCTGGGCGGGATAGGTGCCGCCTTTGCAAATTAGACAATGATCAAGCCAGTCCTTGGTAATCCGCTTCAACTGACCGAATAAATGATACTTAGGTTCTTCACCGGTATCGCGCCATTTGGTTTCAAGCAGGCGCTTTGTGAGATGAAACAAAAGCGTGGAGTGGCGAAGATCACGGGTATGGAAAAGATTTAAGTTAACACTTTCACCAATGATGCCCTGATTATTGGTGATGGTCGGCCCGACGAGATCGGGGGTCAACTCCAGAATAGAATCATTGTTGAATTGGGCAGTCAGCTTTTCCTTCGGTAATTCGACGCGATAGCCCGCCACACGGGGAAAGCGGATTTCCAGATAGTCACGCTCCGGACGCATGGCCTTAACCCGGATAGTTTCGCGGGGTGGTTGCGGCGGTGCCACAACTGGTTTAGCTGTGAAGTCAAACGGTATACCCAGCACATCGGCATATTCGACATTGAACAGACCATCATCATTTAGATCATAAGATTGACGTCGCAGGGCACGGCCAATGACTTGTTCACATAAAAGCTGGGTGCCAAAAGCACGGACACCTAAAACATGGGTAACTGTATTGGCGTCCCAACCTTCCGTGAGCATGGATACGGATACGACGCAGCGGATGGACTCGCCAAGTCTGTCTTTCTTGCCGACGGTGTTCATGACTTCCCGAAGCAAATCCTGATCGGTGAGGTTTTCGGCCTGGCTGCGGTCGCCGGTGCGCTCAATGATTTCCCGGCGAAAGCGTTCTATTTCCAAAGACGCCATCGTTCGGAAGTTATCGTCAAGAGCATCACCTGATTCCAGTTGCTCGCTGTCGATCAAAAGGGTGCGCGGCCTGGCCAGTGGATTACCGTATTCATCAAAGTTTGAAAACAGCCGAAATGTGCCTAAGAATGGCGGTGGTGTAACGCCATCCTCACGGGCGGGATGTTCAAAGCCGGACATATAGTCGTAAACCAGTTTGGACGTGGATGTATTGTTGCAAACGACAATAAAGCATGGCGGCAATTTCATGCCGCTTTCTTTCCACAGGTTGAATGTCTTTTCATAATGGCCGTAAAGGGCCTCCAGGGCGGTCTGAAGCCGCGTGGGGAGCTTTAAAGGATCAAGCGCCGCACCTTTGCCCCGGCCCTTTTTCGGCATATCCTTGCGGATATGCTCCCACAGGTTACGAAACATGGGCATTTCCATGCCAGGAATATTGTCTGCTACCGGCACGCGCGGCAATTTGACGATGCCGCATTCAATAGCGTCCATTAATGAAAAATCGCTCATTGTCCACGGGAACAAGGTGCCTTCGGCATAACCGGAACCCCTCAAGAAGAAGGGCGTGGCAGATAAATCGATCACTTGCGTCAGACCGATTTTGCGCCTGATCATCTCAAGACCGGTTATCCAGAGACGCGCTGCTTCGTTATTCTTTTCGGCTTCTTTTCGATCATCGCCTTTAAGCTCTTCCTCATCATCCTGCTCGGGCTTTTCCCGGTAGCAATGGTGTGCTTCGTCATTGATTGCCAGAATGTTTTTCATACCCATCAGTTCCGGCATGACACGCTGAATCAGCTGTCCCTCAGTTTCGAGCGTCTTGAGTTCATCCCCGCCTCTGCCCTGAAGCAGGGAACGCCCGCCTTTGGACAGCTCCAGGCGGTCGCGCAGTTTGAAGGCATGATAATTGGTGACGACAATCTTGGCCCGCTCCAGATCACGCATCATATCGCCAGGCACAAGCTCGCGGCTCTGATAGTAGCTGTCCGGGTCGTTAGGTTGAAGCACACGGAGCCGGTCTTTAATGGTGATGCCTGGAGTGACCACAAGAAATCCGCGAGTGAACTTTTTGCTGTTGGGACGGCGCACGGCATTAATGGTCTGCCAGATGATCAGCATGGCCATGACCGTGGTCTTGCCCGTGCCGGTAGCCAGCTTCAGCGCCAGTCGCATCAGGTTGGGATTGGCGTCGTTATTGGCATTAGCCAGATGTTCAAGAAAAGCCTTGCCAGCTTTTTCACCGGGGGCAACCTCGGTCAGCCAGATGGCGGTCTCCACAGCTTCGATCTGACAAAAGAAAGGCCGAAGAGTATTAAACTGGTGATGCCGCCAATGCTGAAGCAACCTGGCTGTTTCCGGTGTTACTTTCCAATCATTGGGATTAGGAAGACTTCGCCATTTGTCCACGTGATAACGTAGATCGTTAATGATCGGTGTGGGATCGTACCGTTGTTTCTGTGTGGATAAGCCTTTACCTTCATCAAAAACTATGTCCGATTGGACGGTCGCGGTTTTGCGTTTTTTGGGCTGGGGAATCGGCGTAATAAACTCGGCACGGCGACGCTTTTCTATGATCTGTTGTGTTGGCTGGCCCTGTGCGTCAAGTTCCCAGTGGCGCGAGGGATATTCATATGGGGAATTAAGAATCGGTTTTTCAAAAAAGATGTTTTCCATGTTCAATTCCTTAAACCAGATGGCAGGTCGAAGATACTAAAATTCAAAAATCGGCTAAGATTTTACTAATGGTGGTGCGGAGTATAAGTATAACAATATGATATGTCAATAAAATATTGGGCTAGGGAAAAGGAATTGCATCAAGGAGTTGTTCATCAAGTATATGGCTTCCAAAGGATGCTTAAATATTTATTTATTGCTTAATGGCTTCATAAATTGGGGCGGATATACTTGATTTTTCTCCTCCAGATTTACATCTTAGAGAATGGACGCTGGATGCTTTCTGTTTCATCAAAGAGCATGCTGCCATCTCGGTAAGCGATTCAACCGCAATATCTATTTCAAAAATGAACGAATCCTTATTGTCTATTCTGAACCGCGATTTTTTAAAGGCTGGAATTTCTTCTGTTGTTAGCCAAGACGGGGCGTCATGTAAGTCATTTATAACCCTTTCCAAAAAGTTAATGATCGCTTTAGCATCGCGTTCGATGATCATTGCTAACTCTTTGCCTGATTTGCCTTCGGTAGAAGATAAGTACAATGTTAAGCGAGAATCGTCCCATGTACCGGACGACAATATGTTTTCAAGTGTTTCTTGCAGTAGACTATCTTTAGTTATTTGATTCATACCTTCCTCTCGTGGCTTCCCATGCTTTGATCAGGAAAGCGGGAAGGGATACTCCCGCTTGTCGGCTGGCCTGCCTATTGCTGAATTGTTTTTTATGTATTTCTTGTTCTGAACGGCAATACTTTTTCACCGACTTTCAATCCGTCAAGGTAATCTGCCCACGTTTGCATCATCGTCCGGCGTTCGGGTAAGTGTCTTGTGCGATTGTAAGCCCTGCCTAAAATATCAAGAACTCTATGCGCTAATTGCGCCTCAATAAGATCAACCCGGACTTGTAAAACTTCGTCCAGGATCGTTCTTGCCATTGTCCGGAAGTATATTTGGGTGCCTGAAACGACCGGATTGTGTTAAATCTTATGGCACGTTGTTGGACAAAAGACAACAAAAAACCCGCTGTAGATGCGGGTTTCGTGGACTTCCTGGGATAATGTTGGATGAGGTCTTGGTGGAGATGAGGAGGATCGAACTCCTGGCCTCGGCGTTGCGAACGCCGCGCTCTCCCAGCTGAGCTACATCCCCTGCCGAAAAAACGTGGCGAGCATATCTATAGTTTGCCCCAGTGTCAAGAATTAGTTGGCAAAAGGACGATGGTTGAAAAAGCAAACCTCATTCTTAATCCCACAGGATCAAGTCATTCAAAGCCATAATCGCATAAAATAAATAACAAAAAAGATAATTATGATTTTGGGCTGGTCTGCGGCAGCCTTAAAATGCCGGCCACGAGACGGATGGATGGGCTGGTCGCCGGCCATACCATGGCAGCGGTTGCTTTTGTTGGTCAACAACTCTCTCAATTTTTCATTTTGCCGGGCCTTCATATTCCCCATTTGGCATCAAAGATTTTAAGTCTATCCGCTTTGACTTTAAATGACCCGCCGGAAATTTTCATGCTAATTTCTGAATGATGGACTTTGACTTGACCGTGGGGTGGTGTCATAAAATCATTGCCTGCACACCGAAGGTATGATAAGAAAATAAATAATTATTCTAAATTTATTCCAGTATCATGGACGGCGAGGAGCTTTACATGAAAATACGGGTGTTGGGTTGTCACGGGTCGCAACTGCCTAATCACAATACAACAAGTTTTCTGCTTGAAAAAAATGTTCTGATGGACGCGGGAACTGTTACGCCGGTGTTGACGCTGGAAGAACAACTCCGCATTGATTACATTTTTGTAACACACGCCCATCTGGATCATGTGCGCGACATCATGTTTCTCGTGGATAATTTGTCTTATGCAAAACGTGAAAGACCTTTGATTATTTGCAGCAGCCGGGGGATCATTGAAAATATCCATCGTCATTTGTTCAACGATGTCATCTGGCCGGATTTTTCTAAAATTCCCAGCGCCAGGGCGCCTCTGATCAAATTTGAAATTTTAACGCCGGGCAGAAAAAAAGTATTGGGCGATATGCAGGTGCGGGCGATCGGTGTTCACCATACCGTGGAAACCATGGGATTCATGCTGGAGTCGCAAGGTAAGACGGTTCTTTTCCTGGGCGATACAGGGCCCACCGATGGTGTCTGGAAAGCCGCGAGGGCCGTGAAAGACTTGAAGGCGATATTTGTGGAAACGTCCCTGCCCGGCAGCATGCAGGATATCGCGGATAAAACAGGGCATCTGACGCCTGTGACGCTTGCCTGCGAACTGAAAAAATTGAAAAACGCAAAACCGGATATTTATCTTTATCACATGAAACCCCGTTATGCCGGGGTGATCAGCCGCGAAGTCGCGGCAATCCAAAACAGAAAAATCCACATTGTTAAAGACGGTCAAGTCATCCGTCTTTAATTTGCCGGCAACCTCATGAGTAAATTTAATCCCGGCGCCTATCTTGCCGGCCTGAATATCGACGTCATGCGTTTCGGTCTGGAGGCGATCTCTGAACTTTTAACGCGTCTCGGCAATCCGCAAAGCAGCTATAACACCATCCTTATCGGCGGCACCAACGGCAAGGGGTCCACGGCCGCCATGCTGGCTTCTATTCTGCAACAGGCCGGTTTAAAAGTTGGTCTTTATACATCGCCGCACTTGATTGATATTCGCGAAAGAATCGTTATCAATGGCATCAAAATACCCCGCAAAGACTGGGGAGCGTTGATTGCCGAGATCAAAGATCATACCCGGGGGCCGGTGACTTACTTTGAATGTTTGACGGCGGCCGCTTTTCTTTATTTTTCCCGAAAACGTGTGGATCTGGCCATTCTGGAAGTGGGCCTGGGTGGAAGGCTGGATGCGACCAATATCGTTGATCCGCTGGTTTCGGTGATTACCAATATCGCACTGGAGCATACGGCTTATCTGGGTAAGACGCTCGAATCGATTGCCCGTGAAAAAGCAGGCATTATTAAAAAAAACGGGGTTTGTGTCACTGCCGCGGCACAAAGAAAAGTCGTGAATGTTTTGACCGGCGTCTGTCGCGGACAGCACGCCCGGCTTTTGCGGTTGGGCAGCGATTTTAAAATAAAAATGCATCAGGATGAATCCATGTCGTATGAAGGGCAAAACCGTAAAATTAACCGGCTGGTTGTTCCTTTGCGGGGAGGGCATCAGTTGTCCAATATGGCCCTTGCACTGGCGGCTGTTGAAATTCTGGAAAACAAGGGTTACCGGATTGATGATCAGGCCATTCATCAGGGACTGGCAAAAACCCGCTGGGAGGCAAGATTGGAAATCCTGAGGCAAAATCCGCTGTTTCTGCTGGACGGCGCTCATAATCCGGCGGGCATGGCAGCACTTTGTCGCGTCTTGGAGAAAGATTTCTCAGGCCGTCGTCTGATTATAATCTTCAGCGCTCTGGCCGATAAGGATTATCGTCGGATGCTCCAAAAAATTGCACCGCTGGCTTATAAGATTTTTCTGCCACCTTTGAAGACGAAGCGCGCTGTGGCGCCGCAGGTTTTGGCGACATTTACGGCAAGTCTGGGTTATCCAGCCCTGATGCCAGAAAATGTGACGGTATCCGTTTTGCAGGCCCTGCAATGCGCCGATCAGGACGATTTAATCTGCGCCTGCGGTTCGCTTTATCTGGCTGGTGAAGTAAAACAAATATTTCCAGAACTTATTTGTTGTGATAAGAGATTTCCGGACTAAATAAATAACAAGGCGTTGAAAATTTGAGAATTCAGCCACAGCATCTTTTGATAATATCCTTAAACATGCTTGATCCCTGCATCCATAGACCACGATTGTGAGGCCGGATCAAGATGAAGCCCTTATTGTTCAGGTCCCTGCTGTTATCTCTGCTTGCGATAGTTGCCAGTGTGTTTCTTCCTTTCAATATTCAGAAAACTGAAGCGACGGAAGCAATTGCATCGGCTCCCCTTGTGGCCGAAGGAGAAGCTTTGTCGTCCAAAATAGTCGTTGTGGGTAATAAAGATACCAAACGCTATCATTTGCCCGGCATGCGCTATTATAGAAAAGTCAAAAAATATCACCGGGTCTATTTTGACTCGGAGCAACAGGCCATCGCTAATGGATATTACAAAGCGGGAACCGGTAAGGATTTAACGGGGTCTGTGCGCACAGGGGGAAAATCCATAAAAGAACGGATTGTGCCGGCAGCAGCAGTTTCTGCCATTTTGAAAGGCAATCTTCCGGAAGCTTTGCCTGAAAATGAAAAGGCATCGGAAATTAAGGCGCAGGACGCGTCTAAAGTCGTCGGCGTTTCTCCGAAACCGACCACCGGTGAAATTAAACCGGAAAAAACCGTTGCGCAAGAAACGGTTGTTGATGCACAGGTTACATCCCCATCCCCTGGGGCGAGGACAGAGAATCCTGCCGTGCTTAAGGCCAATGAACCGCCGGTGAAGATCGAAGCGGACAACATGTCCTATGACAGCGGGCGTGATGTTTATTCTGCTGAGGGCAATGTCATTATTACTTATGATCAGGGTGTCTTAACCGCAGACCATGTGGAGTTTGACCGAACGAGCAATCTGGTGACGGCACAGGGCGGCGCATTCCTGAAAATGGCGGGGGACACGCTCCAAGGTGACAAAATGGTCGTCAATGTGGAAGATAACACCGGCATCGCTTATCATTCAAAAGCCTTTTATGCGCTCAATCATTTCTATATCAAAGGAGATAGAATCGAGAAAACCGGCGAGAACACCTATTTCATCGAGCAACCGGTGGCAACGACATGTGACGGTGATCATCCGTCCTGGGAGATTGCCGGAAGTTCAATGAACGTTACCCTGGAAGGGTATGGCTGGATGAAAAACGCCCGTCTCACGCCCAAAGGGACCGTGCCGGTCATCTATTCCCCCATTGTCGCTTTTCCGGCAAAAACCAAACGTCAATCGGGATTTCTATTCCCCTATCTTGCGTATTCAAAAGATAAAAATGGTATGGATGTCGAGGTTCCTTTTTTCTGGGCGATTAATCCGCAAATGGATGCGACAATTTATTCACGTTACATGGAAAAAAGAGGCGTAAAAGAGGGGGTGGAGTTCCGGTATTTTGCGGGCAGCAAGTCTTTTGGCACTTTCTACGGCGACTATCTGAATGACACCTCAAAATACGTATCCAGCGAACATAAAGACGACCCCGGTCTGCCACGTGATTGGAATGAGAATCAAAATCGCTGGTCTTATTACTTGAATCATCAGACGAATTTTGATTCACAGTTTTACATCCGGACGGATTTGCGCCGTGTCTCGGATCCCTGGTATTTTCGTGATTTCAGCGCTCACAATTATTATTTGAGTAATTACGCCACCTCGGAGACGAACCCGTTTCGGAAAGTTCCTTTTGAAGGCAATGCGTCTCTGCCGTCCCTGGAATCTTCCGCCCGCTTGTATAAGGGATGGGAGAATTATACATTGGCGGCTCGCGTCAGTTATACCGACAATTTTGCAGCGCTGAACAATGATACGACCTTGCAGCAATACCCGGAAATCATTTTTACCAGTATCAAACGGCAGTTTTTTTCAACGCCGTTTTACCATGAATTTACGGGCACGTATGACTATTTTTACAGAAACGAGGGACAGAAGGGACATTACGTCGATCTTGCGCCGACGATCTCTCTGCCCTTTAATCTTTCCAACTACGCGAAGCTGACACCGCAAATCACCCTGCATGAGACTTATTGGAACCGCGACGATTCGCAGACGACTTCCGATAACAGAAGTGGCACCCGGACAAATTACAACGCCGGTCTTGCCATCAGCAGCCAGATTTCCCGCGTGTTTTCCGTCAATATCCAGAACTGGGAGAAAATCCGGCACGAAATCAAGCCTGAAATTTTATATTCCTATATTCCCAACATTCGGCAAGACAATTTTCCTAATTATCTCCCTGTCATTTATTCGTTTATGGATACTTTTGCGGCGCAAAGTCTGGGTCTGGTGGAGCAAAACGCTGTGGCCTGGTCACTTACCAATACGTTAACGGCCAGAACGAAAGGCAAAAACGGAACACGGAGTTATCTTGAATTGTTACGTCTCAAGCTGTTGCAGGTTTATGATATTAACGAGGCTAAAAGAGATACGACGGGTTCCACGGCGGAGAGGCGACCCTTTTCGGATGTTGTGATGGAGCTTGATCTGAAACCCCATCCCTATTTTTTTCTTGCGGCCCGTAATAAATACAGCCCCTATGACAGTTACTGGAAAGAAACGAACTATGATCTGGGCATCAACGACTGGCGCGGCGATTCGCTGACGCTTGGTTACCGTTACACCAGGGATTCCATCAAGGAGATTAACCTGTATTTAAAAGCGGTGATCACCGAGCGCCTGACCGGCAAAATGACTGTCCGGCTTGATGGATTCAACAATCAGGATGTGACCGATGCAACCGGAAGAACGACCACCGAGTTTAATAAGATGTTTGATAAGAAGATTGTTGAAAATACGGTCGGGCTGGTCTATCAGGAGCAATGCTGGGGAGTGGGGGTGGATTACACCAAGACCTCTGATGATCAGATAATTATGCTGAAACTATCCCTGGCTGGATTAGCTATGTTTGGATTTTAATGATGGTTTGGTGTACCGGGGACTCTTAAAATGCTCCCGGTCATCATCCGGGCGAACCGGTATCGGAAATTATATTATATCCAAATATTTTTCTTGACAAACAGACGCGAATTGAATAGCTTGCATCTTTAAATTTTTAACTAAAGTGGCGGTTTATTATGAAAACATTTTCAGCGAAGGCAGAAGAGACAAAGCAAGACTGGTATGTGGTTGATGCATCGGGTAAAGTATTGGGAAGGTTGGCCAGTGAGATTGCCCTGCGCCTTCGGGGCAAACATAAAGCGGTTTATACGCCTCATGTCGATACCGGTGATTTTATCGTGGTGGTGAATGCCGAAAAGATTACCCTGACCGGCAAGAAGCTTACCGACAAGATTTATTATTCCTATTCCGGTTATCCGGGGGGATTGAGAGAAACGGCTGCCGGGAAAATGCTGGCGGAAAAGCCGGAAAATTTAATCCGCATGGCTGTTGCCGGGATGCTGCCGAAAAATAATCTTGGAAGAAAAATGCTCAAGAAACTGAAGGTTTACAGCGGTAATGCGCATCCGCACGAGGCCCAGTGCCCGCAGGCCTTAGCGGTCTGATTTGCCTCTGGCGATGATGGATTGATTATAAACTTATTGGGGAGAAGTTATGACAGTACAACGTTATTATGCAACCGGTAAAAGAAAAAGCGCTATTGCCCGCGTCTATATGAAAGCAGGCAGCGGCAATATCGTGGTGAACAAAAGAAATTATGAGGAATATTTTTCACGCCCCAGTCTGAAGATGATTATCCGGCAGCCGATGGAAATTACCGGTAAAAAAGATCAGTTTGATTTGTATGTGAATGTCAGCGGCGGCGGCGTTGCGGGCCAGGCCGGTGCGGTCAAACACGGAATTTCCAAAGCGCTTCTGGAATATGACGCCGAGTTGCGCCCCATACTGAAAAAGGCAGGCTTTTTAACACGGGACGCCCGCGTTGTTGAAAGAAAGAAATATGGACAGCCGGGAGCCCGCAAGAAATTCCAATTCTCCAAACGTTAATCATCCAAGGGGGGCTTCAGGCCTCCCTTTTTTTTGGAGTTTTTCTATGAAAATTAAAGCAGCGATATTCGGAGCCAGCGGTTATACGGGGCAGGAGCTCATCCGGATTTTATCCGGGCATCCGCAGGTGGAATTGGCGGCTGTTACATCCAGGCGCTATGCCGGTGTGCCAGTGGCGGATGTGTTTCCATCGCTTTTAGGCTTAACGTCCCTCACCTATTCCAATGCCACACCCCAGGAGATTGCCGAACTTTGCGACGTGGTGTTTCTGGCGCTTCCCCATGGCGTTTCCATGGATATGGCTCCCGTTTTTATGCAAGCGGGCAGGAAAGTCATCGATCTTTCAGCAGATTATCGTCTGCGGGATCTGACCACTTACGAAGAATGGTACGCCAAGCATCATAGCGCCGATCTTTTCGGGCAGGCCGTCTATGGGCTTCCCGAACGCTATCGGCAGGAGATCAAAAAATCCCGGTTGATTGCCAATCCCGGTTGTTATCCGACCAGTATCATTTTGGGGCTGGCGCCCGCCTTGAAAAACAATCTTTTGAGCGTTTCTACGATTATTGCCGATTCGGCCTCGGGGGTGAGTGGTGCAGGACGTGACCCCCAGGTGGGATCGCTTTTCTGTGAAGTAGATGGCGGATTTAAGGCTTACAAAGTCGGCAGGCACCGGCATACGCCGGAAATTGAGCAGGAACTGAATATGCTGGCCGGTGAGAAATTTGCTATTTCTTTCACCCCGCATTTATTGCCCGTCAAAAGAGGTATCTTAAGCACAATTTACGCGACACTGAAGAAAGACATGACGCTCCCGGAACTTCATGCGCTCTATGCCTCATTTTACGAAGCGGAAAAATTTGTGCGGATATGTCCTGTCGGGACGTATCCTAATCTCTCGTCCGTTTGCGGATCAAACTACTGTGATGTCGGTCTGACGATTGATCCGCGAACCCATCGGGTGATTATAATTTCCGCCATTGACAATTTGATTAAGGGAGCCGCCGGACAGGCCGTGCAGAACATGAACCTGGTCTGCTCTCTGCCTGAAGAAAGCGGTTTGCCGATGGCTCCGCTTTATCCTTGATGAAAGTAAAACAATATGTCTCAAAAAATATTTAATACCAAAACAAGACAAAAAGAAATCATGCAACTGATTCAAGAAGGGGCCGTCGGCATGTATGTTTGCGGCATTACGGCCTATGATGTCTGTCATGTCGGTCACGCCAGGGCTGCAGTGGTTTTTGATGTGGTCTTCCGGCATCTGAAAGCGCGCGGTTATACCGTGACCTATGTCAAAAACTTTACCGATATTGACGACAAGATCATCGATCGGGCGAATAAAGAAGGGGTCGGCATCGATCAAATCGCCGAACGATACATCAAACTGCATGATGAAGATATGGCCGCTCTCAATGTTTTGACGCCTACCGTGACGCCGAGAGCCACCGGACACATGGCGGAAATGATTGCGCTGATCGCCAAACTGGAAGAAAAAGGGATTGCGTACTCAGTGGACGGCGACGTTTTTTTTGCGGTCAACAAATTCTCCACGTATGGAGGATTGTCGGGACGTCATCCGGATGAAATGATCGCCGGCGCCCGTGTCGACGTCAATGATAAGAAGAGAAACCCGCTGGATTTTGTGCTGTGGAAAAAAAGCAAGGAAGGCGAGCCTTTCTGGCCAAGTCCCTGGGGAGAAGGCAGGCCGGGCTGGCACATTGAATGCTCGGCCATGAGCCGGCGTTATCTGGGCGAAACATTTGATATCCACGGGGGCGGGGAGGACCTGATTTTCCCCCATCATGAAAACGAAATTGCTCAATCGCAAGCGGCAACAGGCAAGCCACTGGCCCATTACTGGATGCACAATGGCTTTGTAAAGATTAACGCGGAAAAGATGTCCAAATCACTGGGAAACATCTTTCCGATCCGGGAGATTATCAAACAATACCATCCGGAAGCCCTGCGCCTGTTTATGCTTCAGAGCCATTACCGAAGTCCGGTCGACTATTCGGATGCATCGCTCAGGGAAGCCAGAACGGCCCTGATTCGCTGTTATACCGCCTTGCAGTTGATGAAACAAACAAGGGCAGGGGGGGGCGTCTTGCAAGCCCGGGAAAAGCTTCAACCTGCCGAGCTTCAGTACATCAATCAATTGCAGGAATTAAAAGATAAATTTGACGCCGCCCTCGACGATGATTTTAATACGGCGCAGGCGCTGGGTTATGTTTTTGACGCCGCCCGGTTGATCAATCAGGTTACGACGGCCGAAAAGAAAATGCCCGTATGGGTCAAACAGGTCATTCTGGATGCCGCTGCAGGCGTATTTACGCATTTTGGCGATGTGCTGGGTGTTTTTCAATCCGATCCGGATCGGTTCTTCCATGCCGACCGCAGTATTGAAGTCGCAAAGCGCGGGCTGGATGTTTCCAGAATAACGGATCTGATTCTGGAGCGGCAAAAAGCCCGTGAAGAAAAAGATTGGAGCCGGGCTGATGATATTCGCAAGGAACTGGCGCTGCAGAATATCACCCTGAAGGACTCGGCGGGCGGGACAACCTGGTCGATCGATTAGTCATCAAGCCTGCCGATATGCACATGTCCGACCAGCAAGAGGCTTCTTAATATTTCTTTTCTGATGGCTGAAATGTATGGAAAGTCATGATCGTAATAGTATATACTTCCTTTTATTAATGCCATGTCCTTATAGAAAAATATTTTGTTTACAGTGAGGCAGACCATGAAAAACATATCCGGTAAATGGCCCGTATTGGTCATGATCATTCTTGGAATTTTTGTCATTTTCGGGCCGTATTCCGACAGCAAGGTTTCCGCGCGAAACAAAAATATCTACAAGGAGATTAAAACATTCAACGAAGTTTTAGATATGGTGCAGAAAAACTACGTGGATGAAGTGGATTCCACCGTCCTGATTCAGGGCGCGATCAACGGGATGATTAAATCTCTCGACCCGCACAGCGCCTATATGACCGCTGATGTTTATAAAGAGCTGGAAGTGGAAACGCAGGGTCGTTTCGGCGGGATCGGCATTGAAATAACGATTTTAAAAGATGTGTTAACTGTTGTATCCCCCATTGAGGATACACCCGCCTACAAAGCCGGCGTGAAATCCGGCGATCAGATTCTTAAGATTGACGGTAAATCCACAAAGGACATTACGATTATGGAGGCCGTCCAAAAACTGCGCGGCCCGAAGGACACTAAAGTAACCATTACGATCCTGCGGGAAAATATGGACAAGCCTAAGGATATCGTTCTAACCCGCGCCACCATCCAGATCAAAAGCGTGAAGGCAAAAACATTCGATGATCATATCGGCTATATTCGCATCGCGTCCTTCCATGAAAGGACTTCGTCCGATTTGAAGAAAGCCCTGGGCGAAGTGAGCGAAAAAGCAAAGCCGATGAAAGGGCTGGTCCTGGATTTAAGAAATAATCCGGGCGGCCTTCTGAATCAGGCCATTGACGTGTCCGACATGTTTCTCAAATCAGGCATCATTGTTTCCACGCGCGGCCGGACGAAAAATATGGAAACCAAAACGATGGCGCGGGACAATGGCGGTAAGGAAGTTACCGTTCCCGTGGTTGTGCTGGTGAATGAAGGCACGGCGAGTGCCGCGGAAATTGTGGCGGGCGCGCTGCAGGATAACGGCCGGGCGCTGATTGTCGGGACGCAAACCTTCGGCAAAGCATCCGTGCAGACGGTCATCCCCCTGGAAGACGGTTCCGCGCTGAAATTGACGACCGCCCGGTATTACACACCCAAGGGCCGATCCATTCAGGCTGAGGGGATTAAACCAGACATTATCATGAAATGGGTTAAACCTTCCGAGGAACCGGATAATGATCTTATGGAAAGACTCCGGGAAAAGGATCTCAAAGGTCACATTAAACCGGCTAAAGAAGACGGCACGCAGCTTGATGAAAATAAAGTCGAGGGGTTGAAAGAGACGGGCGATCTGGCCAAAGATAATCAGCTCAAGGCGGCCGTCGATATTTTAAAAAGCTGGCAGATCATGAAAAATAATATGGTAAACTGATCCGGTTATACAGGAGAACGGATATTGCCGGCCATCCTATGAAAAAGAAAAATAAAAATTATTTAACAGCGGTTTTAATCGCGCTGATCGTCTTGTCTGTTGCTGCAATTGCTTATGTCATTATGTTTCATCGTGAAGAGGCGGTTGTGGTTAAAGCGCCGCCCGTGCAAAAGAAACAAGCGGATCGTCTGAAGGCCGTCGTAAAAGAAAAGCCGTCGCCCGCCACCGGGAAAGTACCCAAAAGTGAGCCGGTTGTGATGGCCAAGGCCGTTCCGCCCCGACTGCCCGAGAAAGAAGTGGTCATTATTATTGATGATATCGGCCACGACATGAAGCCTCTGCGTGACCTTTTGCTCATTGATGCGGACATCACCTTTGCCATTTTACCGCTGCTGAGGCATTCGCGTGAAGCGGCGGAGACGCTGCATAAAGCCCATCGAGAAACCTTGTTGCATCTGCCCATGGAGCCGCTTTCCTATCCGGATGATCAACCGGGCAGCGGCGCTCTTTTTACGGCTATGAATGAATCGGAAATTATTTTTCAGCTGGAGAAAAATCTGGCTTCCGTTCCTTATGTGGCAGGCGTTAACAACCATATGGGCTCCAAATTCATGACGGACGAAGTGAAACTGACGCCGGTTTTTAAACACTTGAAAAAGAAAGATTTGTTTTTTGTCGATTCACGCACGACCCCTTCATCAAAAACCAGTCTGGTTGCCGGGAAAGTTCATTTGGCGGTCGCATCGCGCAGGGTCTTTCTGGATAATGAACGCAACTATAATAAAATCTACCAGATTCTATTGGATGTCGCCGAGTCGCCGGCCGGTAAATCGCCGATGATTGTCATCGGGCATCCTTATCCTGAGACCATTCGGGCGATCAAAGATGTCCACCAGGTTTTCCGGGAAAAAGGGGTATTGATTGTTCCGGTGTCGAAATTGGTCAGGAACAAAACGTCGGAGGGCGCATCCTGAGCAGTGGGTTCCCCCGGAATTTAAGAATTGAGTGCCGTCATACCTATGAAAAAAGTAATTTATTGCATGTTCTGCGGATTTTTTCTTGCCGGGATTTTAGGAGGGTGCGCTTCTTTATCAGCCGTTCGGCCGTCCTCTTATCCGGAGGCCCCGGAGCGGTATTCCGGAGAAGCGGCCTATCATTATTCGCTGGCTGTCTTATCACGGCTGGATGGTGATTCGGCGGCGGCGATTGATGAGCTGAAGCAGGCGCTCGCCATTCATCCCGATTCACCTTATCTCACAACAGAACTGGTTTCTCTATATGTAGAGAACGATCAAATTGATCTGGCCTTGTCTCTGGGGGAATCGGCCCTGGCTGAAAATCCCGGTAATGTTGAACTGCGTTCTATCATGGGCGGGTTGTACTTTAACCGGAGTGAATACGATAAAGCGATTCGCGAATATCAGACTGTTATCGAAATTGATCCAGGCAATCAGGTTGCTTATTTGTATCTGGCGATTATTTATGCCCAGGAAAAAAAGTATGACTTGGCCCGGAAGACATTCCAGAAATTGCTGGACATGGATCCCGATAATATTATCGGCATGTACTACTATGCAAAAACACTGACGCAGATGAACACACTTGCGGAAGCGGAGGCTCTCTATCAGAAAATAATCATGCAGCGGCCGGCGTTTGAAGCCGCCTGGCTTGCGCTTGCCGCGCTTTACGAAACGCAAAAAAAATATGAAGAGGCGGTTTCTGTCTATCGCCGCTATCTGGAGATGAATCCTGCCCGAATCGGCGTTCGCGTGAAAATCGCAGATTTGCTGATTAAAGCGAACAAACAGGCGGAAGCGGAAAAAGAATTTCAGGATGTTTTGAAAATAGATCCGTCCAACCGGGAAGTGCGCACCGCGCTGGGGCTTTTATACCTTGATCTGCGCCGCTTTGATGCGGCCTTCGTTCAATTCTCATCGCTTTTGGAAACGTTGCCCGGCGACGATAAATTACGTTATCTATTAGCCAACACCCTGGAGCAAAAGGGCGACGGGCATGCGGCGCGGGTGGAATATCAAAAAATTTCTTCGGCGTTTGAACTGTATGCCAATGCCCAAATTCATGCGGCGATGATTCTCAAAAAAGAAGGCCGGCTGGATGATGCTATCGGGGTCATGACCCGGGCCATTCAGGAAAAAAATGATCAGTTTGTTTTGTATCTCTATTTATCATCCTTGTATGAAGATAAAAAAGATATGGCCACGGCGGAAAAAACGGTCAGGGAAGGCCTTGGGCGTTTTCCTCAAAATACCGATCTGTATTATGTTCTGGGAACGCTTCAGGAGAAAACGAATCGCTTTGAAGAAAGCATCCAATCCATGGAAAAGGTGCTGGAAATTGATCCGAAACACGCAGACGCCCTTAATTTTATCGGCTACAGTTATGCGGACCGCGGTATTCATCTGGAAAAGGCGGAACAGCTGATTGTCCAGGCTTTGAAAATCAAGCCGGATAATGGATACATTCTGGACTCGCTGGGCTGGGTGCATTTCAAACAAAACAAATTCGACAGTTCGCTGACCCATCTCAAAAGAGCGCTGGAGCTCGTGCCGGATGACGCCAGCATTATCGAGCATCTGGGCGATGTTTATTTGAAAATCGGCCAGGATAAAGAGGCTTTGGAATATTATCGGAAGGCTGTCAAGAGTGCTCCTGACAACCGTGAGCTGAGAAAGAAACTCGACAATCTGATGAATAAAAAATAGTTTTTGTCAGAGCCTGCGTCAAATTCTTCCGGAAAGGTTTCCTGATATGCTGCATCGATATTTTTCCTGCAAACCAATAATGATGGCTTTGCTGCTGTTCGCTCTGACTTGCGGATGTGCCGGGCATGTCATGGTCGCAGCGAGCAAGCCGCCGGATTCTTTACAGACCCTTTCCCGAATGATTCAGGAAACGGACAGGATTATCGCCACTGCGCAGATTGATCTGATGACGGTTCAGGGGCATTATCCGGTCAGGGCCGCGTTGATTCTGCAGAAGCCTTCCTACTTTCGCATGGAGATGCTGCCGGTGATTGGGACACCCGATTTTTTTCTGACGTCAAAACCTGATGATCTGAGGGTATATATCCCCTCACGGAATGAATTTTATTCAGGAAAACCCTCTGCCGAAAATCTGGGACGGCTCTTGTCATGGGCCATGAACGTTGAAGACATGGTCATGATTTTCTCCGGCGCTCACCCTCTCTTGACCGGGGAGAATCTGTCATATGAGAGCTATGCGGAAGGCCATTTGCTGCGCGTGGAGATGAAAACGTCCTCCTGTTCGCAAGTGATCTGGATTGGGCAAGACGGAAAAATCGTCAAGCTTGTCCGTAACGGCTTGGACGGCAGAGAAACTTATTCGGTGCAATATGAGGACTATGAGCCGGGGAGTCCGCTTGCGGGAAAGATAACCGTCAAAATGGCCGATGATGTAACATCCATATCCGTGAGATTCACGGATGTAAAAAAAGAAAAAGCGACGGATTTGTCGATCTTTGAATTGCCGGTTCCGGCAGGAATTAAAACAATCCACTTGGATTAACCCGGGAGACATGTCCGCAGGGGCGAATCGAAAACCTCTACTTGATTTCCTGCAGTTTGGAACGGGCAATGCGTGCCTGGCTGGTATTGGGATAATCTTTAATCACCTGCTGCAGAAGCAGCTTGGCGCTGACCTTATCCCCCAGTTTTTGAAAGGATATTCCCTGCTTTAGGAGGGCGTAGGGGACTTTATTGCTGCTGGGGAATTTTTTGGTTACCTTGTCATATTCCAGAATGGCTTTCTCGTAGCTCTTTTCAAAGAAATAACATTCGCCAATCCAGAATTGAGCATTATCGGAATACTCACCCGTAGGATAAGTGGTCAGGAAGCCTTGGAAAGCCTCTCTGGCTTTTGTGTATTGTCCGTTTTTAAAGGTCTGATAGGCTGCGGCATAGGTTGCCGCTTTGCCCGGTTTTCCCGAGGGGTCCTTCGTTGACGCGGCACTATCGATATCGCCTGCCGAATCTTTTTTGCTGATTTCCAGAAAATTTTCGATAAAATTGATTTTCAGGAGCAGGCTGTCAATCTTTGACTTGTAATCATCATCTTTTTTTGAATCGCGAGCCGTTTCCTTCTTCAAGGTTTCGACTTGACCGCGCAACTGCTGGATCTGATCGCGCAACTCCGCAAAGTCAGCGCTGGTATTGGCCTGTCCCTTGCGGACGGATGCCAGGGTTTCGGCATTTTTGGCCTGCGCTTTTTGCAACTCGGATACCCGGGCATCCACCCGGGCATCCATCGCTGCAAATTTTTCTTCCATCTGCTGGTTTAATTCCGAACGGGCGGCCTTTAAATCAGAGGATGTCGCGCACGCTGTCAATAAAAAAAACATCAGCGGAAATATGAGATACAGAGGGCGTCTCAATGTTTTCTCCTGCTACGGGATCAATCTATTTTAAAAGAAACTGAACGCGTCTGTTCTGTGCCCACGCTTTTTCATCGTGTCCCGGATCCAGCGGACGTTCTTCCCCATAGCTGATGGTTTCAATGCGTGAAGCGTTAAGACCCAGATTTACCAGATATTCCTTGGCTGCCTGTGCGCGTCTTTCTCCCAGAGCCATATTGTATTCGGCAGTGCCTCTCTCATCGCAATGGCCCTCAACAACGATGGTGGCGCTTTTTTTGGAGAACAACTCGGCGTTGGCTTTTAATATCTCCCGTGCGTCGGGGCGGATGCTGGATTTGTCATAATCAAAATAGATATTTTGTATGTTCAGGTCGGCCAGAGCTGCCGCATTCTTTTCTGCCCTGACCCGGTCGGCCTCGGCCTTCAGAGCGGCTTCCCGTTTTGCGGCTTCCCGTTCCGCGGCTTCCCGTTCTGCGGCTTCCTTTGCTTTGCGGGCGGCTTCATCATCAACCGTTGTTGTTGAAGCCGCTTGAGCGGCCACGGCCTTCTGTTCCTGAACCGCTTCATCCTTTACAACCGCCTGCTTTTCGGCGCAGCCACTGAACAAAGTCAAACTGAATGCAAAAACCATTAGCAATCCTATTCGTGTTAAATGCTTTTTCATAATATTCTCCTTTCATTATTGAATAGTATCATTTTAATGTTTGGAAATTAAAACATAACATGCGGGGTTACGTCAATAAAAATAACAAAAATTATCATTCTTTAAGTCGGGGCGACCAGGCCGGCATGACCAGTTGATCCCGATATTCCTTAAGAACACGAGCATTCATCCCGTTGGCATTCATGATATTAATGCGGCTTTTTGAACCAAGACTCGAATGGAAAACAATTTGCCTGCCGGAAGGCGACCAGGATGGATATTCATTGTTTGCGTTGTCGAATGTCAGTTGAATCAGGTTATTGCCTTCCTCGTCAATGGAGAAAATCTGATACTTATGATTAATCAGACCTTCATAAGCAATCCTGCCACCGCGGGGTGACCAGGAAGGCGACGTATTATAATTGCCTTCGTAGGTGATTCTTTTAACGTTATTGCCATCGGCATCCATGATGAATATCTGCGGCGAGCCGGAACGATTGGATACAAAGGCAATTTTTTTCCCGCAAGGTGACCAGGCAGGAGAAACGTCAATGGAAAAACTGTTGGTTAAACGGTTCAGGGCAAGCGTGTCGATGTCCAGAACATAGATCTCCTCGTTGTTATCCTTACTCAACGTGAGTAACAGTTTTTTGCTGTCAGGAGAGAAGGAACCGCATAAATTGAGACCACGGAATGAAGAAACTCTTTTTTCCTTACCCGTTTTTAAATGACGCAGAAAAACCTCCGGCCGCCCGTTTTTGTAGGATGTGAAAGCAAAATATTGGCCGTCCGGCGACCACCGCGGCGCCAGGACAATGCTGTGATGATTCGTCAGATTTTTGATGTCGGATGCGTCGTAGTTCATCGTGTAAATATCAGAGCCGGTATTTTTTTTGATGACGAAAGCAATTTTTGTATTGAAGTCGCCTTCATCTCCGGTCAGCGCCAGCAGGATATCGGCGGTGATGTTGCGCGCCAGCGCCTGCAGGTCGTCTGTTGTTCCCGCGTATTGCTTGCTGAAAAGCGTCTGGCCGCGCGTGATATCATACAAGCGACTTTCAACGGTCGCATCTTTTCCCTTGACCGTCATATCGCCGCGCAGCAGAAAATCCGCGCCGATAACCGACCAGTCGGAAAAACGGATGGTTTCCGGAACGCCGGGCTCAAGGCCGTCCAGAAAACTTTTTTTGTCTAAAAGATTAAAGATTCCCGATAGGCCGAGATAGTTCCTGATGTTATCCGCAATGGTTATACCGGAATCAGATGAACGGATGGATTGCGTGCCTTTTATTTGAAAATCGCAGACGGCGATAGGAAATTGTTGAAAGCCCGGCGCTTCAATATCGATATAGACTTTGGCCATAACAGGGCCGACGGCGCCGACCATGAATAAAGCGGTCAGAAGAACCCGAAACGATAAGCGATATTTTATATTCATGCCCGTTCATTATCCTTAAACTTGATGGGTTCAGCGCAATTCGGCGGAATGAAACCGGATGCCTATTTCAATGGTGCGGCCGGTTGCCCATCCGCCAAGGGACGGAAAGGGAATTGACTTTTTGACCGCACGGAGAGCGGATTCATCAAAATAATTGTTGCCGGAGCGTTTTTCAAAACCGATATATTCCACGGCGCCGCTTTGGGCAATCCTAACTTCAATAACAGCTTCCACGTTATTTTTGGGCATTAAAGCAGCGGGCAGCGTCCAGTTTTTTTTGACCTTGGACCAGACGAAACGGCTGTAGTTGTCGATCTGCGATTGATTTTCCGTCCGGGGAGCGGGTACGCCGGGTCCAGGTGCAACCGCCGGGGTTTTTTCCGTCTTGCTGTCCGTTTTGGCCAGCGCTTTTTGCTTGAGCGCGTTGATGGCCTTTTCAATGTCCTGTCTGCCGGTATCTTTTTTTTTGAAGACAACCGTTTCCGAGGCGGCGTTATTGCGTTTCAGAATGACGGGAGAGGCCGCCGACGGCGCCTGCAGGACGTCTTGCGGCCCGGCCTGCGGCGAGGCCATGACTTCGGGACCGACCAGCGCGACAAAATAAGACGCGCCAAAGGTTAGCTGTCTGGATGCGCCGGGAACGGTCACGAAGATTGCGGCCATCACAATCAGGTGAAGAAGCAGAGAGGCAAAAAACATGTTGCAGCGGTTGCCGGTACTGCCGAAGGAGCTTTTATGAAGCATCCGGGAAGTCATTTTACGCCCTCGGGCGGCTCGGTAATCATACCGAGTTTATCCACGCCGGCCTTGCGTATTTCCGACATGACTTCAACCACAAAGCCGTAAGGAACATTTTTGTCGGCGCGCATGAAGACTTCCCGGTCCACCCGCTCGGCGAAAATGGCGGTCAGCTTTGCATTGAGGTCCTGAAGCGGCATCCGGGTTTTGTTTAAGAAAATTTCCTTATTTTCATTAATGCTTAAGACCAGTTTTTCTTCCGCGAGATCGAGGCTTTTAGCTTTGACGCGCGGCAGATTGACATCGATGCCCATGGACAGCATGGGTGCGGTGACCATAAAAATAATCAGCAGCACCAGCATGACATCAACGAGAGGGGTGACGTTGATATCCGCCATGGATTTTTTTTCTGAATTTCTTCTGCGCATCTGTCGCATAACGCCACATCCTGAGCCAGCTTATTTACGGATCAGATAACGCTCGATGATATTTAAAAATTCATCGGCAAAATTATCCATTTCCTGAACCATCACCCTGGATTTGTTTAAGAAGTAGTTGTAAAAAATAACCGCCGGAATCGCTGCGGCCAGTCCCGCCGCCGTGGCAATAAGCGCTTCCGAAATGCCGGGGGCGACAACGGCCAGCGTTGCCGAACCGCGTGCGCCGATGGATTTGAAAGTTTCCATAATCCCCCAGACCGTGCCGAAAAGCCCTATGAAGGGGCTGGCCGAACCGGTGGTGGCGAGAAATCCCAGCGCCGACTCCAGTTTGGTCATTTCCGTGTTGGAAGCACGGTTAAGCGCGCGTTGTACGTTATCCAGAGAAGACAGGCTGATTTCTTCACCGCGTGTCGCTTCTTTTGATACCTTGTTCATTTTGGTCAGTTCCGTATAGCCGACACGAAAAACCTCCGCCGTTGTTGAATATGAATATTTCTTGGATGCCGGGAGAAGCTCGGAAAGCTTACTGCTGCGCTGATAGTCGGAATCGAACGCCTCATTTTCAACTTTGATTTTGTGATAATAATGGAATTTTAAAAAAATGATCGTCCAGGAAATGATGGAGAGAACCAGCAGAATCAGTAAAACAAATTTGACCATCAAGCCGGCATCGAAAATCATGCCCAAAAGAGAGCCGTGAAAATTGCTTCCCATACCTAAAGAGCCAATATCTTTCACTTTTTAATCTCCAAAAATGGTATTGAAATTTGCGATGTAACCTAAAGGAAAAAAACGGGCTTGTCAATACATCTTTTTGCCAATGATTCAGGTCATCATTGAATAATAGTAGGAATAATAGTAGTTGACCCCCACCCCTCCCCCCATGATATAATTCCAAATCATTTTTTAACGGAGGTTGTCCATGAGGATTTACGGCCGTTTCGTGTTGTTTTTGTTCGCTGTCTTATGGTTGTTTCTCTCATCATCTTTGCTTTTTGCGCAGTCAACACCGGCGCCGGGCGAAGGCGGATCACAGGAATCATCGACCGGTGTCGGCAGCGCCGTCAAGGATCGTGAAACATTGGATCAATTTGACGCAAAATTTCCCGGCAAGCTCAAGGAAATAGACAGCAGACTGGCCGAGGCGCTGACGCTCTATTATGACGGTCAATACGGTCAGGCCTTGCCGATCTTCAATGCCATTGCCTCCGAAGTCGAAACAACGGATATTATGTGGTGGATCGGCACCAGCGCCATGAATGCAGGTGATTTGAAAACGGCAGCCAGGAAGTTCGAACAGATGCTGGAGGTGGACGCCACACTCAACCGCGTCCGCCTGGAATTGGCTGCGGTCTATTTTCAGATGGGCCAATACAAGGAGTCCAAACGGGAGCTTTCGAAGGTCATGGCCGCCAACCCTCCGGAAGAGGTTAAAAACAGTATTGCCAGGCTGCTTAAGGCCAATGAGGATGCCTCCCGCAGACTCCATTGGAATGTTCGCCTGGCGTTCGGTGTGCAGTCGGACAGCAACGTCAGTGCGGGACCGGACAGCAGGCTGCTTGCGACCGGCTCAGGCGGCACACTGAATCTTTTGGGGTCCTCCGCAAAGGTCAGCGATACCGGATATACCACAAATCTCAGCGGTAATATCCTTTACAATTTTTCCGACAAACAATTAGGGCTGGCCTGGCATACCGGATTGGATTATTACAGCATTCTTTACAGCAAGTATTCGCAATTCAACTACGGTATGATGGGCGCCGCCACCGGCCCCTGGTGGATTGGCCGTAATTTTATTATCAAGTTCCCCGTCGGATACAGAATCCAGTATTTTGGTGATTCCGACCTCAACTACCTGACGAGCGCGCAGCGGGCCAACAACCCGCAGGGCTCTCTGACAGTCGCGGGATGGCTTAACACCAATGGCTCTCTTTTACAGAATAACGATCTGAACCGGCTTTCCTACACGCTCCACTTTGACCCGAATATTGAGTATTTCTTTAATAAGTATTTCAGCCTGAAGTATCAGTTTGGTTATTATCATGAGACCTTTGCCTCCAAGTGGGACCAGGATACGCTGCGGGTTAACAATCAGAATGGTTTTGACAACAATACAAGAATCCATGAAGTCACATCCAGCTTTTATTTTTTCAATCGTCAGCACATCCTTTCAGTTGCCGGCGGATATGAGGTGGGCGATTACGATGAACGGGTGAATTGCTATGACAACAAATACTACGCGGCCTCCTACTACATGAAATTCCCGACCCAGACAGAGCTTTTCTTTAAATTCCAGCGTAATTTCAAGGATTTCAAGGATCGCGTTCCCCTTTATAACGATGTGCGTTATGACACGCGGAACATTTATACCGCCGTGTTAAGTCAGAGCTTCTTGAAACACTTTTTTGCATCGCTGGTCTTTAATTACATACAAAACGATTCCAATACCAATATCTATGAGTTCGACAAACAGACCTATACCCTGAGCGTCGGCGCGTATTTCTAGAATATTGGATGCCGGCGGGAGTAACCGTAATGCTGGATGGACAAAGCAAAGCGCATCCACCCAAACACCGATTAAGGAGGTTTTTATGAAAGGATTCAAACGAACACCAATCATCACCGGGCTGCTGTTGGCCTGTGCCTGTTTAATTTTTACATCCCCCGTGCTGGCTGCCGGGCGCGGCAAGGCAGTATCGGAATCATTGCTTCCAACGGAATTAAAGAAAACTGAAGTGGCTGATCACTACAGGGCGATGGGGACAAAGGAAGCGGGGGTGATCCAAACGATCATCGGTCACGTCGTGGTGGCAAACGAGGATTTAAGCCGCGGCTATTACGCCGCCGCAGGCGATAAGATATTGGAGAAGGATGTGATTTTTACGCTGAAAGATTCGCGCTGCCGCGTCAGGCTGAACGGTGAGGACATCATCACGATGGGTGAGAATGCCCGTGTCGGCGTGAAGTCCTTCAGCACAGATGGCAAGACAAAAAAGTCGATTTTGAGCATGGCTAAAGGCAAGGCAATGTTTTATGCCCTGCGTCTGCTTCATTACCGCAGCGCCGTAGTCGAGGTGGCGACTCCCACGGCTGTCGCCGGGGTGAGAGGGACAAAATGGGGCGTTGATGTCAATAATTCGTCACAGACCAATATCTACAGCTATGAAGGGACGGTAACGGTCAGTTCAATCCAGCAGACAGGACAGATCACGCGGATCAGCGGCGGTCAGGGCGTCAATACGAGTGGCGCCGGATTGGGGACGGTATTTCTTGTGCCTCCGTCGGTGTTGAACACGTTTGCAATCGAGACCCATGCTCCGGCGCCCGTCAGCTCCAATCAAACGACAACGACAGGAACCGCAACGGGAGGTTTTACGCAATTGACACAGGGCGGTTTGACCGCGTCCGAACCCGTGCAGACAACCACCACAAGCGGCGCCGTTTCCACGACGACCATCGGGAATGTAACCTTGGTGGATACATCGGGAATAACGCAGCAGCAGAATACGCAACAACAAAATACGCAAACGGAGACGGCGCACACAAATTATATGATGACTTCAGTATTTGAAAATGGCAACCTGAACGGTCATGGGATTGTTGATGGCGTTGTTTCCGGGCCGGGGCCGGCAGGAGGACCGGACGAGGCTTATCGGCCCATTCCGGCGACGCCACCCGCCACAAGAACCGTGGTGGGCAGTGATGCCTATCTGGAGTGGGGATACTGGTCATCGTATGTGTATGTTTATCCCGATCCCTCATCAAACGGAATCACCTATTACGCGGGCGGCACTCAGACAACGGAATCTCAGATTGCCGCGCTGAAGTCAGGAGGCATCGTGGCCAATTATTCCGGAACCGCTATTGGAGGCCATTATCAAGATGGTACTGTTACGAATATGTCAGGAACTTTTGGCGCAACGGTAAACTTTGCAACCAATGCGGTGACCAATTTTTATGTCGATGTGTCGGGTGGCGGACAAAGTGCATGCATTTCCGGTGCATCGGGAACACTTGGCAATGCCGGACCAAGATTCAGCGAATTTCAAGTTTCCGGCGGGGCACCATATGTATTTGTCAGTGGCAGTCAAAATGTTTCAGACTACAAAGCTTCTGGCGTGATATACGGCAACAACGGTCAAGCCGTCGGCGGTGACTGGGTGATACAGGGTGTTGAGGGCTCCAGCGCCGGAGGCGTCTTCCGGGGAACCAGATAAAAACGCCCCATCATTCATTTGCAGGGGAACGGCCGCAACCGTTCCCCTGCGCCCATCAGTCTGTGAATCTACGTATCTCTTCTAATATGACTTTTCTTCTTATTTAATCAATCTCAGAGGCAAATATTTCTTATAATTTTCGAAATCTTTATCAACGGTAAAGATGGTAAGATTTTCCATAACGGCAACAGCGCAAATCAGAAAATCAACCGTAGAACCCGAAATGCCTTTACGTCGGCAAATGTTACAATATTCCGCGGCCTTCTCATAATGCTCTGTGTTTAATGGCAAGTCTTCAAAATAAGCAAGCGTGTCTTTTAGCCCATTGAATTGTCTTGCCTGTGAAATCCCGGACAGAAGTTCCTGACGGATTGGACCAATGATCGCAACTCTGGCATTCCTGATCAGTTCTTGAAGCTTTACCGCTAAATGGGTATCGGGTGATTTATGGCGAAGAACTTCAGACCAAATGCAAGTGTCCACTAATACTTTCATCGATGCCTCGCACTTTTATAATCGTAGTCCTCCGCAAAATGAATCGAACCGAATAGCTTTATAATATCCATTTGTTTTCGGTGGGCAATATATTCCTTAAGGGCAACAGTTACGGCTTCTTTTTTTGTTTTATGTTGCCCGACTTTTACAGCTTGTCCTATTAATTTGTCATCCAGAGCCAGATTAGTTGCCATAAAACACTCCTTTCACACATCTATTAACACATTAGGATGTGTCTGACAAGGGCTGGAATTGCGCAGTCATGGAATCGGACATGAACTACTCCGGAAAGCTTCAGCACACGCAAAGGCCGAGTTCAAGCAGGCACGACAGGACGGAGAATCATTGGCCAAGGCGTTTTCCCGCGCACAGGGTGATTTGGACCGTTTGGGGAAAACAGGGGCTTCGGCAGTCGAAATCGTAAAACAGCAAAAAGCTGTGCGGGATCTGGCGGCTTCCGTCAACTCCAGCCCTCACGCAAAGAATTTTTTGAAATACAAAGGGGATTACCACAGCCAGAAAGCTTACAATGCGCATATGAAGGCCAACCACTCGGAAGCGGAAGCGAAGTTCCATCAGGAGATGCAGCGCCGCGGATGGAACAAGCAGCAGCTGAAAGAGTTCCGCAATTCCGCCAGCGCAGGCTCAGTGGGCATGGACTATGATATTGGCCTCGTGGAAAAGGCAAACTGGATCGCCTCCGGAGGCGGCAAAATGGTCCGCAACAACTGGCTGATGCAAAACGGCAAGGCGCAGACCGTTGAGAAATGGCAGACCGACGCGCAGAAAGCCTGGAACAAGGCCTACCATGACACGACCGGCCGCAGCGCCAAGCAGTCCTGGGAAACAGTGACGTCCAGCGCGAATCTGGAAANNTGGAAAGCTATCGCGATCTGAACCTGCTGGGCGCCGACAAAAGCAAGGTGCAGTCCATCTGGGCCCAGCAGAGCGCCGACGTGACCCGCTACAAGATGCAGCACATGCTCCATGCTCCATGATCCCGCTCTGTCCAAAATGGAGGCGCTCAGGAAGCCAGCCGCGGCGCGGCCAAGGATATGAACACTAAACTGACTCCCCTCATGGAGCAGGCCAGGGCCGAGGGCAGTCTTTCCTCGCAGGCGCTGGCCGAATCCAAACGCCATTGGCAAAAGGTGCAAAGCGTGCTGGATGCGTTTGGAAAAAACGATATCGATCCCATCACCGCCCAGCGGAGAATCCGGGAGTTGACCGGCAAAGGGATTCCGGAAGTCGTGGATGACGGAAGCTTTCTTTTGGAAAGCATTATTAAAGGGAAAAAATAGAAAAAGCCTGAAGCTCGCCCGTTCGCCGGAAGTGTGCAGCGGCGAACGGGCGGGCACGTTACGGGATACGGGGTCAACGGCTACAGCGTTTCCGGGGGGAAGGCAACGACATCGTCAATCCGTTCGGTATGGGCCAGAAGCATGATGATCCGGTCGATGCCCAGGGCGATGCCGGCGGCTTCGGGCATGGCATTCAGCGCTTGCAGAAATTTTTCCGGCATATCATAGCGCGCCCAATGCTTGGCGGCCCGCATTTCAGACGCTTCTGCAAAGCGCCTTCTCTGTTCATCGGGATCGGTTAATTCCGAAAAGCCGTTGGCCAGTTCCAGACCGCCGATGTAAAGTTCGAAGCGCTCCGCGACGGTTGGATCGCTTGCTTTGATTTTAGCCAGTGCGGCCAGTTTGGCCGGGTAATCATAAAGGAAGGTTGGACGGCCGCGACCGAGGCGTGGTTCAATATATTCAACCAATATTTCGTCGAACAGACCCTGATTCAAGGCCTCCCCGCAGGTGATGGGTGCGTATCGGGAAAAGGCGTCAGCCACGGTGATTCTTTCCCAGGGAGATTCCAGGTGAATCTCTGTTTTTTGCCAGATGATGTGCCGGCTGCATCCCGCGTTATTCATTGCGGTGATGAGCATGGCTTCACATTGATCCATCAGCTGCCGGTAGTTAAACTGTGCGACGTACCATTCCAGCATGGTGAATTCCGGCAGGTGACGGTTGCCTCTTTCATCGGCGCGAAAGCATTTGCAGAACTGGAATATCCGGGGATAACCGGCAGCCAGCAGCCGCTTCATGCAGAGCTCGGGAGAGGTCTGTAAGAACCAGTTGTCTGAGCCCATGGCTTCAATATGCTGTTCCGGGGCGGGCGAGGGGATTCGGACAGGCGTTTCGACTTCCAGAAAATGTTGTCCGTTAAAAAAATGACGGATGCTTTGAATGAAGCTGGCGCGCAGGTGCAGGGCTTGCGACTTGCGCGCCAGATAGAATTGATCATCCCGATGGAATGTGCTCAACTTTATCCCTTAACGCGGGTCAGGTATTCTCCGGTGCGCGTGTCAATGCGGATTTTTTCTCCCTCGGAGACGAAGGTCGGCACCAGAATGGTTGCGCCCGTTTGTACTTTGACCGGTTTGGTTGCGC
>DFZJ01000019.1 GCA_002382045.1 Syntrophaceae bacterium UBA4059
GGTGAATTGCAGGTCGGTGACAGCATTAAATTCTCCGGCCATACGACTGAATTTACCGATGTGATTGAGTCCATGGAAGTGGATAATAAATCGGTGCAAAAAGCTGTTGCCGGCGATTCCATCGGTTTGAAGGTGTCGGACCGTGTACGCCCCGGCGATGAAGTATTTAAAATTGTGTCCGATTAATTTCCGTAAAATATTTTTTTAATGGCGGCTCAGGGCGCTGCGATGATGATTCCTGCAAAATTACCTTAAAGTGGATGGTAAGTATGGCAAAAATACTGATCGTGGATGATGAACAAGATATTGCTGATCTGGTATCCTATAATTTGGAAAAGGAAGGATATGTCACGATCAAAGCTTACGATGGCGGAGACGTTCTTAAAACCGTTAAAAATCAAAAACCCGATCTGATCATTCTGGATTTGATGCTTCCCCGTATGAACGGTCTGGACATCTGCCGGGCTATTCGCGCCAATCCGGAAACTGTGCAACTGCCGATTATTATGCTGACGGCAAAGTCTGATGAGGTTGATAAAATTATCGGTTTGGAAATCGGCGCGGATGATTACATGACCAAGCCCTTCAGTGTAAAAGAACTTATCGCCAGAGTGAGAACGGTTCTAAGACGCATCCAGGAAGGGAAGAAACCTGTGATCAAGGAAACCTTCGAATTTGACGGACTGGTTATTAATTATGTGTCCTGCTCAGTGACCGTGGACGGCAGACCGGTGATGTTAAGTCCCACAGAACTTAAACTTCTTTTTTTCCTGTCGCGCAACCCCGGCCGGGTTTATTCGAGAGACCAAATTCTGGTTCATGTCTGGGGCGACGACACGTTTATCACCGACCGTGCCGTTGATGTGCATATCCGTCGATTGCGCAGCCAGATTGAGAAAGATATGGAGCATCCCCACTATATTCTGACCGTCCGTGGCTTCGGTTATCGATTTTCCGAAATCAAATAATTTTACATTTCATTTGCACACCTTCACCCCAATTGAATAAGCATCATGCCTGACGGACATACCGGAGAATTTTCTGTATGTTTTTTAAAATATCTTTATTCCTTCATCATACTGCAACATTGAAACGATAGTCTCTCATTGCGGAAAATGGAAGACCCTAATGGGAGGAGATGACTTTTGAGTAAAGGAAGTATGGCTGTGCAACCGTATCTGGAAAGAGGGGGGCAGGACAGCCCGAAGTCTTATAAGGAAATAGCGGAAATACTCGGCGTGAAATATGATCGCCTGGGCTTAAATGCCGGTTCCCTGCCTTTTGCGCCTTTGGATACTACCGCCGGCAGTGAGGCGGAAATGCAGACGGCTGTTGTTGGAAAAAAGAGTGATGTTGACCTGTCTGTTTTTATCGAGCAATCCAACTATTTTACCAATACGAAACGGCGGACAAAGGCTGGAGATACTTCCCGTAAGGTCATGACCGACCTTGAACAATACCTGAATATGAACACGGAAGGCGTCTGGGAAAACAGTTGGGTTCGTTTTCCCCGGGATAAAATGGGCGAACTGGCCAGAACGATCGTCCAGAATGACCTCTTGGCGGATAAAACTGATTTGTTTGCCGGTCAGAGATCCGATGTCAACAGATTTATTTTTAAACAAGATGGTCGTGACTATGTGCGGGTTCCGATCAGCTATCTTTTAAAGCTGTCTCTGGCGGAAATAATTGATCCGCGGCAGAAGACTCATCCACTCATCCACAAAACCGGCCTGAATGTCATGCGGCATTACCTCAATGATAATACATCGCCGGAGACGTCGTCCTTCTACGTTGTCGCCATGCAGTCGGAGGCGGGCAGGGGGCGGACGGTGGCCAAGGAGATGGCCATCCGGTTTTTGTTAAGCCAACTGCTGGTTATGTATGCCAACAAAAAATATGCGCTTGAAGAGAGTGGACAAAAAGCGATGATTTTTTTATCGCCGCATCCGCCGACCCGCCAGAAGGTCTTGAGTCATTGCGTTTCCGATGCGTTCTACCGGGAACTTTTCATGAATCCCTGTCTTTCCGGATGGGATCAAGGGCAGGAGAAACATCGCTACATGCATCTGTGCCACCGCGTTTTGAGCCGCAGTCAATTCAACGCTGTCCTGAAACTCCGGGAAGCCGGCATCATCACCAGTAATCTGGTGGCGCTGCCCAACTTATCCAATATCAGCCTGGCCAATAACGGAATCCATGTGAGTCTGGGAAGTAACAAACTCAGCCGTCTGCTTCAGGATTCTTCCTCGGGATTTTCCGTGCGGGATGAAAAGTATATTGGCGATCTGGTTGTGAAAATTACCGAGCATTTCCTGCCGCTCTTTGTCGGCACGTACAGCGCCGCGCCTTATCGTCTGGATTTTGTGGATTTTCATCCGGAAAAAGCCCTGGGATTTCTTCCGCATGAGTTGGATTACACGCATTTACGCATGCTCTGGCGGCGCTGGCGGAAAAAAGCGGACCTGAACATATTTGGGAAATCTGTTACGCCCTTCGGCCCCCGATGGATTGATAATCTGATCAGTAAAGTATTTCGATTAAAGGGGGATTTTATTCCCGACTTTCGCCTGATTGATTATCTGGTTGTTTTGATGAGTACGGACAGAAGTCCGGCGCTGGATGGATCGCTTGAAAACTCGCAAAGGCTGAAAGTGGACCTTGCCGATCTCGGTGTATTTGACACAAAGATGTCACTGTATCTTCTGGAGAAGCTGCGCGAATACAAAGTCATGGGCTTTTCCGGCTTCGAAGGCCGTCACTACAGCCTCTTTGAAAGCTTTACGCAGGATATGGGGCCGGCCGTGACGCTGCAAAATCTTCTCTATCTTTTAGCCTTTAAATATATTCTCACCGGACAGATCAGTCATGAGCATATTCCTGACGATCCTTCCGTGGAAAGTGAGCGAAGGCAAGTCGTTTTCGGCGCGGCCATCGGTCTGCCGACATTCTTTATAAGCGCCAATACCGGCAATGCCCTGTTGAAAAAAATTATCGCGAAGACGGAGCGCGTACGAATGAGTCGGCGTTATCCGGGATATGCGCGGGTCCACAATCTTGAGTACCGGCGGGGGCTATTGAAAATTCTGCGTGAAGATGCGGCGGATCTTATCGAAATGTTCAACATGAGAGAAAGCGTCGATGAACTGGAAGCAAGGTTAAACGAGCCTGCACTATATTCAACGTGCGGCAAACTGACCCGCGGCATTCTGAATACGGCCAACGCCAAATCCCCGTTGGATTTAAGCGCTGATGTGTTTAATCTGTCGGCAGAGAAATTTTATCGCACGGATTTACGCAACCATCATATTCAAGAGGCTTTTGGCCTGCTCAGGGAGGATATGATTAAACTGGAAAATGCCTCTGACGGTTTGTGGGGGGATATCAGAGATCTGCTTGATGGTATTTTGAAGGAAAAAACAATTGGTGAATTTCTGGATCGCGCCGAGCAGGATATCATCAGGGAAACCGCGCCGGAAGAGGCGCTGGGGAAATTAATCAAAATTATTTTAGTGCATGTCCACTACAAGACTAAACTCAATCAAAAAATTTTGGAGACACAGGATTAACAATATGCATCATCATTATATAGAACGCGACACACGCAGGATCAAGACAGAACAGTTTTACGGCGATCAGGCCGTGCAATTTCTCTATTCCCGTATTCGTGAACAGTCCTCCTGGCTTTTTCGCCGGTTGACCAGCGCCAGAATATCCCGTGTGCTGGGTCATATGAACTATGACGGCATTCTGTCCAAACGCATGAATAATTATCTGGATATCCATCAACAATTGAATATCGATTCGAGCGAATGTCTGGATGCCCCGGAAAAGCTGAATTCTCTGCGGCGAATCTTTGAAAGAAAAATTCGTTATGGGGTGTGCCGTCCGATGCCTAATGATCCATGCGCCATTGTGTCGCCCGCTGATTCCAGGATGCTCCTGGGCTCATTTCAGGAAGAATCGGGGTTGTTTATCAAGGATAAGTTTTTTGATTACGAGGAAATGTTCGGTACGGATAAGCACACGTGGCTTTCCGCCTTCCGGGACGGTGACTTTGCTGTTTTCAGGCTGACGCCGGAAAAATATCATTATAATCATACGCCGGTTGCCGGAAAAATCATCGACTTCTATCAAATTCCCGGCGCCTATCACGCCTGTAACCCTCATGCCGTTATTTCCGTTGTCACGCCTTATTCAAAAAACAAGCGCGTTGTTACCATTGTAGATACGGATGTGGAAGGCGGAACGAAAGCCGGTTTGGTGGCGATGATTGAGGTCGTGGCGCTGATGATCGGTGATATTGCCCAGTGCTACAGTGAAAAGCAATATGAAAGTCCTGTTTCAGTCGGGACAGGCATGTTTGTCAAGAAGGGTGTTCCCAAGAGCCTTTTTCGTCCCGGGAGCAGCACGGTTGTATTGATCTTTCAAAAAGACAGGGTGCGGTTCGCCGATGATATCGCCGCTAATATGTTTTATCCGGACGCCGAGAGTATTTTCAGCCGCGGTTTCGGAAAATCATTGATCGAAACGGAGGTGAAGGTCAGATCATTTATTGCCAGTTCTTTATCCAGTCGGATGAATTAAAATGTCTTTGAAACCAGAAAATGGAGGCAACCATCATGAAGCGAGAAAAAATCCAGTCGATTCGGAATGCTTT
>DFZJ01000024.1:0-20161 GCA_002382045.1 Syntrophaceae bacterium UBA4059
CTGATCTACGATTACTAGCGATTCCAGCTTCATTGAGTCGAGTTGCAGACTCCAATCCGAACTGAGGATGGCTTTTTGAGATTGGCGCGCTCTCGCGAGTTGGCTTCTCTTTGTACCACCCATTGTAGCACGTGTGTAGCCCTAAGCATAAAGGCCATGAGGACTTGACGTCATCCCCACCTTCCTCCGGTTTAACACCGGCAGTCTCTTTAAAGTGCCCAACTGAATGCTGGCAATTAAAGATAAGGGTTGCGCTCGTTGCGGGACTTAACCCAACATCTCACGACACGAGCTGACGACAGCCATGCAGCACCTGTCTCCTGGTTCCCCGAAAGGCACTTTTGTGTTTCCACAAAATTCCAGGGATGTCAAGCCTAGGTAAGGTTCTTCGCGTTGCATCGAATTAAACCACATGCTCCACCGCTTGTGCGGGCCCCCGTCAATTCCTTTGAGTTTTAATCTTGCGACCGTACTCCCCAGGCGGTTCACTTAATGCGTTAGCTGCGGCACTGAGAGGGTCAATACCCCCAACACCTAGTGAACATCGTTTACAGCGTGGACTACCAGGGTATCTAATCCTGTTTGCTACCCACGCTCTCGCGTCTCAGCGTCAGTATAGGGCCAGAAAGTCGCCTTCGCCACCGGTGTTCCTCCTGATATCTACGAATTTCACCTCTACACCAGGAATTCCACTTTCCTCTCCCCTACTCAAGCTGAATAGTTTCAAATGCACGTCCTGGGTTAAGCCCAGGGATTTCACATCTGACTTATTCAGCCGCCTACACGCTCTTTACGCCCAATAATTCCGAACAACGCTTGCACCCCCCGTATTACCGCGGCTGCTGGCACGGAGTTAGCCGGTGCTTCCTTTAGCGGTACCGTCAAGNNTCCGAAAACCTTCCTCACTCACGCGGCGTTGCTGCGTCAGGGTTGCCCCCATTGCGCAATATTCCTCACTGCTGCCTCCCGTAGGAGTCTGGACCGTGTCTCAGTTCCAGTGTGGCTGATCATCCTCTCAGACCAGCTAACCATCGTAGCCTTGGTAGGCCATTACCCGACCAACTAGCTAATGGTACGCGGACTCATCTTTCAGCAAAAGCTTGTAAACAGAGGCCTTCTTTGACTAAGCAACAGTAGTCACTCAGTATTATCCGGTATTAGCGCACCTTTCGGTACGTTATTCCCAACTAAAAGGCAGATTATCCACGCGTTACTCACCCGTGCGCCACTTTACTCATCAGCCGAAGCCAACTTTCTCGTACGACTTGCATGTGTTAGGCACGCCGCCAGCGTTAGTTCTGAGCCAGGATCAAACTCTCCAGTTTTAATCCTGTAAAGGAAGATTCCTCTTCCTTATTAAACTCGCTTGACATTTCAATAAATTAATAGGACCCACAAATTCATTTTCCCACTATTCAATTTCCAAAGAGCCTTCTTGAAACGAGCTGTGACATTTAAATCAAATTGATTTTCTTGTCAAGCTTAATTTTCAATTTTTTTGTTTCGTCAGTAACCAGGAATCATCCGACAACTTCAAGTTACACCATCGGTTAACATGTTGAAAACTTCAACTACCTTCAAGTACATCTCTGACGAACAGAAGTGAGCTTCTACTCCCTAAGGTTAAAACTGTCAAGAAATAATTTTCATTATTTTGAAATTATTTTCCAGCATCTTATTATAATAGTCAAAACATATGATTACATCATAACGATTCAGCAAAACAAATATGATTTACTGATCCAGCAGAAGGCAGCCTCGGCGTTTTCCCGAGCCTTGGCGACAACCGCGTCCCCTTCAATACCGCCGGCAATGGCCTTGAGCTTGGGGATGGCAATCGACATGGACCACAGATGCATCCCGGCGCGCTGCCATTCGCATCGCCTGCCGCAAGGGCCGGGCGACCGCCAGAATATCGAGTATCTTCTTCTGGTCGCGCAGCGCAGCCAGATGCTGCGCGGTTCCATCCATTTTTTTCAACGGCGGATTTCATGCCATAATTTCACCACTCATTTAAGTTATTTTTCAGGCGCTACCCTATCCCAGCACTTCATCAGTACACGGGCAATGGTTCCTGCCTGGTTCATCATTTTTTTTTGCTGCTCAGCACAGTTAAAATAAAAAGTCATTACTTTAAGGATCAGATTTCCATTGACTCTTTTTTGATACTGCTTTAAGCCGCATCAGCAATAAAAATCGGCATCAATAAGCACCATATTTTTGATCAATAAGTCACGGAGGCCATGAATGAAACTTTTCAAGCATTTTGTCAGTCAGTCGGGCGGGCTCATTATCCTGACACTCCTGATCGTCTTTTCCATCAATACAGATGGCAATGCCTTCAATTTTCCGGCGGCCGGATGGCATCGGGGTGACGCGGCCACAGCCCAGGAAAACTCCCGCGCTGCTCTGGCTAAAGCGCTCGATTCCGTCAATCCGAATATCGAACTGGACATTATTGACTTTGTCGATTCAAAAGGCAACCGGATCGGCCTGGTTTCGCATGATTATTTAATGAAGAGAGCTACCGGCCTTGACGGCGCGTTCAGCGAAAAATACAATGACGTATCCCAACTGCCGCAAAATGCCGCCAATCCTGACTTAAAACCGGAACCGTTTATGACGGTTGTGGAGTTATTCGAACTCATCAAGGAAAGAAAAGACCGGGGCGTCACGCCGACCGTGTCGCTGGATATGAAAGACGAAAGCAAGAACGCCGAGGCCTTCGCCGGGTGGATAGGCGCCATGATCAAACAATATGGGTTTCAGGATCATGTTTTTGCCTCTTCCTTTTTCTTAAACAATGTCGCGCCGCTCAAAGCAGCCTGTCCGGAATGCCTGGTAGGCGGACTGGTTTTCAATGATCACTATGCGCTGAAATTCCTCGATTACCATTATTCTTCTCTGGACATCACCACATTCGGCAAACTTACATTCTTCCTCGGTTTCCTGGGCAAGGAAGAATTTCCTCATGATTTCGTATTAATTCAGGACGACATCTTCTTTGAACAGCCCGACCTGGTTGATTACTGGAAAAATACACGCAAAGTGAAATTCGTCGGCGTCTTTGTTTACGATAAGAAGCGCTCTTATGATATTGCACAATGGAATCTTTTAAAAAAAGTGGATTGGATTGAACTGGATCCGCCGCAGATGAATCAGTATCTTCAGATGAAGGCTAAAAAATAGCTTTTAAATTTCTGATCATCTATCATGAGCCAATTTCGCCAATTTCGCCTTGACAAACTCAGATGACTATGGTTTACGCATTGCCTTATTACTTTTAGGGGTTTAAACATGAAAAAGACTTTAACGAACAAATCAAATACCAAGAGAAAAAAATCGCACGGATTTCTTGTCCGCATGGCATCCAAAACCGGCAGGCAGGTATTAAGCCGCCGAAGAGCCAAAGGCAGAAAGAGTTTAACCGTATAATTTCGTGACTTTATCTTTTTACAGGAAGGGTGGGTTGCTATGCTGTGCATGAAGGCACAATCTTTCCGAAGGTCAGAAAAAGTCACCAACAAAAGCAGGTATCGGATTATTTACGATCAGGGGGTCTGGAGAAGTTCACGATTCTTTACCATGATAACATGCGGCAACTCGAATGGAGTCAAACGCCTGGGAATCACCGTTACAAAAAAAACAGGCAACGCCGTTTTTCGCAATCGAATGAAACGGCTGATTCGGGAATTCTTCCGCCGCAACAAAGACTTGTTTCCAGCGGAACATGACGTTGTGGTCATGGCCAAAAAAAACATGCCGCCTCTTACCTATCAGGAAACAGAGAGAGAATTGACCGAACTCTTCACACGGAAGGCCGGCAGATAAAAATGCTCAGAAAAACATTGGCAAACTTCTTTATTTTCATCATTCGTTTATACCAAGCCTGTATTTCACCATTCTTTTTTGCGCCATCTTGCCGTTTTCACCCGTCCTGTTCGCAATATGCCATTGACGCGATCAAATTACACGGACCGGTGAAAGGGGCCTTTCTGGGGACGAAAAGAATTCTGCGCTGCAATCCCCTGCATCCCGGCGGTTACGATCCCGTCAAGTAAACAATGAAATTGGAGGTACAAAAATGGACAAAAGGACCCTTCTAGCCATCGTTTTGTCGCTGGCCGTTCTTTTAGGTTATCAATTATTTATTGTTAAGCCGCCCGTTCCTAAAAATACCGCGGCGCCGCAACAGTCTGCTGATCAAATTCAGAAGGACAAGGCCGCAGCACCGATGTCCGCCAAAACGGCAATAACCGCCCAGACCAAACCCGCCGCCCGAACAGCGGCGGTCAGACCGGAAGCGCCGGCCCGCGACATCAAAGTGGAAACACCCCATTATACAGCCGTTTTTTCAACGCGAGGCGCTGCCCTGAAATCCCTGAAGCTCAAAAAATATTATCAGGATTGCTACGAGTGCACCGATGATATCTGGCCGCGCGTCAAAGGAATTTTTACAGGAACAAAAAATACTGCCAAGCCCAAAACAAAGGATTTCGTTGAACTGGTCGATGTTCGCGACGGCATGCCCTATCCGCTGGCCGTGACCTTTCCGGACTCCAGCGCTGATGTTCCCCCGGATGCGGTTTTTGATACAACCGCAGGCAAACTGGATTTGATGAATACCCAAGATAAGCAGCAGCTTGTTTTCTCGAAATCTTATGACAACATCAAAGTAGAAAAGGTTTTCACCATTGATCCGGCAGGTTATGTGATTGGTCTGGAAGTCAAAGTTCATAATCTGACGGGGTCGCCCATCACGCAAATTCCCAGAATTAACTGGTACCAGTATGTCGATCCCAGGAAAATTGATGACGATTACGGGCACGAAGGTCCCGCCGTCTCGGTCGGGGGCAGCATTGAAAGGCAGGAAGTCAAGAAGCTCGAAAGCGAAAGCATTCTGGGGCCCAACGTGTTATGGGGCGCGTTTGAAAGCAAATACTTTATCGCTTCATTTATACCGGAAAAACCATCCGTGACCAGCGTCGCCATGACCCGTGATGCAAACAATATGGTTGCTGTTGGAATGAAGGGCGGCAAGGAACTCATTCCCGGCGGACAAAACAGTGTTTTCTCGTACTCGCTTTATCTGGGTCCCAAACAATATGATATTCTGAAAACACTGGGTGTCGGCCTGGAAAGCGCCATTGATTTCGGATGGTTCAAATGGCTGGCCATTCCTTCTTTGTATGTCCTCAACTTCCTGTATGGTTTTGTCCTGAACTTCGGCATAGCGATCATTATTTTGACCACGATCATTAAAATCATCTTCTGGCCGCTCGGAAACTTAAGCTATAAATCCATGAACGAGATGAAGAAGCTTCAGCCGAAGATTGAAGCGCTGAAGGAAAAATACAAAAACGACCAGTCTAAAATCGGACAGGAAACGATGGCGCTTTATCGCGAGCATAAAGTTAATCCATTTTCCGGCTGCCTGCCGATGCTGATCCAGATTCCCGTGTTTTTCGGCCTGTATAAGGCGCTGATGTATTCCATCGAGCTTCGTCATTCGCCGCTGTTTTTCTGGATACAGGATTTGTCGGCTAAAGACCCCTATTACATTACCCCGATCATCATGGGCGCGACGCAATTCATTACCCAGAAGATGACGCCCGCCATGGGCGACCCGATGCAGCAGAAAATCATGCTGTTCATGCCGGTCATCTTTACATTTTTCTTTTTAAATTTCCCGTCGGGACTGGTCATTTACTGGCTGTGGAACAATATTTTACAAATCGGTCAGCAATACTACATCAACAAAAAGCTGGCGACATGATACCCAACGTATGGAGTCGAACATGAGTTCAAAAACATTAGAGATAGAAGAAAAAACGATTGACGGCGCTATTGAAAAAGCCTGCCGTGATTTCGGCGTGCCCCGGGAAAAATTAAATATTGAGATTATTTCCGAAGGCTCCGGGGGGTTTTTAGGCCTGATGGCCAAGAAAGCCAAAATACGGGCATCCCTGCTGTCGTTCGATATGGACTTTTCCTTAAGCGACAGCCATTGGCCCGTCAAACGGGAAGAACAAGCCGATTTCAGCCCTGAAAAAAAGTTGGATATCAAGCCGGCCGCGCAGCGGGAAACAAAACGCGATAAGAAGATTGAAAACAAACAGGAGACAAAGCCTGAAGCCAGACAAAAAGCTGAGCGCCGGACGGCAAGGCCCGCGCCTAAAACCCTTAGACCGGACGTTGCCCGGCCAATGCCTGCCGCGATAACACCGGCTGATCCTGCCTCCGGCGCTGAAAAATCTCCGGCGCTGACGCTTCCCGTTGTTGTGGCGGCGCCCGCAACCACACCCGCTGCCCTGAAAGCGCAAGACCTGCTGGCCGGCATGTTAAGTAAAATGACTTTTGAATGCCAGGTAACCGCCACGGAAACGGATGACACGGTTATCCTCAGCATCGCGGGCGACGACAGCGGTCTTTTGATCGGCCGGCGCGGGCAGAATCTGGACGCGCTTCAGTACCTGTTAAACAAGGCCATCAATAAATCAGACGCTGATCGCAAGATGATTGTGGTGGACTCGGAAGAATACCGCAAAAGAAGAGAAGAATCCCTGCTCGACATGGCGGAGCGCATTCGGGAAAAAGTCAAAAAAACACAGAAGCCTCTGTCGCTTTCCCATATGAACGCTCATGACCGTCGCATCATTCATCTGGCGTTACAGGAAGACGCGGCGCTGGTTACCAAGAGCCGCGGTGAGGGCGAGTATCGAAAGGTCATCGTTCTGCCGGCCAGAAAAAGCAGCGCAGGGGGACATCCGAAAACGAGGAACAAGCAATAGCTNNGTGGATAGTGGATAGTGGATAGTGAGTGTGTGAAACATATGACCCAGACAGACACCATCGCAGCCATCGCCACGCCTCTCGGTACGGCGGGACTGGGCATCATCCGAGTCAGCGGTCCTATGGCCTCTGAAGCAGGAAGGCTGCTTTTCCGTCCGGCGCACCCAAACTGCAATTGGCAAAGCCATCATGCTTATCACGGTGATATCGTCAGCGCCTGCGGCACAACCACTCTCGATGAAGTGTTGGTAACCCTGATGCGCGCCCCGCATTCATTCACAGGCGAAGACGTGCTGGAAATCTCCTGTCATGGCAACCCGCTGATCCTTCAGAGCATCCTTGAACAGCTCATGACACTGGGCTGCCGCCCGGCAAGACCCGGCGAATTCACCGAACGCGCCTATCTGAACGGCCGGATGGATTTGTCGCAGGCGGAGGCGCTGGCCACCATCATCTCCGCCCAGTCGGCAAAAGCCCGGCAAATCGGACTGGCCCAGATGAAGGGATCTCTGGGCCGTAAAGTAGGCGACCTGCGGATGTTGCTGATTGAAGCTCTGGCCGGGCTGGAAGCCGCCATTGATTTTACCGAAGATGTTCACGAAAATGAGACGCCGGCCCTGCCCCCGCAAATTCATGAAGCCATTGCCGGGATTGAATTGCTTTTATCGACTTACCGGCAGGCCCGATTATTCACCTGTGGCATCAACGTCATCATTACCGGCAAACCCAATGTAGGAAAATCCAGCCTGCTCAACAGCCTTGCCGGCCGGAAAAAAGCGATTGTGACCGACATCCCCGGCACCACCCGGGATCTGATCACCCAGACCATTACCCTGGGCGGCCTTGCCGTCCATCTGACGGACACAGCCGGTATCCGGAAACCCCAGGATGCCATAGAAAAAGAAGGCATCGATCTGGTTTGGGAACATCTGGAACAAGCCGACATCATTGTCATTGTGCTCGATGGCAGCAAACCCCTGACTTCCGAAGACCGGCATATTCTGGAACATAACAAAAATCGCGACTGCCAAATGATCATTGCCGTCAATAAATCCGATCTGCCTGCGGTCTGGAGTCCGGATCAGCTTCCTGATGATCTCCTGCAGGGTTTCGATATGCTCAAAATATCGGCCAAATCCGGCGACGGGCTTGATGCGTTGAAAAAGGCCGTGACCGATTCGACCGGCTCAAGCGATATCGTAAGCGATGGAGGGATGATTACTCAGCTGCGCCATAAACTGGCTCTGGAAAAAGCGCTCACCCATCTCATGGCAGCCCGGGAAACCATCACCGCCGGCCGCTCGCCGGAATTCACCGCCTTTGAACTCCACTGCGCCCTGGATGCTCTCGATGAAATCACCGGCAAAAAAATCCAGGAGGACATCCTTCACAAAATTTTTTCCAGTTTCTGCATCGGCAAGTAATTTGAAAATAGCCCTGCTTTGTGCTAAGGTTTTAAAAACATTATGAGGTGAAACCATGAAACAATATGTCTGTTTACTTGCCCTGATGCTCTTGTTTTGCTTTGCCGCCCCCAATGGATTCTCACAGACAAAATGCATCAATACCAGCGGTGAAGCGGCAATTGTCAACCAGGATGTGCCGTCGGCAAAACTGGAAGCCGTTGCCCGCGCCAAATGGGCAGCCATTGAACAGGTTGTCGGCACGGAGGTGAAGGCAGGCAGTTTTGTGCAGAACTTCACGCTGGTCGACGACGTCATCAAAACCAAAGCAGGCGGTGTGGTCAAGAGTTATAAAGTCGTCGGTGAAAATATTAAAGATGACATCATGAATATTAAAATCAACGCCTGCGTGGAACCCTCCCAGGCCAGGGAAGCCGTCTCACAACTGGGCTTAAACAACGCCATCGCCGTTTTCATTCCGGCGCGTAAACCGGGACACAGAGGCGATGTCTTTGAAGAAACCAATATTCTGTCCGAAACACTCATCGGCAAATTAATCGAGCAAAGTTACACGGTCGTGGATGTCGCCCCGACACACGCTGTTGACGCCAGAGAAATCGAAAAAGCCATGCGCTCCGGCAGCACGCTCTCTTTGCGCAGCATGATGTACAAATTCCTGTCCAACCTGATTATCATCGGAAAAGTGGATTACACGATTTCCACCAAAAAAGGCGAAGACATCGGCTACGGTCTTTCCATGCCGTTCAACAATGTCACCGTAAGGCTCAATTACCGGATCATTGCCAAAAACAACAAAACCGGGAATATGGAAATCCTGTCAACCGGCGTGGAGCAGGCCAAGGGACTGGCCAACAACGTCGAAGATGCCACCGCGGAAGCCATGAAAGAACTGGCCGCCAATCTTACACCCACTATTCTGGACAAAGTGGGGCAGTACATCAAAGGCAATACCAAGAAAGTGGCCGTTCGGGTCAATGGCATTGAAGACATCGATAAAGTTCTGGAAGTGAAACAGATTCTGCAAAGCATTGTCTGGGTATCCGAGGTGCAGGAAAAGCAGATGGGCGATTTTGTCGTCAGCTATCCCGAAAACACGCTGTATCTGGCCAACAGCATCAAGCAAAAAGGAAATTTCAAAATTGTCAATTTTTCACCTTATTCACTGACGCTGGATCTTTTGAAGTAATATAGGGAGGTCGGTATTATTGATACGTACCGACAAAAATATTCAACTTAAGATCCGAAGCAGGAATAGAATAAAATTGTCAGTCGAACTTGACGAATAAAAATCAGGAGGGAAAAAATGTTCACTTTTCGCGGAAAGTCCCGTCATTTTAAGTATTTTATTTTACCGGTTGCGTGTATCGCCCTGCTGGCTGTTTCCGGCTGCGCGACGAAAATCAAAGTTAACATGCTCCAGCCTGCGCAATATCATGAAGCATCGCTCACCAAAGCCATCGCCGTTCTGCCTTTTTCAGGCCCCGGCGGCCGGGAATTTGCCGCCGAAATCGAAGGGGTTCTGGCCGGAATCGGCATCGATGATAAACAGTATTTCACCCTGGTTGACCGCGCCTCCGTTGACAAATCCATCAGTGAAATGAAGTTTTCGCAAAGCGGCCTGGTAGATTCGCGAACAGCCGTCAAACTCGGCAAGATGATCGGCGCTCAGGGAATCTATACCGGTATCGTCACACAAAACAACTATCAGGACAGTTCATATTTTGCAAAGCGTCAAACCTGCACACGATATGAGCAGAGGCAGGACAAAAAAGGAAGAACCTACGAAGGCGCCTGCCTTCATTGGCGCACCTATACCGTGCAGTGCACCAAACGTGTTGCCAATTTTGCGGTTTCGCCGAAACTGGTCGATGTAACAACCGGCAGAATCATTTATTCCCGCAATCTCTCCGCAACAAAAGATTCATCCGGTTGCGAAGATACATCACCTGCTGAAAGCGAGATGATTCTTCTGGATAAGGCTAAAAATCAAGTTAAGCAGGAGTTCCGCCGCGATGTTGCGCCTTACTATGTGACCCGGGAAATCCGGCTGATGGATTCTACCGACGGAATCGAATCAAAAGAAGCCATTGACAAACTCAAACGCGGCATGGAATACGCGGACAAAGGCCGTATGGACAGCGCCTGCGAACTCTGGGGAGAAGCCCGTAATCTGGCATCCAAATCTTACGCCCTGCTTTATAATCTGGGTGTCTGCGCGGAAAGCCGGGGCGATCTGGACGCCGCCCTGTCTCTTTACAGGCAGTCCGATAAAATACTGGGCAAGCCGAACGACGATATTTCGCAGGCGCTTTCCCGCGTCGGCGAAGCCATTAAAAACCGCAGCAAGCTCAAAGAAGCGCTGGGCAGGAAATAAAAAAAGAAGGTTGGTTTGTTGAGCGTCCGCGAGACCGCCGCGCTCAACAAACCACCATCATCAAACGGCGCCGGGTGACCATCAATGTGGAAAGCAAGCCCCGCCCCGGGAGGCTGTGTCGCCATGTTAAAACGCATCATGAAAGTTGTCATTCCCGCGCAGGCCGGTATGACGAAAAGAGGCGTTGTGCAAAACCCTTATTCTTTCTTTTCGCCGGCGCTCTCCTTTTTGTCGCTGGCATTCTGATCTTCTTCTTTCTTTTCCTCCGCCTTTTCCTCTTTTTTCTCAACCGGCTCTTTTAAGGGCGGCTCTTTGGCGGGCGTTTCGCTTTTAAACGCGGCCCTGGCCATCTCCTCCAGATACCGCTGGCAGGCAATAATCGCAGCCGACGCTCTGTCATGATCAATTTTTTCATAATACCTTAAAATCCGCTCGCCGATTTCCCTGACGCTGAAAGGTTTGACAATGTACCCCTGAATGCCCTGTTTCATCATCAGAGTGACATCCTCTTTCTTGTTCAGACTGGTGGACATGATAATGGTTGTGGACATGTCATGGAATTTGCCTCTGATTTCTTTCAGAACGGAATAGCCGGTCATCACCGGCAGCATGATATCCAGAATGATGATATCCGGCTGCCACTCGTTATAGCTGACCAGCGCGTCATGGCCGTTTGCGACAAAGCGTTTTTCAAAAATACCGTCGGGCAACCCGCGATGATACAGCAAATTGATATTCGGACTGTCCTCGACAATCAATATCTTGATCTTATCCCCGATAAAGTTTCCACCCGGTCCGATCAGAGCATCTATTTCATCTTTACTCAGCATAAATAACCTTCACGTGATCCAAATAGTTTGTCAGCACATTCACACATGCATTGACGGCTGAAAGATTATTCGAAAGCGCCGCCCCTTCAATGGCCCTGCCCGTTTTACTGATATCGTCAAAACCATAACCGCTGCCATAGCTCTTCATACTGTGGCCGATCCGGCGGATGGTTTCCAGATCATGATCAGACAGAGCATCAACAATCGTACGGATATCTTTCCTGGTGTTTTCCATGAACTGGGGAATAAGATCCGCCAGTTCCGGATCGATTTTTACGATGATGTCGTCCTTTTTTTCCATAGTCATTTTTCTTTCTCCTGACGGGTTTGCTCCACAATCGCGGACAAAAGCGCTTCTTTCCGGATGGGCTTGGTCAGATGCGCATTACAGCCGGCATCAAGGCTTTTTTCAATATCCTCCTGGAAAACATGGGCGGTCAGCGCCAGCACGGGGGTCGGCTCCGCTCCGGTTTCTTTTTCCCACTTGCGGATTTCGCGCGTTGCCGTATAACCGTCCATCACCGGCATCTGCATATCCATAAGAATAATATCATAAACACCCTTCCGGAATTTTTCCAGTGCAATCTGGCCGTTTTCAGCCTCTTCGACGATGAAAGGCGTTTTCTCCAAATAGGAGCGAACGAGCATCCGGTTGTTTTCCGCGTCTTCCACCAGCAGGATTTTCAGCGCCGCCAGTTTTGCAGGCGATGGAGCCGGAATCCCTGTTTTGACGACGCCCCCCTGAAGCCCCAGCGTCTTTTTGATCATTTCTTTCAAATCGGATTTTTTCACCGGTTTGACCAGATAACCGGAAATGCCTGCACGATGAACCCTGGCCGTGTCAATATTAAAGGAATCCGACGTCATCATGATCATCTTGGAGTCATTCAGCCGGGGCGCCTTCCGGATAAACTCCGCGAGTTCAAAACCGTCCATGCCGGGCATATGGCGGTCCAAAATGATCAAGTCGTAAGGAGCGCTCTGTGACCGGATCTGCCGGCTGAGTTCCTTCATCGCGTCTTTCGCGTCAAAGGCGTCGGTCACGACCGCACCCCACGGCAAAAGCATGCGATGGACAATTAAACGGTTGGTGGCGTTATCATCGACCACCAGCACCCGCAATCCTTTCATATCGATGGCCACTTCCTGCGATTTGAGGCCTGTTTCTTTCTGACGCCGGAATTTAAGGGTGAAGAAGAAACAGCTTCCGCGCCCCTCCTCGCTTTCCACCGATATGTTTCCGCCCATCAAATTCACCAGTTTCCGGGAAATGGCCAGTCCCAGTCCCGTGCCGCCAAATCTGCGGGTCACAGAAGAGTCAGCCTGGGAAAACCTCTCGAAAATGATCGGCAATTTATCGGCGGGAATGCCGACGCCCGTATCCCGGATCGAAAAGCGAATAGCAGCTTCACCGGGCAACGATTCTTCCTCAACCGTCTCCAGCGAAACGGTCACTTCTCCCTTTTCCGTAAATTTGACGGCATTCCCGATCAGATTCATCAAGACCTGACGAAGGCGCTGCGGATCTCCCACCAGAGCAGTCGGCACATGATGCGGAATATCAACCATCAGTTCGATGCGTTTTTTGTAGGCCTGCAGGGCCAGAATCGCGGATATTTTTTCCATCACATCCACCAGATCGAAACCGGCATACTCCATTTCAACTTTGCCCGCCTCGATTTTGGAGTAATCCAGAATATTGTTGATGATGCTCAGGAGCGATTCTCCGGCGTTCCGGAACGTCCGCACGTAATTCTGCTGATCGTCGTCAAGGCTTGTTTCCGCCAGCAGATCGGACATGCCGATAATGGCGTTGAGCGGCGTGCGGATCTCATGACTCATGATGGATAAAAATTCGCTTTTCGCCCGGCTGGCCTCTTCGGCCTTTTCTTTTGACGCAACCAGATCCTCCTGTGCCTGCTTCTGATCGGTAATATCCGTAATCAGACCCAATGTCGCCGGTCGCCCCTCCCAGTCAATCAGGACGGAATTGTTTAGCGTCCATCTGATTTGACCATTCTTATTCATGGATCGGTACATATAATTAGTGGGCGTTGCATCGCCATTGATCTTCTGCAGATATCTCGCGATTACCAGTTCCCGGTCATCCGGATGAACGAGGTTAAAAGCGGGCATCGCCAGAAATTCCTGCTCCGAATAGCCGGATGACTCCACTGCCTTCTGGTTTGCGAATTTAACCACACCATCCTGCACCACCATAATTATTTCGTTGGCGGTTTCCACGAGAACACGGTATCTTTTTTCGCTATTGTGAAGCGCCTCTTCCGTCTGCTTGCGCAGCAGAGCTTCGCCGATATGGTTGGCGAGGCTCTCCAGAATGTTGAGCGTATCGAGACTGAACTGATTGCTCCGGCGGTCGTTGAGCTGCAACAGACCGATAATTCGCTGCCTGGCGCGTATGGGCACGAGGGCGATGGAGGCATAGCCGTAATGCATACATTGGTTGCGCGGATGATACCGGGGATCCTCATGGGCCGGAAGGTCAAGCAGCGGATAAGAATCGTTGGTCCAGAAGCTTCCGCCCGGCGTAAAGAGCGGATGAGCGGGATCGGTTTTCCCCGAGACGACCAGTCCGCAGGCGCATTCCAGCATCACGCTGCCGTCCGACCATCGGCAGGCACAACCATTGTGGTCGCGGACGACCAGCGCATTCTCCTTCAGCAGGAAATCGGGTGGGAAACCGGTCTGGTCATAATAAGGATAATCCTCGCCGTTTTGCAGCCTCATTCCCACAGCATCGTGACCGGTTGCTTCTTTTATGGCGGAAAGGATACGGCGGATGGAATCCTGATAATCCGCTGATTCGTTGAGGATCGCCAGCACCTCGGTGGAAAGACCGCGGTAACGTTCGGCCTGCTTGCGGTCAGTTATATCGCTCAAGGCGCCAACCATCCGCAAAACTTTCCCGTTCGCATCCCACTCGGCCACTTTGCCGCGCGTGGACACCCAGCAGTACCTGCCGGATTTCATTTTCATCCGCAATTCAATATTAAAACTCTCACTGTTGTTGACGCTCCTTTTCAAATCCCGTTTGACACGGCCAATATCTTCCGGATGAACCAACGCGCGCCACGTCTCATAGGATGCTTCAAAGTCTCCGTTCTCATAACCGAGCAGGGTGTAACAGGAGGGGCTGAAATACACGCGACCGCTCGGAACATGCCAGTCCCAAATCCCGTCATTCACTGCGGTAAGCGCTTCGGCATAGCGGGCCTCACTGGTCACCAGAGCCGCTTCGGCGCGCTTGCGCTGGGCGACTTCCCAGGCGACGTCGGCAAAGAATGTCACCAGCGCCACATCCTCTTCGGTATAGTCCGCGGGCTTGTTCCCGATGCCCAGAATGGAAACGATCTTATCCGCCCGTAAAACAGGAACAACCAGTTCCCGGATGACGGGGGCATGGCCCTGGGGCAATCCCTTGCGGTGCGGCAGGGAGGCATAATCATTATGGATGACCGGTTTTCCGGTATGAACGCAATCCACCCAGACGCCGGCCTCATCAATCGGATAATGCAGCCCGTAACCTTCGGCCTTGCAGAATTCCCGCACCGTCCGGGTTGACCAGGCCTGCAAGGAAAGCGTCTTCTGATCGCTTTCCACAAAATGATAGAAACCGATTGGACTGTCCGTCAACTTGCCGACCTCATCGAGCGCTCTTTGCAGGACGTCGCCCAGCGCGTGCGAGGCGGCAAATTCCAGCAGTTCAAGGCGTGCGTGCAGCAAATCCTCGTTGTGCGTACGTTCGGTAATATCGCGCAATAACCCCTCAACACCGGCGGGTTTTCCTCTGGAATCAAAATAAAAGTGGGAGCTGGCGGCGGTGATAATGATGCGGCCGTCTTTGCCTTTGAGCCTGAGTTTGTAGTCCGTTACTTCCCCCTGCTCCATCATGATCTTAATAAGTTCAACTCTGTCCTGAGGATCGCAATAGATGGTTTCCACAGGTTTCCCGATCAGGTCTTCAGGCCTGAAACCCGCATATTTTTCAAGCGAAGGACTTAATTCGGTAATGATTCCATTCAGATCGGTTTGGTAAAACACATCCTGAATGTTTTCGAAAATCTTTCTGAATTTTCTCTCGCTTTTGCGGAGCGCCTCCTCGGCCTGCCTGCGGCCGGTGATGTCACTTTCCAGATCGTTGAACAACCGGCGATTGACCGCCAGAAAAAGGGCCAGGGTCAAGGTGATCAGCAGCATCTGGTAGGCCATGATGACGCCTGTGTCATATTTGCCGGACAGAAGCAGGTCGCTTCCGGAAGGTGTTGTCAGATCAATAAAGATACGGGCAACACTGACCACTCCGTATGCTGCAATGACAATGGACATCGGCTTGATTATCTGTTCCATACCAACATCCTTCAGATGCAAAATCCGCCAGACGCTTTGGGAACAAATCAAAAAGAGTACTACGGAAAGATTGAGTTTCCGCGCCAGAAGGCTGGGCTCGGCATAGGTGAAATAACCCTGGGCCAGAATGAAAGCCGCGAGCAGGATGTCATTGAGATACTGTCTGCCCTTGATGCCCGCATAGCGCTCCACACCGATGCAGACCAGGAGTAATGACACCGGCATCAGGGCGTTGCTGATGATGATCGAGGCAAAATCCGGCACGACACCGCGCAAAACAAGCAATAAAATAGCAAAGAAATGCGTAATGAAACCGGCCAGCCAGAATCCGACCACCGGAAAGCGTCTGCGGTTCTGCGTCCACAAGAAAAATATGATGATCGTGCAAATGGCGGTGCTGATGACGTAGCTGAAAAGCACCGTTTTCATGTCCAGAATGGTCATAGGCGTTCACCAATTTCAGAAATATTGACAGAAGATATTTTGGCCGGAAAAATCCGATTATTCAGTTTCTTTCTTCAAAAAGCCAGGATAATGTTTTTTCGCGCATTCGGGACATATTCCGTGGCTGAATTCCGCTTCCGAATGGTCACCGATATATTTTTCCAGCCGTTCCCAGCTTTTTTGATCATTGCGTATTTTGTGGCAGAATGAGCAGATGGGAATAATGCCGCGCAAGGTATGGATCTGGGCAATCGCGTCCTGGAGATCTTTGATTCTTTCCGCCAGCGCGTTTTGCAGTTGAATGACTCTTTCACCCACACGAATTCTGGCATGAAATTCATCTTTATCAAAGGTTTTGGTCACATAATCATTGGCGCCGGCATCCAGCCCTTCGATGATGGCGCCTTTTTCATCGCGACCCGTGAAAAGGATGATATACGGGGGATTTGAATTTTGCACTTGACGGAGCCTTTTGATGACCTCGATGCCGTCCATCCCGGGCATTAACCAATCCAGAATAATAATTTCCGGGGGATTTTCGCCTTTGAGGATGTCCAACGCCTCGTAACCGTTAGTGGCCGTCAACACATCGTAATGCCAATCCGTCAGGTATTTACGTAAGAGATTGATGGTATTGGCATCGTCATCCGCTATTAACAGCCTCATTTATACCCTCCGCCGGTTTGGCAATTTGGTTGCAGTATATCCTGCTTTATGTTTGAATTCAATCGCGAAGAAAAACCGTGTGTTATTTGACAATGATTTCCGGCTATGTTACATATGTTTCTCGTCACCGGGAGGTTTTTATGATGAAGCCTGATAAGCGTTAAATCGACACGCAACCAAGCTGGATGACCGGTTTAAAAAAAATAACGCAAAGCAAACAAGGAGAGTGAAGCCATGAACCAGAATGAATACAAAAAGATCATTACCCATGCCATCAGTCAGGAAGCCGAGGCCTTTACATATTACAGTGCCGTATCGGAAAAAGCCAAGGATATCAATCTCAAGAAGCTGTTCAAAGACCTTGCCGACGACGAAGCAAAACACCAGCGCACATTAGAAGGTTACCTGACGAAGGGATCGGAGAAAATTCATTTTTCCGAATCCAGGGATTATAAGGTTGTGGATGCCCTTCCCACCCCCGCGTTAACCCCCGAGCTTAAACCTGTCGATGGTCTGGTCATTGCCATCAAGAAGGAACTCGAAGCCATGCAGATGTATACCCAGCTCGCCAATGTCAGCACGGACGAAGCACAAAAGAACATTTTTCTTGAACTTGCCACGATGGAGCGCGGCCATAAGAGCAAACTTGAGGATATCTACACGAACATGGCATTTCCTGAAGTCTGGTAGCAAGGTTATCTGTTCCTGCGGGATTTTCAGAACATGATGTTCATACGGATTTTCATCACGGACTTTTTGACTTCCTCCGGTTTTGCATCGTCGATTTCATCCTCCACGGCATGATAGGGTCTGGCCACGGTCAATGACGAAACCGGACGCCAGTCAATCCGCTCTGTGTTAATAGTGGTTGTCGGTCCTGGCCTTCCCCTTAAACAAACGGTAAACGAATACTGTATAGCCGATGACCACCGGCATGCCGATAAGCGCTATAACCGCCATCACCTGCAGCGTGTAAAGCCCGGTGGAGCTGTTGTAAATCGTCAGGCTGAATTGCGGGTTATTGGACGCGGTGATCAGATTGGGAAACTGAAGAGCTCCCGCGGCCAGAAACAGTCCGATAAACGACAAAGACGATTCCGCAAACGGGGCTGTGTCATTTTTCCTGCCCAGTGAATAATACAAGGCTATCAGCCCCGCATAGGTCAGCCAGACAGCCACATAAAATAAAATATTGGACGACAGGCGGGGAAAGGTCACGACCAGCACCAGAAAGTAAATTACCGCGGTGATGGCATTGATCCACAGCAATTTTTTCACGGCTTTGAAGGAACGTTCCTGCAGAGCCCCTTCCGTTTTCATCACCGCCCAGCAGGCTCCCTGCAGGCATACCGCAGCCAGACCGGTCAGGCCGAACAGCAGCGGCACAGGCCGGAGCAGCGTAAAAAAGCTTCCGGCATACTCCATCTGACCGGTCAGCGGCACACCGTAAATCACATTACCCAGAGCCACGCCAAACAACAGGGCCGCCAGAGCGCTTCCGCCAATCAAAGCCTTTTCCCACAGGCCGGCACGCGCGGGGTCATTGGCCCGAAATTCCATCGAGACCGCCCGGAAAATCAGCGCGAGCAACACCAGCATCATCGCCAGATAAAAACCGGAAAACGCGGTGGCATACGCATGGGGAAAGGCGGCAAACAACGCGCCGCCTCCGGTAATCAGCCAGACTTCATTGCCGTCCCAGACCGGCCCGATGGACGCGATCAGCGTGTCCTTCTCTTCCTTTGTTCCGCCCAGAAACGGCAGCAGGATGGCGATGCCAAGATCAAATCCATCCAAAAGCGCGTAGACGGTGAACAAGATGAAAATCAGCACAAACCACAGGATTTGAAAATTCTGGATATTTTCCATCTCACCTCTCCTCTTTTTTACGATGTTGCCGGCCCCTGTTTAACGATTTTCACAAACAGCAAGACAAATATCACAAACAAAAGCAGGTATACGGCGGAAAACATCAGCAGGCTGAAAATCAATTCACCGGCGGACACGACAACCGACGCCCCTGCCGCGGTTTTCATCAAACCGTAAATAATCCATGGCTGGCGGCCAACCTCCGCTGTAATCCAGCCTGTTTCGTGCGCCAGGTGCGGCAGCGGAATCAGGAAGGGAAGTCCCATCAGATACCACTTGGCGGTATACAGCTTTCCCGTCCACAAAAGCCACGCGCCCAGAAGTCCCAGGGCAATGAAGATCATGCCCAGCGCGACCATGATATGATAGGACTGAAACACCAGATTCACCGGCGGCCAGTTTTCCTTTGGCGCCTCCTTCAGCCCCTTTATTTCCGAGTTAAAATCGAAGTTATATAAAAAGCTCAACCCCTTGGGAATATAAATACCGTAGGTTTTCTCATTCGCCTCATCAACAAATCCCACGACGTAGATATTCGCGCCGCGAGTCGTATGGAAGTGCCCTTCCATCGCCGCCGCTTTTACCGGCTGCGTATTGATGACCTGAATCGCGTGACCGTGCGCGGCGCCCAGTTGCAGAAGCGGCGTGATCGCGAAAAGAATGATGCCGAGTTTCAGCATCGTCCGGGCGGTCTCACCGTGCTGGCCTTTTCGCACATAATAACCGGCAATACCGCAAACCATGACGGCGCTTACAACCCAGGTGGCCAGGACGGTATGCAGAAAACGGGCAACGGTGGATGGATTAAAAACAGCGGCGGAAAAGCTGGTCAGCATAATCTTCCCGACGGCGTTGATCTCGTATCCGGCAGGGGTCTGCATCCAGGAATTGGCCACAACGATCCAGAAGGCGGAAAGGTGTCCGCCGATAAACACCAGCAGCGCGGCCACCCAATAAACTATAGGCGATACTCTGTTTCTGCCGAAAATCAGCACACCGATAAAAACGGATTCCAGAAAAAAAGCAATGACGCCCTCGGCGGCCAGAATCGGTCCGAAAATATCCCCCACCGCACGGGAATATTGAGACCAGTTGGTGCCGAAAGAAAATTCCATGACGATACCGGTAGCGGCGCCGACCACAAAGATCAGCCCCAGGAGTCTCGCCAGAAAATCCGTGATCCGGCGATAGGTGTCGTCTTTTTTGACCAGATAGAGCGTCTCGGAAATCAGAATGATCAAAGCGGTGCCCAGCGTCATGGCCGGAAAAAGAAAATGGAATCCAATGGTAAAGGCGAATTGCATGCGGGCAAGAAGTAACGCGTCCATAGCTGCCTCCCTGATTTAAGTGCAGACAGAATATAGAATTGCCGTCCATTTTTCAATCATTAAATT
>DFZJ01000024.1:20166-43932 GCA_002382045.1 Syntrophaceae bacterium UBA4059
GTCTGCCCCGCCTGTGGCGTCCCGGCGAAGATGTTCGAGTCTTACACACATCCCGTATCCATCAAAAGGAGAAGAATTCTGGATCTGCACACCCATCCGGTAATGGTTCATTTTCCCGAGGCCTTTTCTTTGACGCTGCTTCTCCTTTCCTTCTTCGCTTTTTTTGTGCCGCAGGCCCTTCTGGAAACTCTGTCTTCCACGATAAAAGTTCTGTCGGCCCTGCTGCCGTTTTTCGCTATTCCGGCCATAGCCACCGGCCTGATAGACGGCAAATTAAGATTTCGTAAAGTCACGACACCTTTGCTTAAAAAGAAAATTGCGCTAAGCTTGATTTTTTTCATCACATCTGTCGCCCTGGCTGCTCTTGCTTTATCCGGACAACTGCTGACCTCTCCGATACACATCATCTATTTCCTGTTAACCATCATCGCCTCGCTGTGCGGCGCCTTACTGGGGTTCATCGGCGGCAGGCTTTTAGATGCAAAATTCCCCGGTTAATGCTATTGGCGTTAGCAATATTTTAGAAGCAAGAAGCGTTGACCGTAAAAACCATAACACCCTGTCAGGAGAATCCATCATGAAAAAATATTATTCAAGTCTCGTGCTTATTTGTATCTGTCTCATGGCTGCCTGCCTGCTGCCTCAATATGCACATGCCGATGCACCGCAGGATCTGGCATTGAGTTATAACATGCAGACCCAGACGCTGACGGTAACCATCACGCATAAATCATTTTTTACCGGCACGCATTACATCAAACAGGTTGAAATCAAGAAGAACAACGAACCCGCCGGTAAAAACGATTATACGTCGCAGCCCGGCAAAACAACCTTTGTATATACCTACCAGATTCCGGCGGCGGTAAATGATATTCTGGAAGTGACCGCAAGCTGCAATATTCAAGGCAAAAAAACAGCAACGCTGAAGGTTAACGCAGAGAAAAAATAGAGGGCTTGAACGATCCTCTTGCAATCCCGTGTTACATGCCATAGACTTTTGCCAACTCGTCGTTTCTCCGTGATAGCCCGAATCATTATTTATAGACGGGGAAAACAAGGTCTGCGGCACATGAATGGATTAAACGGCAAAAGACAACGGCGCCAACCGTTTTTACATGAATCATACGAGGTCAAGACAACCTGCAGCCGGGCAAACGCCCGCGCACGGCTGCCTTTCCTTGTTGTTCTTCTCTGCCTGCTTTCGGGTGCGGGGTTTACTTGCATCGCCCAGGCAGCCGAACCGGTTGAAATAGTCATAGAGGGCGTCGCCGGCAACGTGCGAAAAAATGTTCTGGAAGCGCTTGACCTTCCTTACGGTCTGGTAAAAGATGGAAAAGCGGACAGACTCTGGCTGGAACGTTTTGTCAGCCAGGCTCACCAGAAAGTGCTCGCAGCTCTTGAACCGTTCGGCTATTATTCAGCCCGTGTGACCATCCATCTGGAAACACGCGAAGCGGATACCTATCGTGTGCTGGTAGGGGTGGAAACCGGACCCCCTGCGGTTTTGACGGAGGTCAACGTCTCCGTCACTGGTTCGGGCGCATCTGAATCGTCGCTTCTGGCTCTCGTTTCCGCCTTTCCGCTGCAAAAAGGCGCCGTGCTTCTTCATCAGCCCTACGAGCAGGCCAGACAGGCGCTGCAGGCCAGAGCGCTGGAACTGGGGTATCTGGACGCCGAGTATACCGTCCATGAAATCCGCATCAATGAAACCGGCAGGCAAGCCCGCATTACGCTGGTTCTGCAAACCGGCGAGCGGTATTATATTTCCGATATCACCCTGACAGGCGCCCCCGATTATCCCGACGCCTTTCTGCGGCGTTATCTCACTTTTGCTCCGGGCAACGTATTTTCATACACCAAGCTGGCTGAATCTCAGCTTCAGCTTAACAATTCGGAGCGATTCCGCGAAGTGGCGATTCTGGCGGAAAAAGAGCAGGCCAGGGATCACAGAATCCCTGTGCGGGTTCTGCTGAAACCCGCACCACACAGAAGCCTGAGACCGGGCGTCGGATACGGAACGGACACGGGAGCAAGATTTGCTCTGCGCTACCGTGATCTCAACATGCTGCAAAAGGGTCACGAACTGAATTCCCAGCTATATATTTCAGAGCGGCTGCAGGGGCTCACGACCAGCTACATCATTCCAAGTGACAAAGACATCCGCTCTCATACATCTGTTCAGGCCAATATCCAAAAAGAGCATATTACAACCTACGACAGTCAACTCCTTTCTCTGGAATTGGCCAGAACGAGCAGTTTCGGCAATCAAAAGCAGGGCACGGCGTATGTTAAGGTCCAGCAGGAGGATTTCACCATCGGCGTTCAGGATTCGATTTCACGTTACGTACTGCCGGGCATCCGGTTTTCCGACAACCATTATGACAACCTGATCAGGCCGAGCCGCGGTTTTCGCTATGCCTTGGATCTGCGCGGCACAGACGAGGTTCTGGGCTCAACCACCCAATTATTACAGTTGCTTGTTGAAGCCAGTCATATCCTGCCTCTGCCGTGGCGCCTGTCGCTTTCCACCAGCGCCAAAACGGCGGTTACTTTTTTTTCGGATCCGATCAGCGAACTTCCGCCATCCCTGCGCTTCTTTGCGGGCGGCGATCAAAGTGTCCGCGGTTACGCTTATCAGTCGCTGGGTCCCCGTGATGTTTTCGGAAATGTTGTGGGCGGTAAAAACCTGTTAACCGGCTGCGTGGAACTCCAGCGCGCCCTATTGGAAGACTGGGCTGTTTCGACGTTCTATAACGCCGGCAACGCCTTTGATAATTTTTCCGATCTGACCCTGTTTCAGGCAGCGGGGGTCGGCCTCCATTACTTCACGCCGGTCGGCGCTCTGAATTTGTCCGTCGCCAGACAGATCGGGGTGGATGATCCGAGGGTTCGTGTCCATTTTACGGTGGGGTTTGAATTTTGAAACGTGTGCTGAAATATCTGATGATTGCGACAACCCTGGCGGCGGTGCTTGTCTGCCTTGTGGCCGTTGCCTGGCTTTTCGGCACCAAGGCAGGCGCGCACCGCCTGATCAATATGGTTTCCCGCCAGACGGGACTGAAGATATCAGCCGAAAAAATCGAAGGGAATCTGACTTCGACACTGCGTCTGGAAAACACGGATATTCAATGGCCGCAGGGAAAAATCAAGATACAATACGCAGCGCTCTCCGCCTCCCCGTTTGCTCTCTTTGCCGGGCGCCTTGGCATCAAAAATCTTTCATTGAAGAACGTATCAATTTCCGACCAGTCACCGGATACGCCTCCCAAACTCATCTGGCCGCGGGTATCCGGTCTGATCGCGCTGATGAGCGGCAATATTGAACGTCTGGAAATTAACCATATCACATATCGCCATCTGGACAAACAGCCCCTGCACGTTCAAACGCTTGTCGCTTCCGTATCCTTTCGACAGGCCCGTTTGTCCGTCAGCCATCTCCAGATGGTTTCCAACGCCGGTGTCGCCCGCGGAAATATTCTGGCCGGATTTAACCGCCCCCTGCTCGAAGCGGATCTCACCGCGGTCCCCTCTCGTCGGCTGGCCGGCATGGAATCTTTCCGGCTCGGAGCAAAATTCGGACCGGGAAAAAACAATCGTGAGCTTGCAGGCAACCTTCATCTCGAAGGCTTTCAGAACAAGCAACCCCTCTGGGATCTGTCGGCAGACACCGGCATGACATCTGGAGGGTTCCCTCTGAAAAACATTCGTCTCCATCGCCCTGGAAAACCGGGACTGATCACGGCGGAGGGAATGCTGACCGTAAACGGACCTGCTCCTTCCCTGGATTTGCAAGCCTCAGCAACGGAGATTGATCTTTCATCGGACTTCAAAATTCCGACGAATCTCTCCGGAACTTTAACCTTCGCCGGCGGCCTCAAACAATACCGGGGGCATATCGTTCTGACCAACAAGGGGAAAGGCTGGCATGCCATCCGGATGGCGGGTGATTACTCGGGAAACGATAAAAATATGGCTTTAAACGCGATACAGGGGACGGCTCTGGGCGGCGCCCTCGGCGGCGCCCTGCATATCGACTGGCAAAACGGTCTGGCCGTAAAAGGCGTCCTTACCGGCCGGAATCTCAATCCGAAAAGCATCGACCCGGGCTGGGCGGGCATTATTAATTTTGATCTGGAAGGCAAAGTATCCGTCTCACAACAAAAAGCAATAAGCGGCGAAGTCGCCTGCATGCTGCGACAAAGCCGGCTGCATGGGCAGCAGCTAACCGGAGATCTGCGCGCAACCTTTGCTGACAACGACATCCGGATTCAACACATGGCCTTACTGGGTAAAGGTTTTCAACTCAACGCCCGGGGATCCGTCCAGAACAAACTGAACGTTACCGCCCGGATCAGCGACCTTTCCCGGCTTGTTCCCAAAACCACAGGCAAGATGACGGCTGAAGGCTTTCTGCTCTGGCATAACGGCAGACCAGGCGGCGTCATTTCCGCCAAAACCAGTGGTTTGACCGCAGGCGGGTTGGCAATCGCGCAGGCGGAACTTACCGCCGCCATGGCGGATCAGGAAAAATCTCCTCTATCCATGAATGCAACCTTCCACAAGCTTCGCTACCGGGGTTTTGCAGCGGACACGCTGACGGTGCAGGCCAATGGAACCACCTCCCGGCACACGCTGACAGCCGCGGCTCGCCGCAACCGTTATGAAATGCATCTGGTCCTGTCCGGAGCTTATCTTCAGGGCATTTGGCAGGGGAAAGTATTACGACTGGACGGCATGGACAGCGTCGGTCCATGGAATCTTATTCAACAGGCCTGTCTGTCCATCACGTCCAACAGTCTCTCCCTCGATCCGCTAAGGTTCGCGGGCCGGGGGCCAGAGACACTCGAACTGTCCGCAAAGTTGACCGGGAAACCGCTGACCGGTTCCCTTGCCCTGACCTGGAATGAGCTGAATCCGTCCAGAGCCGGCGCCTGGATGAATCAGGAACGCGTCACCGGCAAAAGCAGTGGGAACATTCGGTTAAACCTTCTACCCCGGAATCAGATTGCGCTCACGGGGAAGCTCTCCCTTTCAGGAACACTTCTGTCGCAGGGACAATCCATCACCATCCGGCAAAGCGAGCTGACCCTGAAAGCCGATGAACAAGGCGCCCGGGCCGGACTGAATATGTCTCTGGTTCAAGGGGGAACCCTTCAAGGCACTTTTTCCTCTTCGTCGCCCGCACGGCTTGCGCTGCCGGATGAGGGAGCTTTAAGCCTGCGCTGGCAGGGATTTGATCTGGCGTCGTTTTCAGCATGGGCGCCCGGCCGCGCCATCCTGAAAGGCCAAATGGCAGGCGAGGCCAAGGGCAGACTCCTGCCGAACAGGCGTTTTTCTCTGACGGGTCATACGGCGCTTAATCCGTCCAGGATGACCTGGCAGGGGCAAAAGGGCGATGTGAGCATTGATCTGCAAGGCGCATCCCTCGACTGGATCTGGCAGGAAGAAGCCCTGACCGGTGAGATCACCGCGACGATGACGGACTATGGAAAACTTCAGGGCCGTTTCCGTTTTCCTTTTGCAGCGCGTCTTCCGGTTGCCGTCAATACGGGAGGATCTCTTCAGGCGTCACTCACCGGAAAGCTCCTGGAAAAAGGCGCCCTGGGCGTTTTGTTTCCGGGGCTGATCCGGGAGAGCCGCGGCAATCTTGATCTGGATTTAAAAATGAGCGGCAGCTGGGCCCAACCACAGATGTTCGGAACGGTTCATTTATCAAAGGCGGAAGGCTATCTGCCGGCCGCCGGCATCGCCATTAAAGATGCGCAGATGACCGTGCGCCTCGACAGAAATGCCGTTTATATTGATTCCTTCCGGGCGGTTTCCGGTCCCGGCTACATCGAGGGTGCAGCGCTGATCCGGATGAAAGGAATGCAGATTGAAAGTTATGAAGGACGGGTTAGCGGTGAGCGGTTTCAGACCATTTATTTCCCGGAACTTCAGGTGCAAAGCTCACCTCGGCTTACTTTTACGGGAACAACCAGAAAAATATCCGTCCGGGGTGAAGTGCTGCTGCCGGAGCTTCAGATCATCGGATCACAATCGCAGGGGCCCGTGGCGTCGAGCCCCGATGTGATCAGGGAAGGCAAAGCAAAACCTGCGGCCAAAAAGCTTCCCATCAATCTGGACGTTCAGGTCAGGATGATCCTGGGCAACTCCGTCGGGTTTAAAGCATCCGGCATCGACGCGCAACTGGACGGTCAAATCGATCTGCAATTTCAGGATCCGGCCAAAATCACCGGCCGGGGTGAAATCCGTGTCGTCAAAGGCCGGTACCGGACTTACGGTGTCAATCTGGACATTGTCCGCGGACGCCTTTTCTATGCCGGAGGCCCGATGAACCAGCCGGCGCTGGATATTCTGGCCTGGCGCAAAGTAGGTGATGTTTATGCCGGCGTCGCAATCAGCGGTCACCTTCCCAATCCCTTGGTAAAACTATACTCGGAACCGTTCATGCAGGATACGGACATTCTGGCCTACATCGTCCTCGGGCGTCCGCTGGACGCGACGAGCGAGCAGGCCTCTCTCCTGGCCACCGCGGCAGGCGCGCTTTTAACCTCCCGCCAATCCGAGACGCTGCTCAGTCAACTGAAAAGCCGCCTGGGGCTCAGCACGTTTGACATATCAACGGATGTCGTAGCGCCAAACGGCCAGATGGGATATAAACGCATCAATGTCGCACCCACGGGAACCAGCGCGACCACCCCGGCGGGAAGTGTTTCGGAAACCATGCTGGTGGTGGGAAAATATCTGACGCCGCAATTGTATATCAGCTATGGCCGCTCCTTGTTTTCCGGCGGCAATTTGTTTTTTCTGCGCTATGATGTTTCCAAAAACTGGCAGGTTGAAACGCAAACAGGTCAGCAAAGCGGTGTCGATATCTACTACAAACTGGAATTCAACTGATGGAAAGTAAAGAAGCGATGCAATCCGATCATTTGGACGTGGTGATTCAGGGCGGAACGCTGCTGACGATGTCCGCAAAGATGGACATGGTTGAAGACGCCGTCGTCGGCATCAAAGACGGCCGCATCACCCTGGTGGATAAAAATCGCCGCCTCCAAGCCGGCGCCATCGTTGATGCAGCAGGCTGTCTTGTTTTACCGGGACTGGTCAACACGCACACCCATCTGCCGATGGTCTGCTTCCGGGGACTGGCGGACGATCTGCCGCTCATGGACTGGCTCACGCATCATATTTTCCCCCTGGAGGCGCGCTTCGTCAACAAGAAAATGGTTTATGACGGTTCCCTGCTGGCGATGGCCGAAATGATTCTGTCCGGCACGACAACGTTTTGCGACGGCTATTTTTTTGAAAATCAGATTGCCGAAGCCGTGCAGGCCTGCGGCATGCGCGCGGTGGTATCCCAGGGATTCGCCGATTTCGCCACGCCGGACAATCCCACATTTGAAAAGATAATGGAGGCGGCGGATCGCTTCGTTTCGCGCTGGCTTTCTTGTGCGCCGATGATCACGCCGGCTTTCTTCTGTCATTCTCCTTATACCTGCTCACCGCAAACGCTGGTGAATGTGAAGGCGGCGGCACGCGAAGCCGGAATTCTGTATCTGACCCACCTCTTGGAAAACAAAGACGAAATTGATACGATTGAAAAGCGCTATGGCAAAAAACCGGTGCGGCATCTTCTTGATCTGGGAGTGCTGGACCATCGGACCATTGCGGTGCATTGCAACTGGCTGACCGCAGAAGACCTGGCCGTCTTCGCCGATCTGGGCGTGAGCGTGTCCCACAATCCGGTCAGTTCCATGAAACTGGCCGCCGGTGCGGCGCCTGTTCCGCAAATGCTGGCCAGCGGTATAGCGGTCGGCCTGGGCACGGACGGCGCAGCCAGCAACAACGCCCTGGATATGTTCCGGGAAATGGATACGTCTGCAAAAATTCATAAAGTGACGTCGCTCAATCCCACCGTCATGAGCGCCGAAACCGTTGTGCGCATGGCCACGATCGGTGGCGCGCGCGTCCTGGGAATGGATGGCCTGATCGGCTCCATTGAAGTGGGCAAAAAGGCCGATATCATCCTCGTGGATATGAATCAGCCTCATCTGACGCCGCTTTACAATCCCTATTCCCAGCTCGTCTACGCCGCGCGCGGCGCGGATGTGAAGACCAGCATCATCAACGGAAAAATGGTCATGGACAAAAGACGGCTCACCACCATCGACCTGCCCGCAGTCATGAGAAATGTCCGCAAAATTGCCGCGCATATTCGTGCGGAACATCCTCTTCTGGCCCGTCCCTGATCTGACGGATTATTTTGGCCGGAGAATGACCATCTTTAATATTGACTTCGCAGGCTTTTCTGCTTACTGATTTCCTTTATTTCTAAACGATCGGAGATATCTTTATAGAATGAATGTCGATCTATTCATTGCGGAAGCCACAGAGGCATGACGATGGGCAACGATACGCCGGAAAAGAAAAATCGTGACCACATCCTGGGTCTGGAGACAGATATTCAAAAGTCCATGGAACATGGATTCCCATTCCTCGTGTTCAGCAGCCGCCTCGAACAGCATTTTCTCGCCGACACTCTGGACGCCCGCAAGAATCGCTTCTCCATCATGGCCATCATCGCCATCATAATCTACAACCTGTTTTTGATCACAGACAGGGAAATGCTCCCTGACGTTTATCGGACGGCCTGGAAAATACGGTTATGGATCGTCACCCCCGCCATGTTCGTCAGCCTTGTCATAATGCGTCGGCCTGCATTCGTCAAGGCTCTTGATTTCCTGGTCGATTTCATTGTTATCCTCGCTTGCGGAAGCATCATCCTTATTCTGGCGTTGAGTCATCATCCCAATGTGGTGCATTACCACACGGGCATCATTCTAGTCGTCATGTTTGGCAACATCGTCGTCCGCCTCCGGTTCTGGCATGCCTTCAGTGTTTCATGGATAAGCTTCCTCATTTATATCCTGACCGTCACCAAAATCACACCCATGACGACACCGGTAATGATCAACAGTTGCGTTGTGCTGTTTGCCGCCATGATCATCAGCCTGATCGCTAATTACCAGATGGAAAATGATCTGAGATGGAATTACCTGCGCAATCTCTTGACCGAGATTGAAACCATTCGTCTGGGAAAGGCCAATGCGGAACTGGAGCACCTGTCTTCTTACGACGCGCTGACGGAACTCGCCAACAGACGGCATTTTAACGCCTTTCTGGATAGGGAATGGCGAGCGGGCATCCGGTATCGGACACCACTGTCCATGCTTTTTCTGGATGTGGATAATTTCAAGGCCTATAATGACCATTACGGTCACCAGGCGGGTGATATCTGTCTCCAGAAGATTGCCGCCGTCATTCAAAGATGCGTCCACCGTTCTCACGACCTCTGCGCCCGCTATGGCGGAGAGGAGTTCGTCGTCCTGCTTCCCAATACGTCCCTGGAAAGCACCCTACAGGTTGCGGAGAAGATCCGTAAAGCTGTTGAGCTGGAGGACATTCCCCATGCGTATTCACAAGCCAGTCCTCATGTCACGATCAGCATTGGCGTTGTCAACATAATACCCCATCCGCGTCTGAGCCAGAATCTCTTGATCGAGATGGCTGACAAGGCGCTCTACAAAGCAAAAACAATGGGAAGAAATCAGATTCAGGTATTTGATCCCCTGATCAAGAAACGCCGGAACAAACAGGATCCACTGTAAATACCACGGCGCTTTAAACTCCCTGTTGGGAGCAATCAAAAATGCGGCTCCCGCAGTCAATCGCCCCCTTTCAATGCCTCCGGCAGGGCGCCGTGCTGCCTAACGGCGGCGGCCCAGATAGCATAGTTGCCGGCCATGGCGCCTGTGTGACGGGTCGCGGCCTTGGATTCTTCAATCCTCAGATCGATTTGATTTCCGTCAGAGACGACTTTCTTCATATTCCTCTTTTCAAAATAACCAGGGCATCAACGGCCAACGGCTTGCCTCCCGTCACGATCAGGGGATTGATGTCGATTTCGGCGATGTCCTCGTGCGCCAGCCCGAGATTGCCGATGCCTACAAGGGCCTGAACCAGAACATCCTGGTCAACGGCGCTTTCTCCCCGAAAGGCATCCAGAAGTTTGGCGGCTCTAATTTCCCCGATCATTTCGCGGGCATCATCTTCCGTCAGAGGCGCGACACGGAAAGCGACATCTTTCAAGGCCTCCGTGAATATCCCGCCCATCCCGAACATGACGCAGGGACCGAACTGCGGATCGCGGGTCAGACCGATGACGAACTCCCGGTTGCCTTTCACCATCTCCTGAATCAAAACACCCTCCAGATCAACGCCTTTCCCCATGAGGTCATCATAAGCCCGGGCCACATCGTTTGCATCCTTGAGATTCACACGAACCATGCCCATCTCGGTTTTATGGGTCAGGGTCGGAGACGATCCCTTGAGAACAACAGGAAAGCCCATCCGCGCCGCCTGCTCTACCGCCTCCTGCCGGGAATGAACCACTGTCTCCCGGGTCACGGGAACATTCGCGGCGGCAATCACCCGCTTGGATTCATATTCCGACAAGGCCTGCCGGCCATTCTGAACGGCCTTTAACAAAAGTTCCTGTACGGTCATTTCCTTCTTTAAAACATGATGGATCGTCATGACACTACCTCCGCAATCGGTCTGTTATCCGCATCGTCCTGCAGCATGGCATCGTAAAGTAAGTTCCTTCTCCGCAGAGATGCATAATACGTATGGGAAACGGACAATGCCCGCACCGCCTGTTCCGACGTTTCAAAGATGGGGATTTTGTGTTTGGCGCGAATGGCAATCGATTTGGCGATGGCGTTCGGCGTGTAAATGGCAGCAGGCTTGTCGTAATGCTTGCACATCTTCAAAAGCTCGTGGAGGCAATCGATCACAAAAGTCTGCCAGACGCTGAGCAAGGGTAAAAGACCATCCACTTCATCCGCCGACAAAAGAATTTCAAAAATATCCAGATAAGTCTGCGGCAGCGCGGGGCCGATATCCACGGGATTCTTGATATTGAAGACCTGACCGGCTTTTTTCAACCTCTCCTGTGTCTGCGGGGCAAGGCGCGCCATCTGCAAGCCCGCCTGCACCAGCAGGTCCGCGGCAATGCTGCCAAAGGCGCCGGAGTTGGTGAACGCCGCGATTCGCTTCCCTTTTAACCGGGGCATTTCCGTGAATATTTTGGGGAGCGAGTGGAGTTCGTCGATGGATTGAAGACGGATGATCCCCGCCTGTCTGCAGGCGGCATCAAAAATCGAATCGTTGTTGGCCATGCCCGCCGTATGCGACATGGCGGCCATCGCGCCTTCTTTGGTTTTGCCCACTTTATAAATCAGAACGGGCTTGCGGGATCTGGCGGCGGCTTCCATCAGTTTGCGGCCGTCAGCAATATTTTCCAGATAGATGCCGATGACTTCGGTTGCGTCGCTTTGAAAATAATCGATCAGGTCCGCTTCGTCCACATCACACTTGTTGCCGATGCTGACCACCTTGTTGATACCAATCAGATCATAGTAAAGGGATTCCATGACCAGGACGGCCACACCGCCGCTCTGAATGATATAGGACATCGTGCCGGGCGACTCAAAGACTTGATTCATTTCCACCAGACTGGGGTTGACGCCGTAAAAACTGCAGAATTTATTGCGCGTACTCAGGGTCCCCAGGCAGTTGGGGCCCATGATGCGGATGCCGTTTTTGCGGGCAACGTCGTCCATTTCGCACTGCATTGCCTCGCCGGTTTCTCCGCCCTCGGAAAAACCGGCGCTCTCAATGATAATGCGCTTAATGCCTTTTTGGGCACAGTCATGGATAATGCCGGGAACATTTCGTGCCGCCACAATGATGATGGCCAGATCGGGGGCTTGAGGCAATTCCAGAACCGATGAATAACCCGGGCAGCCATTCACGACCTCACCTTTAGAATTGACGGCATAGACGGCGCCGGTATAGCTGAGATAATCCTTCAGCATGTTACAAATTGTGGCGCCCAGATTGAAGGCTGTATTTGAAGCGCCAACGACAACGACGGATTTTGGATCGAAGAAGCGTTCCATATGAACCTCACATTGAATGAACTGTAAACGTTGTTTACATATCGAAACAACGTTACGGCGTCAAGATATTTGTGTGAATTGCCTGTGATCTGAAAATGATCTATATTTTTCTCAAAAGTCTTGCGAGGTTGCCGGCTATCCGCTGCCTGTGGCGCAACACCTGTTCGGTGTTTTTGTCGGGGTGGTTTCTGAAGGTTGCAACAATACCGGTAAGAGCGGCAAAGAGCGTATGGGAATGTTGTCTGATGTCTCCATCCGCATTCATTTTTTTGAACATCAGATCGAAATGGCCGAGACTATCCCTTTCAATCACGGTGAGTTTTTCAAAAAGCGCGGAATCCACCGACCCGCCGAGAAAAAAATTCATCATCATCTGGAAATACTGATCATGCATTGTGAAATATTCAATAAAATCATAGATGACCTGCTCGATCGCGCCGTCTGGCGATTCGTCAATGGTGACAAATATTTTTTCAAAGATCCGGCCGATCCCCCGCATAAAAGCTTCCGCAAACAGCGATTGCTGATCGGGGAAATAGCGGTAAATGAGGGCCGGCGAAACGCCGGCGCGCCTCGCAATGTCACGCATCGTTACTTTGGGAAAGGATTTTGCGGTAAACTCCTTTTCCGCTGCATCAATGATGATGGCGCGACGGGTCTCTTTTTCTTTTTCTTTTAATGCGGACAGAACCGTTTTAGTTTCCATGGAAGAATTTGATCCTGAAAAAACTTTCTTGATTCGGTCGATAATTTTGCAAATTTGACCGAAATTAGCATCGATTTCGCAACCTGTCAAACAAGAGTCGAGGGGGCTGAAGAATAAAAAAGCGGCGCCTCCCATATTCCGGACTGGGGGCGCCGCTTGATCTTTATCATTTTTTTTATTTCTTCTTTTTGGCGTCTGCTTTCTTGGCATCCTTAACATCAACGCTAACCGCCGTCATCGTGTACTCCATGGTTACCTTGGAACCGACTTTCAAGTCGCCCGTTACTTTCGTCGCGGCACTCTTGGCCACTTCCCATTTGTCCTTGCCCTTTTCGACCACAATGACATCGCCTTTGATCTCGAGAACCGGCCCGGTCACCTGGTATGTTTTGGGTCCCGCGGCAAAAGCCATTGTCGCAACCAACATAAACGCACAGGCTAAAATCAAAACTTTTTTCATCAATACAATCCTCCTTTATCGTTTATCGTTTATCGTTCACAACCGTTATTTAACCACTATGTAATCTTTAAGCGCATCAAAAGTCTTTCCTTTGATCCCTTTGATTTTCATAATATCTTCAATGGCCTTGTAAGGTCTGCCGTCAATAATGGCTTTGGCCTTTACGGCGCCGATCCCGGGCAGTTTCTCGATGGTCGCCTGATCGGCTGTGTTAAGATTAATTTTTGTGCCCGGGGCCAGTTTTGCAGCGCCGGCCGATGCCGCTTTAGTCGTTGCTTTGACCGCTTCCAGTTCTTTTTCAGATGCGCTGTTGATATCCGCCGGGCCGGCAGCTATTCCTTTTTGCGCATCGGTCTTTTTGGCCGCCTGCAGAGGCGTTGCCCCTATCCCCAGAAGAAGCACGGCACACATCATCAAGGTAAAAGATAACAAACCATAATTCTTCAACAATACAAGACTCGTTTTTTTCAAAGTTGCCCCTCCTCAATCAATACTTTTCCCTGCCGGCACATTTACTGGCAAATGTCTACCAGAGTCGCCATACCTTGTCAAAGTGAATTCCAAAGAGGAAAAAGACCATGAAACGGCTTGACTCCATTTACTTTTTTGGATAATTGAATGTCATAAAAAGTTGGCAGACCATGAATAAAAAACAAAAACTTCATTTAGACTATCCATGTGCATGGATTTATAAAATCATCGGCACGAATCAAGACGAAATGAAAAACGCTGTGCATGAAATCATCCGGGATCGTTCATGCAAAATATCCCTGTCGCGCCAAAGTGAAACAGCTAAATATATTTCCCTGAATGTGGAACTGACCGTGGAGAGTGAATCCCACCGGACGGATTTGTATGAAGCACTGAAAGCGCATCGGGCATTTAAACTGGTGTTGTAGGGAACGGCTTGCCATCCGCGGAGTGGTCGCGTGACCTTTAGGTTATTCAAACCGTTCCCTACAACTCATCCGTTTCGGATGCCTGCCTGTCTTTTGAGTATTGCGTCATGTTGCTCCCGTGGTTGAAAAAAATCAGCGCAAAAGTTATCAAAGCGCCTGTGGCGGCGGGCAGCGCCCATTGAAAAGTCGCGGCATGTCCCACGGACAGCGTTGCCGCCATAAATAATGACGCAATAAAAGGTATTCGCTTCACCCAGTAAACCGAAACCCAGATAATGGCGGCAAGCAGCGCCGCCCCGGGAGCAACCAGCAGCGTAAATCCCAGATAGTTGGCCACGCCTTTGCCCCCTTGAAATTTGTGAAAGCAGGGAAAGCTGTTTCCCAGCACCAGAAAAAAAGCGATCCAGGCCAGCCACTCGCCATCGATAAAATATCTGGATAGCGCTGCCAGCGCCATCGCCCGCCCGATATCCAGAGCAAAGACCAGCGCCGCCCACGGCATACCCGCCTGCCGATAAACATTGGTCGTTCCGGCGTTGCCGCTGAAACTCAAACGGGGATCGGACTTGCCCGCAATTTTGAAAAAGAGAATCGCAAAATTGACGGAACCGGCCAGATACGCCAGCAGGAAGACTAAAATGACTTTTTCCATGCCCCTTCCTTAATCCACTCGGGCGGCAGCATGCGTCCCTGAGTCACATCACGCATGCGCAAACCGCTGATGCTTTCGTGTAGTATACCATTTTGATCAAAAATCCAGGCATCAAATATCAGGGGTTCGCGGCTCGTATCCACAGGCACAATGCGGGCCAGATAGAACCCGCCTTTTTTTGCGGGCGTATAAATAATCCTTTGATCAAAGCCGACCGGAAAGGGAACCATGCCGGCAAACCGCTGCCCCCAGACACAGGCCGCATGCATGGCGGCATCCAGCACAAAAGGCGATCCGAGAAACGAGTCGGTAGCGTCACCGCTGCCTCCTGCAATATCCGCCAGCGCGCCATCCGGTGATACCGCAAGATCCCCGATGATGTTCTGATAGGACAAACCGAAGGGAATCAACTCACGATAAATAGAAGCAGCGGGAACATGAATACACTCGCCCGCCAGTTTTCGGGTGTCCGGTCGGGATAATAAGGGTTCGGGTAAAATTTCCTTTGGACTGAAAGTCACGCGCGCATGTTCCAGCGTTCGCTTCATCGCGCCGTTATGGATGGTTAACGAGGTCAGAAGGGATGCCCGGATGCCACTCTCGTCAACCGCTATTTCTATCTGTGCCTCCTGACGGTCGGCAGACCCGATGGTTAACATTCGGGAAAAGTTTGCCTGGGTCAGCACCCGGAGATTGGCCTGCGGATAATGGCTGTTGACCGCCTGAGCCAGAGTGATCATGGTTTCCACCGCGGGATAAACGACCTTCCCCTCGAAAAAGTGATCACGCAAATACGGCCTGATTTCCAGATAAAAAGGAAAACGGGTTTTTATATTTTGTCGGGAAAGGTTTGCCATAGATGAACCGTTTTCTTATCCACCGCCACCGGATGACCCGATGTGTTGGCCGCGCAATGTTTGGTGTAGCCTGTGCAAACAAGATATCCTTTTTCCGCATGTGTGACAACATAGTCAAACTGCAGGCGCACACGCTCCAGATTCACCGGCCGCGTGTGAATAAACATCAAGTCATCATAATAAAGCGGCTGATAAAAGGCGACGCCCAGATCAATGATGGGATAAATATAGCCGCTTTCTTCTATTTCCTTATAGGAATAGGCCACATCACGCATCAGCGACGTGCGTCCGAATTCAAAATAGCGCAGGTAATTGGAATGATAGACCACTTGCGAACGGTCGGTATCGGCATATAACGTGCGATACATGGCCCGATGCCAGATCAACCCGGTGGTTCGATCTCGAACATATTTTTCATTATTCTTATATATTTCCGGCATAAAGGGCTTTGGTTTCATCTCACACTCCTCGGAAGATGACGCAGCAGTTTGTGCCGCCGAATCCAAAGGCATTGGACAGCGCGATTTCATATTTTTGTTTGCGGGCGACATTCGGCACCACATCAATATCGGCAAAGTCCGGATCGGGAAAATGATTGATCGTCGGCAGAATGACGCCCTGCTTCATTCCTTCAATGGTCAGCGCCGCTTCGATGGCCGCGGTTGCCCCCAGGGTATGGCCAAGCTGGGATTTGTTGGATGATATGGGCACCTTTTCTATGCCTTTCCCGAACACTTCGCGAAGACACTTGACCTCCGTCCGGTCGCCTTTCGGCGTGGAGGTACCGTGGGCATTAACATATTGAATATCCGCAGGTTTCAAACCCGCATCTTCAATGGTTTCTCTGAGGGCCCGGATAATCGTCACCGGATTGGGACTGGTATAATGATGGGCATCGGATGTCCAACCGACTCCTAATACTTCCGCACGCGGCGTCAAACCGTGAGCTTTAATGACTTCTTCCGCCGCCAGAACAACGACTCCCGCGCCTTCCGAAAGGACAAACCCTTTGCGGTCAATGCTGAAAGGGCGCGATGCCTGCGCAGGATCGCTTGCCGCCCGGTCACCGGCGTGTACTTTAATCGTAGCGTTCATATTGGCAAAACCATGAATCAGCTCCGGCAGAATCGGCGCATCCGCCCCGCCCGCCAGAACAAAATCGCAATCTCCGTCACGAATCATGCGCGCCCCGATGCCGATGGCGTGATTGCCGGACGCACAGGCGCCCTGCGGCGAGAAGATGGGGCCGGTAAATTTTAAAAGCATGCCCGCCTTGCCGGACGGCAGATTGGCGCATAAGTTCGGCAGCAGATAAGGACTGACGCGCAACGGACCACGGTGTTCCAAATCGTGCATGGCAACACGATAGGCATCCGATCCATTGAGCGCCGATCCGATCAGGCAGGCCATTCTCGGCGCAATCCGGTCATCCATCGTGATGCCGGCGTTTTGAAGCGCGTGTTTACAAACCGCCATGGTTAAAATGACAAAAGCCGCGTTCCAGTTATACACTTCCTTGGCGTCGGTGAAATCAAGTTCGAGGGGAAACCAGTCCGGTATCTCGCCGACAATGTCACAGGCCGATTCCACTTTGCAGCGGGTCACCTTGCGAAAACCCGCCTCGCCTTTGACGGCGCGCTGCCAGGTTTTTTCGAACGTGCTGCCCAGCGGGGTGGCCATGTCGTAACCGACAACAAATACTCTGCGGTTTTTGGGAGGTTTCATAATTCCTCTTATCCCCTAAGCGATTCGGCGCAGGATCAAGCAGGAATTGCAGCCGCCGAAACCAAACGCATTTTTCAAAACAAATTCCTGTTTTAATGTTCTGGCGCCCTCCGGCACACAATCGATGGTCAGGGAGGAATCGGGAACATAATTGATCGTCGGCAGCAGCGTGTCGCGCAGCATCCCCTCCATGGACAGCATTGCTTCAATGGCAGAGGAGGCGCCCATCGCGTGACCCAGTTGCGATTTATTGGCCGACGTCGGCGGCACATGATTCCCGAAAATATGATGGAGGGCGTCCGCCTCCACCTTATCGCCAATTTTGGTCGATGTCGCATGGGCATTGACGGCGTCAATATCCTGAGGCTGCAGGCCGGCAGCAGACAGCGTGAGCTCAATGCATCTTTGCACGGTCGAGAGATTCGGCGCCACAAAATGGCTGGCATCCGACGTCATGGCTGAGCCCGCCAGTTCTATTTTTGCTGTCAGCCCGTGCACCCGCGCAAAGGCTTCCGTTGCCATAATCATGCAGCCGGCCCCTTCAGACACTACAAAGCCCCGGCGGTTGACGGAAAAAGGACGGCTGGTTTTTTCAGGAGACTCTTCGGGCTGCCCTTCTTTCGGACGATATGCGCCATTCATGGTTGCAAAACCGGCAATAATCGGTTCCACTAATGGAAAATCAACCGCGCCGGCAATCACCACATCCGCCAGATTCTGTTTGAGCATCATATCGCCGATAATCATGGACGTAACACCGGTCGCACAGGCCGTAATCGTGGCGCAGATAGGGCCGGTCGCCCCGGTCAGAATGGAGACCTTGCCGCCCACCATGTTGATGCAGGCATTGGGATTGGAAAAGGGATGCGGCATTTTATTTTCGGCAATGATCTGACGGTCCGCCTTTAAGACGGCGTCCAGACCGCCGACAGCCGAGCTGAAGGTGATGGCTACGCGCGGCGCGATGTCGGCCGTAATCTCCACGCCACTCGCCTTCAGCGCCCGATGGACGACTAAAAGCGCATATTTAAAAACAGGAGATGTCCAGTGCGCCATCTCCCGCGGCTGCAGGAAAGGATAAGGTTTGACATCGATATCATCCACCTGACCTGCCACCCGCACGGGAAAATCCTGGGTCAAAGGAAAACGGGTCAGCGGCCCGATGCCGCAATCTCCCCGCACAGCCCTTTGCCATTGCGTTTCCCAATCCGTTCCTAAAGAAGAAACGGCGTCATAACCCAATATCAGTGTTTTCCCGGACACGGTACCCTCATCCCCTTAAATAATAAAAATGCTTATCATCAGGCCTTTCTCTTTTTACGAACGGGTATCATGCAAGAGCTTTCTAAAAATATCAATTACAATTTTGATTCAGGAGCCTCATTCTTCATTGACATATACCATGACTTTTTCTATGCTCCGCCGCGTAAGATCAGAAAGCATCGTGTGAAATGATAAAAACAAAGCGTTACGGAAGAGGAAAACAGGCCAAACGCATCTTCAAATCCGTCGATCAGGTCATGGCGGAAGTGCGCCAGGCCCGCGCCATCGGCGCCCGCACCGTTTTTTTCTCCGATGACAACTTCCTTGCCGACAAGGCTTTCACCGGACAACTGCTGAAGGCGCTTATCGCGTGGAACATTGGCCAGTCCGTGCCCCTATCATTTTCCACCCGGATTACCGTGGAAATCGCCGACGATGAAAAGCTGCTCAAGGCATGCGCTGATGCCCGCTTCTCCGTTCTGTTTCTCGGCGTCGAAACGGTTCGACGCGAAAGCCCGACCTCGACGCCACCGCCCATCGCCGGCATCAGCCTGCTGAACGCACCCCGGAACACACCTCTTTACCGGCGTTTGCAAAAGGATGGCCGCCTGATCGGGGATGATTTTTCAGGAGAATGGCAACTCTATACCAACATCATTCCCAAACAGATGAGCCGGGAAGAACTGCTCAGCCGATACGGTCTCCTTTTTAAAAAGCTGTATGATCCGGAAGCATTTTACAAAAGATTTACGGGCTGGCTCCGTCAGGTGGAGTATTTCAGCCCACTCTATACGAAAAAGAAATTCGACCCCAGGCAGTTTTTCTATGGAATAAGGCTGATCTTCTTCTTCGGGATTCTGGCGACGCCACCGGTGCGGGCCCTGTTCATCAAAAGCCTGATTGAAACCTGGAAAATAAATCCCAAGCTGATGCGGCGAACCTTCACCTTTTTAACGCAGTATCATCACTTCCATGAATTTGTAAAAAACAAGCTGCCTGACCGGATGTAACCTTTTTTATTATTTATTTTATGCGATTATGGCTTTAAATGACTTGGTCCCGTATCCCGGTGACGGCCATACACATAAATAGCCCCCGTTCTCCGCGGAGGAGAAAACGAGGGCTATCCGATTAATCAGATTGCTGTTTACTGAATATTCTTGTGGATATAGACGGTCAAATCACCCAGCCGGTTGGTGTAGCTGCCGTATTCGTTGTCATACCAGCCGAAAATTTTGGCATGGACGACCGGAACTTTCAGCATTTTCTCGCCGATGTTTTCCAGAAGCCCCGCGGGCAGATTCGGAATGTGAGACAGATCCACGGGAATGAAAGCCGTACGGGTATGATTGAACTGGCCTTCAATAATGACTGCCGCGTCTTCGCCGATCAGATCGGTCGAAACGTTCTGCTGCATGGTGAACCGGACCAGCGGATTGTCCTGGGCAACCTTGCGGTAAATTTCATTGAGCTTCTTCGTATCGATATTGGCCGCTTCCCCTGTTTTGTTGTTGCGCGCCTGGAACGTTGCGTTCAGGATGATCAGCGAAAGGGTGTTGGTCGGCACCCGGATGGAATCGCCCATGAAACCGATGTTTTTAACTTCCGGAATAACCTCCATCAGCGCCTGCGCGGCGCCTGTCGAGGTCAGAATGATATTGTTCAGGATGCTGCGCGTCTTGCGGATATCCTTTTCACCCGCCTTGGGCAGTTTATCCAGAACACTCTGGGTGTTGGTGACGGCATGAATTGTGGACATGGACGCCGTCAGAATGGCGCTGGTGTCTTCATTATCCAGCAGCGGTTTGACCATGTGGGCAAGTCCGGTTGTCGTGCAGGACGCAGCGGAAACCAGGATGTGCTTTTTGGGATTAAAGGCCGTGTGGTTGATCCCGTAGATCAACGTGGTGGTGTCGTCCGGCGTCGAAATGGTTTTATTTTTGATCTTGAACGGAGCGGAATGAACAACCACTTTGGCGCCGCCGTTTAAGTGACCGCGGATCGAGCCTTTCTTGTCATCCACGGGTACGGTCGGATCTTTAAAATTGCCGCTGCAATCCACAACAATATCAGCGCCATATTGACGCCAGGGGATGTTGAGCGGGTTTCTCTGTTCGCGGAGAATCGTTACCGGTATGCCGTCGATGAGCAGTTTGCCGTTTTTTTCATCCGTAATTTGTACACAAGGCTGTGCCTTATAACCATAGAGAAACCGGTGGAGCAACCCGTAGGTGGCGTCCGTTTCAATCAGCCGGGCAATGGTTTCCATGCCCATACCGATATCGCGGCCCTGGTTAACGACGATTTCCTTGAAATACTTCCTGCCGACGTGATGCCACAGTGTCAGTTTGCCGATTCGTCCCAGACTGTTAATGCCGAGCACCGGCAACCTGCTGTCCTGCGTGTTACTTTTTACCATGATATATTTCCTCCTTTACCCCCATTGCGGCGGGAATGATTTTTTTTGAAATTAAAGATGAAAAGGCGCATAGGTCCCCAATGATAGCTATGGAAGGTGATGCTGTGTAAATGTTGCCCAAGTCCGATATCCATAATTCATTGAGGTCATTTGAGAAGACCGCAACACTCTTACAGGAAAGCCCGGCCAAAGTCAAGAACTCAAAATATAAAACAAATAATATTAAATAGATGAGGATCGCGAGCCCTTCAGGGGCAACAGCCGTAGTTTCTGCCGGGTCCCGCTTCCTTTGCTTGCGGTCCGCAGCAGCATTCGCCGCCGTTTCGTCCCAGCATGCTGTTAATAACGGCGGCCGCGCAGCCGACGCCGGATTGAACACCGATGGCGTCCGCCGGACAGTTGCGTCTGCAGGCGCCGCACTCCATGCAGGCATCGCGATCAGCCATTGCGGCTTTTTTTCCATTTATTTTAAACACATTATGGGGGCAGACGGTGAGGCACATGCCGCAGCCGGTGCATTTTTGCGTATTCATTTCCAGGGTTACGACGTTTTTTAAGTATGTCATCCGTTCCATATTTTCTCCTATGCGATGACCAGGGATGCCATCCATGCGGCCAGCCCGAGAACGCCGGCCGTGATTTCCAGCGGCAAAGCAAACCGCATTTCTTTTTTAACACCGGACAGTGAGGTGTAAGTCGAGCAGCCGGTAAAATTCATGGCCAGATAAGCGGCGACGGCGGGAATAATCAGCAGCCACGACAAGGCGGCGAGCCCGCCCGAAGGCGATTGCAAATCGGCGCCGGACAGCAATACCAGCCCGAAGGCGATGATCCCTCCGATGAACAATCCCTTGATAGAGAAGGCGCGCCCCGGCAGCCAGGGCAGAAGCAGAGGATTGATGACCGCTCCGCCCACAACAGCCAGGAAGAGCGCCGCCACGGCAAACAATCCGGTGTGGACGATATTGACCAGAAAGGTGTTGGGCCCCAGGAGGCCGGCGAGGAGCAGCAGACCAAGTGACAGCGCAAAAAAAGGCCGGGCTGCCGACAGAAGCTCCATGGGAATCAGAACGGCTCGTTCTTTCAGGGGAAAGGTGATTTTCCTCATCTGATCCGTCTTTTGCATGCCGTAGTCGAGATAAGCGGGCAAATCAACGGCGCGAACCGGCCCGTAATGGACTTTGAAACCGGATCGCTGTTTGACCTGATGGGCCGACACACCGGGCGCTCCCAGTTGCGGAAGAATGATTTGTCTGTGACTGACAATTTTTTTGAGGCCGCTTGTCTCTATTCTCAGGAGGAGTTCCTCCGTACCGAAAGTGCCTTTGCCTGCCGCGCACCAGACGTTGATGCCTTTGGTATCCAGAACCAGAATCCAGGCGTTACGGTTCGGCAATGCCTGCCGAAGATAGTCGAAGCTCATTTTGTAATTGGCGGTGACCAGAACCGGTGATGAAGCATCCGGCTCGCCCAGGGCATAAAGGCCGGGATCAATGGCGTAGTTCATTCTACCCACCCCCCAGCGGGCCTTAATCGTTCCCCAGCGGTCCCGGGATTCAAGCACCGAGGATACTTTCGGTAAAACACCCAAGGGTGTGGCCATCGATCCGGAAACAAAAGGCTGATCCAAACGGGGAAGCGGATGATCCGTGGCGTCTTTTGTACTTTCGGAGCAACAGCAACTGGATTGTTCCTGAATGACCGGAAACTGGAAGGGGTTGCCCCGGTCACAGTCCTGCTTTTTTTCTTCCATATTTTGTCCTTGCCATTATTTACAACAATCGCAACCGCCAGCCGAGTTTCTGACAGCGGTGATAAAAAGCTGCACAGCCTGCAAAATATCATCTTTCTGATCTGCCGGGAGATTCCCCGCTACCTTATGGAAAAAATCATCAAGACAGGCATATACATTACGGTGAATGATCCTGCCTTCTTTTGTCAGGGTAAGCACAAAGGCCCTGGAATCGATGTTTGATCTCTCCCGGGTTAAAAGGCCCTTTTGAATCAGAGGATTGACCAGTCTTGTTGTTGTGCTTTTTTCCACGGACAGGATTCTGTGCAAATCGGAAATATTCAGCCCTCTCTTTTTTGCCGCAGCGTCCAGAATGACAAACTGATGAAAGGTAACACCCTCGCAAAAGGCGGTATCCTGCCGGCAGCAGCGCGCCGCCTGGGAAAGTCCGATGAACAGGTCGATGAACCCGTCATGATTTAGAGAAATCTTTTTCATATTGGTTGTATTATACAACTATAATCGGGTTTGTCAAGCAGCGAAAAAAAAAGGTTCACGGTTCACGGTTCAATGTTCAAGGCTAAAGGTGACAGGCGATAGGTGAATGATGAATAATCATTTGAATATAAAAGTAAAAATGTTATTCTGGCTTAGCTTGGAAATGGCAAAAGGATATCCCGTACAAAAGTGAATATCAGATGGGAGGATGAATCATGAAAACACATTCGGAAATCGCTGAAGCAAAATTTATGGAAGGTTACAATTGTTCACAGTCTGTTTTATTTTCTTTCTGTGACGGTTTGGGATTGGATGCGGATTGCGCCTTAAAGCTTGCGTGCGGTTTCGGGGGCGGGATGGGGCGTCAGGGTGAAATCTGCGGCGCCGTATCGGGCGGGATTCTGGCGCTGGGTTTAAAATTTGGCAGGGGCAAAAATGACAGCCGCGCCGAAACGGATTTGACGTATTCAAAAATCCGTGAATTCATGAACCGGTTTTCCGCCAGACACGGTTCCTGCCTTTGCCG
>DFZJ01000138.1:0-1245 GCA_002382045.1 Syntrophaceae bacterium UBA4059
AGCATGTGAGGGTGGTACGTGGCGCCGGTGACATATTCATTATAAAAAAGCAGGAAATGATCGATGTTGTTGCGAAAATGCCATTCATCAATAATCATGATAATTTCCTGCACCAGCGGCGTGATGCCCGCTGTGGAGCTGGGCGTGGTCAATAATTCATCCACAGGTTGTCCGGCGTCTTCCACATAATCCGCCACGCGCGCGCCGACGGAAAGCACCTTGCGGTTTTCTTTTTTTACGCCGGTTTGCTTGAGATAATCGAGCGTAAAGACCGATATCTGCTCATTGAGCTGGCCGCACAGACCCTGATCGGACCCGAAAACGATCACCCCCAGGCGCTTCATGGTCCTGTTTTTTTGTCGCGTCGTCGCGCCCATTTTTTCCTTGAGGACAATCTGCAGACCCATTTCCACCGTCCGGTTATAATCGCGCANNCCTGCGCTTTTCATTCTTCTTTTCAGGGACTCAGTTGTTTGCATTGGCATCCTCAATTTCTTCAAACGGTTGAATGGTCGGTTTGATTTTATTCATGATGCTTTCGCGATCCGCTAAATCCATTTTCTTGCCGTCTTCAATCCGCGCACACAATTCCGGCAGTTGGTCTCTGACGGTTTCCAGAAGTTTTGCCTCCACCTCGCGAATCTTCTCCGTCGGAACAAGATCCAGCGCGCCTCCGGTCACGGAAAGCAGAGAGGCAATCTGTTCGGAAGCCCGCAGCGGCTTGTATTGCCCCTGTTTCAGGATTTCACGAACCCGCCACCCTCGCTCCAGTGTGCGGCGGGTGCTTTCATCGAGCCTGGTTCCGAAACGGGAGAAGGATTCCAGTTCTTCAAACTGCGAGTAGGAGAGTCTGAGATCGCCGGCCACGGAACGGTAAGCGGGCAACTGTGTTTTACCGCCCACCCGCGATACGGATTTGCCGACATCCACCGCCGGCAGGATCCCTTTGCTGAAAAGAACCGGCGAGAGATAAATCTGCCCGTCCGTGATGGAAATCAGGTTGGTCGGAATGTAGGACGACATATCCTGTGCTTCCGTTTCGGTAATCGGCAGGGACGTCAGCGATCCGCCGCCCAATTCCGGCTTCATGTGCGTGGAGCGCTCCAGAAGCCTGGAGTGAATGTAAAAGATATCGCCGGGGAAAGCTTCGCGTCCCGGGGGGCGCCGCAAAAGCAGCGACACTTCACGGTAGGCCCGTGCATGGGATGTCAGATCATCATAGATAATCAGCACGTCGCGTCCCTG
>DFZJ01000138.1:1319-4763 GCA_002382045.1 Syntrophaceae bacterium UBA4059
GTTTCCTTTTGATTGATGATCGTATCCACGGCGATGGCCGTTTTACCAGTCATTCTGTCGCCCAGAATTAATTCGCGCTGGCCGCGCCCGACGGGAATGAGCGCGTCGATCACCTTAATACCCGTCTGCAAGGGCACGACAACCGGAGCGCGGTCCATAACCGCCGGCGCCGGTCTTTCGACCGGCAGTCGCATGACGGTATTGACTTCGCCCAGACCGTCCAGCGGACGTCCGAGGGGATCGACCACCCGCCCTAAAAGCGCGTCTCCCACCGGCACATCCAGAACGCGCTTGGTGCGCTGCACTTCCGATCCCACCTGGATGTGTTCGCTGGGATCCAGAAGAATCACACCGATTTCTTTCGGATCGATATTGAAAACAAGTCCCATGTAATTGCCCGAAAAGCGAACCAGCTCCTCCGCGCGGATATGAGGCAGGCCACTCACCCGGGCAATATCGCGTCCAACGAACTCCACCTGGCCGACCTCTAATTGCCGGAGCTCGGGACTCTGCCCGTCCAGGACCTTTTCCATGGTGTCAAACGTATCGTCCAGGAAGGTTTTTAATTCCTGATTTTCTACTTTGTTAACCTCTGAGTTCATTCCAATCCTCCTGACATTTCTGCCATCTTTTTACCACCCTAAGCCCCGATCCGTGAACCGTGAACCGTGAACCGTGAACCGTGAACCCCTTACGCATGGGCCTCTTTCTGAAGCGTTTCGGTCAAACTTTCCACCAGGGTTTCCAGATACTCATTGAGACTCCAGGCAATTTTATGCCCGTTGACCCGCATTTCAATGCCCGATACAATATCCGGTTGTTTCAGATAACGGATCTTAAAACCATTGGTGATCTGCTTTTTCAGAACTTCCTCAATTTGCGTTTGCCTCGATGCGGAAATGCCGAAAGCGCTCTGGATGGTCACCAGATTGCCTCCGCCGCTGATGGCTTTGCGCATCTGAATGCTTTTTTCTTCATCGAGCGCCTGGACGCGCCGGAGAAATTCGTCAACAATCCGTTCTTCCAGGTCGGCGTCCGCCAGATCAGAGAGCGCCTTGCGCGCCGTGGCATACAATTGTTTGGCTGCCCTCTGGCGCAGATCATAGAAAAAGGCATCCTGCTCCCGGACCAGCATATCCTGCCAGCGTGCTTTGACCTGATCGACTTCCACGCGCACTTTCTCCATCAACTCCTTGCGCTTGGCGTCAGCCGCCATCGTTGCCTCATTGAGCATAATCTCTTTTTTCTCATTGAGGACCTGATTGCGCTTTTCATAGAGCCGGGCTGCCTCGTCGGCCTTGGCTTTCAGCTCATCCGCTTCGGCAAAGCGCGCGGCGATTTTTGCTTCCCGGTCATCCATGGCTTTGATGATCCGCCCGTAAAGAAAGCGTTTCAGCAAGTACATGAGCAGGAGGAAATTAAAGATTTGCGCTAAAAAAACAAACCAGTCGATATGCATGGATCATCCCCCTCACTTTATAATGAAACTCCAGAAAGGATTGGCGAAAATCAGAATCATGGCAATAACGAAACAATAGATGGCGATGGATTCTATCATGGCCAACCCGACAAACAATGTTCTGGTGAGAGAATTTCTCTCATCCGGCTGCTGAGCAATCGCGGCCAGCGCCTGGGCGATTGCCTGTCCCATACCCAGACCGGGGCCAATTGAACCGATCCCCATTACCAACCCTGCACCGATAATCGAGGCCATCGCGACGAGACTTACTTTGTCCATAAATACTCCTCCTTTTTTAATTCAATTTGATCAGGCTGGAGAGCCTTCTTTTTTTACTTCCGTATGCCCTTCATCCTCGGCGCTAAGCGCGGAGGCTATATAGACCATGGATAGAATTGCGAAAATGTAAGCCTGAATCACACCGATCAACAGCCCCAGAATCTGCATAACGACCGGGAACAAAAAGGGTGTGACGGCCAGCAATATCCCGATAACTTTTTCATGACTCATGATATTGCCGAAAAGTCGAACGGTAAGCGCCAGCGTCCGGGATAATTCGCCCATGACGTGGAAAGGGAAAAAAATGAATGTGGGTTGAAAATATTCTCTTACATAATGGAAAACGCCGTTGCGTGATATTCCGTAATACGGGACGGCAATAAACACGCAGGTGGCCAGCGCCGCAGTGGTCGTCATGGACGATGTCGGCGCCACAAATCCCGGCACAATCACCAGTACGTTGGACACACAGATGAACAGAAAGAGCGTCCCGATCAAAGGAACATAGTGATCCGCGCCTTTCTTCGTCATTTCGCTGATCTCACCCCGGATAACGGAAATAATCACTTCCAGAAAATGCTGCCATCGCGACACATTCATTTCCGAGGACAGGTTGCGCGTAATCAGCCAGGAACCGACAACCAGGATGGCCATCACCAGCCATGTATAAAGAATGGTCACATTGAAGATAATGAAATTCCAACTCCAGATAATGACCTGATCCGGGCTGATTTGATTGAGCAATACGACTTCCATAGGGACTCCTTTAACGGTTGATCAATATCTGTCTATTCATGAACAGCTTCCATCGCTTTTTGCGGCCCGAAACGATTGGTGAGAATTTTACGCATGGCCAGAAAACCGATCATAGCCGCAGCCAGTCTCTCCCAGTGGCCGCCCTGCATCATCAAGTAAAAGGCCGTTAATACAACCGCGAGCCGCAAAACATAACTGATGGCCAGCAGGCGCATGCGGTTTTCCGTCTCTCCCAGCCGCCGAACGGTTTGCCACAAACTGATAAAGTAGAAAGCTCCCAGGGCCAGTCCAGCGGCAAACATCAGAATAATCAGTATCGCGTCCATATTCATTTCATTCCTCTTCAATAATCCTGCTGCGAATTTTCCGGACCCAGTAAGCGGCGTTAATGCACCCGACCATCACACCGAGGACCAGAAACATCAGCGCCCAGGAATACTGGCTGGGCCAGGTCCGGTCTATCCAGAGCCCCAGGGCTATTCCAATGAGTGTGGGAATGGACACGGCCCATCCGATGATGCCGAACATCCCCAGACCAAACCAGACCGTTTCACTTTTATGTTTGAGGCCTTTGATCCGCAGAGCCTCCCTTTGAGCGACCTTTTCGGTGAAATGATCCGCCGCTTTCTGGCGCCGGTTTGATGTCCGTCTTATTTCGACCATGTTTTCTTCTCCCTACTTTAGTTCTACAAAACGTCTGATAAGACTCGCCTCCAGTTTTGCCGCGGCCGACCGAACCAGTTTTTCCCGCTCATCCAGGACGTCATACTGTTCAACAACCACCTGCTTGAGCTTTCCCAACTCCGCGGCTTTTACCGCATTGCGTGTGGAGACCAGCACATCCGATCCTTTTTTCACCAGCGTGCCGACATCCATTGCCAGCAATTCCTGACCGCCCTCGTCCTTTTCGTACGTAAAAATTCCCGGCGCCAGCGTGGCGACAAAATCAA
>DFZJ01000138.1:4806-7130 GCA_002382045.1 Syntrophaceae bacterium UBA4059
CGCTCCGGAATGTCGGCGAACTCATCATTGAGTATTCTTTCGCAGCCGTTAAGCGTGTCTTCACGGGAAACCATTTTCCCGGCGGTTCCGGTAAATTGTTCGGTCACAAAAAATGGCTGCGTGAAAAAACGCTCCAGACGTCGGGCGCGAAACACGGTGCGTTGATCTTCCCGGGAGAGTTCGGAAATGCCCAGCATGGCGATGATATCTTTTAAATCTTCATAGACCGCCAGGGTCTTGCGGATTTCCTGCGCGATCTTATAATGCCGTTCGCCGGCGATCCCCGGCATCAGCATCTTGGAACCGGATTGCAGAAGGTCGATGGCCGGATAAAGTCCCTCACTGGCTCTTTTACGCGATAAAGCAATCGTCGCGGACAAATGGCCGAACGTATGAACGGCGGAAGGATCGGTGAAATCGTCCGCCGGCACATAGACGGCCTGAATGGAGGTGATGGCGCCGGTCTTGGTGTTGCAGATGCGTTCTTCCAGTTCGGCAAGCTCCGTGGCCAGCGTTGGCTGATAACCCAAGCGTGAAGGCAGTTGCCCCAGAAGACCCGACACTTCCATCCCCGCCTGGATGAAACGGAAAATATTGTCGATCATCAAAAGCACGTCCTGTTTGGCGTCATCCCGAAAATACTCCGCCATCGTCAGGGCTGCGTGGCCGACGCGGAAACGCGCGCCGGGCGGTTCATTCATCTGGCCGAACACCATGACGGTATTGCCCAGAACGCCGCTTTCTTCCATTTCGCGGTAGAGTTCCTCGCCCTCGCGGCAGCGTTCGCCGATCCCGCAGAAGATACTCATGCCTTCATGACCGCTCACGGTGTTGTGAATCATTTCCGTAATCAAAACGGTCTTGCCGACACCCGCGCCTCCGAAGAGACCGGCTTTGCCGCCGCGTTCCAGGGGCGCCAGAACATCGATGGCTTTGATGCCGGTTTCAAATATTTCGGAGACGGTGGATTGATCGCGAAGCGGAATCGGTTCACGATGAATGGAGCGCAAATCGCATCCTTCGACGTTGCCCTTCTTGTCAATCGTGTTGCCGAAGACGTTAAACACTCTGCCCATCAGTGCATTGCCCACGGGAACCTCAAAAGGCTTGCCGGTATCGGTGACAATCTGTCCCCGGGCCAGACCCTGAGTGGGCGTCAGCGCGACACCCCGGACAGTATTATGATCCAGTTGCGTAAATACCTCGATGACGTATTCACCCTTTTCGCCCGCAATGAGCACATTGCGGATCGATGGCGCAACGGGAAAGTGGACGTCAACAACGCTGCTGCGGATGGATAAAACCTTTCCTTGATTCATTTGTTCGGCCACGGTTCATTCACCTCGTCTTCATTATTTTTGGGATGTGCTTTCCCTTAATTCAGAATATTTTTCCGATACGGCGTAAGTAATGTAATCAAAAATCAGAATGGTTCTGGTCTGGCTGTCGAGTGCCTGATGCTGCTCCGTGATGGTAATAAAGATGGCCTGGAATTCAGCGTAAAGCCAGATATGACGGCGCATAAGAATGATGGCATAGAGCGCTTCATGTAAAGGCACCCCTTCTTTAAAGCGAGCCTCTGCGAACTTGGCCATGAATTCTTTAATGGCCGGAAAGGGATCTTTCAGCGGATAGACAGCGCTCAGCTTACGGTAAAAATCCGCTGCCTGGGGAACAAGATAATCTGCATTAAGATAATGGTAGAAAGGGGTTTTGGGATTTTTGATGACATCTTTAGCCCAGTATTGAGCGATGGCGTCAGAATTATTTGCCATCAGGTCGAGTAACTTCAATGATGCCAGCATATGCCTTCTCCTTCCGTTTTAGAAACGTTCCTTTACCTGTGGCGAATATTGCATGACTGCTTTTCAATAAATCTGCGCTTTTACCCAGTCATTAGAGCAACAGGCATGCCAATTGTATTTTCTGGACGCAAACTGACGTTAACATTGAATTTATTCAGATCAAACGGAGAAATGCGACGGCGCATAAAACGACCCGGATGTCATCGGCACGGGATGGCCCGCATCGTCAACAACATGCCAAACGCACGCTATGACCTGCTTGGAAGATGGCGACACTTTTGTCATGGGGACATGACTGAAACATCATCATCCCAAAACATATCGTAAAAACCCTTGCCCTGCCCGAATACGGTATTTCCCCGCAGAAGTGTGCTGTTCTCCAAGGAAGTGGCTTTATATTGACCAGTGTGGCCGGTCGAAGATTTGCTTATCCGCGGCGGAATGATTATACTATTTATCCCCTGCTGTCCAAATTTGAATCTTCACCGCATTGGCCGAGGTGCCCACAAACGTTTTAAT
>DFZJ01000193.1 GCA_002382045.1 Syntrophaceae bacterium UBA4059
TGGCGTTTATCAACTGGCCGGGTGCGATTTCCGTAAGGTCCGTGTGCGCCATTAAAATTTTTTCCGTAATTGTGTTACCCACAAAAAATCTCCTTGAATGTCATAATATCACAGTGAAATTGAAATATTCTCTTATCTCATTTCCTGACTTAATTCAACTTTTAACCTGCTCGCGTTATCCTTTAGAAATTCCAGACGATTGAGCGCGTTGATATAAGCCTTGGCTGACGCGACAATGACATCGGGATGCGCGCCGCGTCCGACGACGGAATGTCCGTCATACTGGAGCTGCACCATGGTCTCGCCCTGCGCGTCGGATCCGCCGGTGATGGCGTTCACCACGTACTTCAAAAGCGGATAGCTGGTTTTCGTGATATTGCGGATGGCGGCAAATGTTGCATCCACCGGGCCGTTGCCGAAACCGGCGTCGCGTATCACTTCTTTTCCCACCTTCATTTCCATGGTTGCGGAGGGGATGGCCACATTGCCGCTGACCACATTCAGATAAACCAGACTGTATTTGTCTTCACCCCGGTAAGTCTCTTCATAAAGAATCGCTTCCAGATCTTCATCGTAGATGTCTTTCTTAATATCGGCCAGGTCTTTTACCTTGACCGCGACCCGGTTAATCTGTTCATCACTTAAAACGTAACCCATCTTTTTCAAATGCTGTGCAATCGCCGCGCGCCCGGAATGCTTGCCCAGCACAATATGGGTATCGCTGATCCCGACGGACTGCGGTGTCATGATCTCATAGGTTATTTTTTCCTTGATCAGGCCGTCCTGATGAATGCCGGATTCATGCGCGAACGCATTGGCGCCCACGATCGCTTTATTCGGCTGTACGCCGACGCCGGTGATCTGGGTTAAAAGACGTGACGATTTGTAAATCTGGTCGGTTTTGATTTTCGTATGCAGACCATACAGATCCCTGCGTGTCGCGAGCGCCATGACGATTTCCTCCATGGCCGTATTGCCGGCGCGCTCGCCGATGCCGTTGATTGTGCATTCCACCTGCCTTGCGCCGTTGCGAATCGCGGAAAGCGAGTTGGCGACGGCGAGTCCCAGATCGTTATGGCAGTGGACGGAAATAATCGTGTCGCCCATGTTTTTTACATTGGCGAACAGATAAGCAATCAGATTGCCGAATTCTTCCGGTATTGTGTAGCCGACCGTATCGGGGATGTTGACGGTCACGGCTCCCGCATCAATAACAGCCGAAACCATTTGTACCAGATAATCCTTATCCGAACGGGTGGCGTCCATCGGAGAAAATTCAACGTTGTCCGTATAAGAGCGTGCCAGTTTGACGGCGGCAATTGCTTCTTTGAGCACCTGTTCGCGGCTCTTCTTGAGTTGGTATTTCAGATGAATATCCGATGAGGAAATGAATGTGTGGATGCGCGGCCGTGCGGCATTTTTAATGGCTTGCCAGGCGCGGTCAATATCCACTTTGTTGGCGCGGGCCAGGCCTGCTACCTGTGATTTTTTGATCACTTTGGCAATCTGCCGTACCGCGTCAAAATCTCCTTCGGACGCGATGGGAAATCCGGCCTCGATAATATCGACGCCCAGTTTTTCCAGCTGACGGGCCAGAATCAGCTTCTCTTCCGTATTCATGCTGGAACCGGGCGACTGTTCTCCGTCGCGAAGAGTCGTATCGAAAATATAGACGCGATTTTTGTCCTTCTTCATGGGTTGACTCCTTTAAAAAATATTAATTTATTTATCAGAATATATTAAAAAAAAGGCCGTGGGGTTTACTGCCCACGGCCTTTCAGGTAATCAGTTTTTTTAAATTCAGTGACGACCGAAGAACGATGGGCAGGCTGCCTTAATTAACAGGCGCAACAGGGCGAGGCCCAGAAGCAGGGTCAGAAGCGCGCTTGCCGTAATCGTTATTGCCGTATAACTGAACATTTATTATATCCTTCAATAATTTCACTAAGTGTATCGGTGCTATTAATGCAAAACTTGAAAGTTGTCAAAATATTTTTTTGACCGGATGGTTAGTCGATCTTTCCCAACCCATTTTCCGGCCATACCTGTTTCCGGCATTTCAGAAGATCACATTAAGAACATCTATGGGAGATTTGTTGTTTTTTGCCGCGATTTCCCGGATGGTTTGCTCCTTATTGTCTACGTTTATCCCTTTCGCTTTTAGAATATTGATGGCCTCATCGGGATTGTGGTCGGCAATCAGCGCCACCTCCGACAGCGGATTTTGAATGAGAGAGCCAACCATTTTCTTCACGGGGCTTCCCTTACTTTCTCCCCCCAGCGGGATGAAGGCGGAGAAAATTAAGACGAGAAAAAATATCAGGATACCTTTTCCGACGGGTTTCGAAATATAGTGTACAGATGCTTTCCAGTTAGCGATCAGGTGGAGGATCGTGCCAATGACTAAAAGCCAGCTCAGCCACTCATGCACAGGTTTAATGAGGCCGAGTTCTACTTTAAAAAACAGCATGATGCCGGTAACGGCGGATAGTGCAAAAGCACCGATAGTGATGGGTGTTGCCCATTCGCGTAATTTATTTGTATTTTTCATAACCAATTTCTCTTTTCTTTTTTTTAAAAAATTATTCGAATATCGTATTCTCTCAATGCATCCTATATCAATCTCATTTTCGGTAACTTACCTCGGAGAGTTTCTGCTGAAAGTTTGTTAAATTCCGGGCTTTAAAAAAAGGGGGGCCACTTGCGGCCCCCCTTCTCAAGGAGGGATGGGGTGCTTTGGCTTATGGACACATACCCATTCCTAATCCGGGGCCGTAACCGGCTCCATGTCCGGGTCCAAATCCGCCATGATCTCTCATACCGCCGCGGGGTCCGAAACCGGAACCTCTACCCCAGCCTGTGTTCGCCAGCTTTTCGTTTTGTTCCGGCGTCAATACCTTGTGAATTGCCAATCTCACAGCCGTATCTTTGTCTTCCATTTCGTTGCGCAGCGTTCTTAACTCTTTTTGAGCGGCGGCAATTTTATCCTTATCCGGATTGGTTTGCAGCCACATTTTTCGCAAGGCAACGGATTGATCAAATATCTTATCCCGAAGGGGTCTTGTTGCCTTGTCATGGGCATCCTGCAGTGCTTCAATGTTTACTTTTTGATTATCGGTTAAATTCAATCTTTCCAGGCCTGCTTGCCGGCATGGCCCATATCCTCTACCCATACCGGAACCGGGGCCCCAGGCAAATACCTGAGATGCCAAAAGCAGGACTGCTGCCACGGTCGTTAAGGTTAAAGTTATTTTTTTCATCATACATCTCCTTTTCGTATATTTTTTGCTGATCAGTTAGCTGGTATTACAGCAAAGCTTGTGCCATTGAAGATAAGATATCGTAATCACTGGATAACGGCAATTCATGGACAAATATTATTTGCCTTTTACACCCATCGGATGGATAATAGGTATCCAATTCAGGTATCCAGACGGGCTAATTGTATCCAGTAAAATACGGGGGTATGAGGTATGCAGGGAAAAAAGAAGAAAAAAATCCACTTTGATATTTCTGTCTGGGTTGCGATCAGTGCGATTGCTGTTTTGGCCGTAATTCTGAGCCTGATGATTTTCATGCAGTTCCAACAGAGAAAAGATCAGGCGGTAACCCTTTTTGTCGAAAAAGGCGCAACGCTGATTCAGTCTTTTGAGGCCGGTCTGCGCGACCGCTTGAATCGTGATGAGGATATGTTTTATCTCCGGAAATTGCTCATGGAAACCGCCCAGCAGCCGGATATTGATTATATGATTGTGACGGACAGCAAGGGACAAATTCTGGCAGACAGCGATCCCTCTATGTTGGGTAGACCCTACGGGCTGGATCTGGATATGAAAAAGATTGCCGGGAACCTGGAAGTTCGCTGGCGGCAGGCGGCCAATCCCGAAGGTGCTGGCACTTTTGAGGTTTACCGGGGATTTTCCCCGAGACGTGCCGGCGATGGGAAAGGAGATCGCCGTCCTTCGGTCGTTTTCGTTGGCTTTAATATGGAAAAAATCGAAAAGGCATCGCGCGAAGATACGATCCGGACGGTGACGAGGGCGCTGGTTTTAGTTCTGATCGGGTCGCTGGCTATTGTGTCGCTTTTTCTGGTTCAGGCGTATCGCCTGGCGCGTTCTTCTCTTTCGCGAATAACCGTTTTTTCAGAAGCGCTGGTGAAACACATGCCCATCGGGCTTCTGGCGGTGGACAAACACGGGCGAATTGTTGCCTGCAATGAGCAGGCGAACGAGTTTTTTACCGGTTCCTGCCCCGAGGCAACAGGACGGGAGGCAGGCGACTTACTGCCTGTGCCATTTTCAATGGTGCTGGACAAGATTAATGACCAGACCGCTCTTATTGAAGAGGACATTGCCATTTCCTCGGAAAAAGACGGCAACCAGATGTGGGAAGTTGTGGCGGCGGCCTTTGCCGATGATGATGTTCACGAAGGGAAAATCCTGCTGGCCCGCAATGTGACGGCGATCAGGCAACTGGAGCAGGAAGTCGCCCGCAGCCGGCACCTGAACGCCATCGGATCGCTTGCAGCGGGTGTAGCGCATGAAATCCGCAATCCGCTCAGTTCCATCAAAGGCTTTGCCGTTTATTTCAAACAAAGGCTTTCCGGCAATAAAGAAGACGAAGAGACGGCGGACATTATGATTGCCGAAACCGAAAGACTAAATCGGGTCATCAGTCAGCTCATTGAATTTGCCCGGCCGCTTACCTTAAAAAGAGAACCAACGAGCCTGACGGATCTGGTGCAGCATACCATCAGGCTGGTTGAGGCCGAGGCAAAGAAGAATGCGGTCGAGATTGACGTCAAGGCGGGTGAGAACTTGCCGCAGGCGGATATTGATCCGGACAAAATCAAGCAGGTGCTGCTCAATATTTTTCTCAATGCCTTGTCGGCCATGCCCGCAGGCGGCAGGTTGTTGCTTGAACTGTCCGCGCAAAAAGATTGGATGGATGTGGCGGTTTCGGATACCGGTTCAGGCATCAAAGAAGAAGACCTGCCGCGGATTTACGATCCGTATTTCACGTCCAAACCGGCGGGGACCGGATTGGGGTTGGCGGTTGTTCAAAAAATTATGGATGCCCACGGCGGCCTGGTTCAAATGGAGAGCAAAGCGGGATCGGGCACAAAAGTNNGCCCACCGTGTGATGCTGAAAAAACTGCTGGGCGGCTGGGGCTATCATGTGGCCTGCGCGGACGATGGCGCCGTCGCCATTGACGAAGTCCGCAGGCGCTCTTTTGACCTGATCCTGATGGATATCCGCATGATGAAAGTTTCGGGCATTGAAGCCCTGGATCAGATCAAAAAAATCAATCCGGTCATCCCGGTGATTATTATGACGGCTTACGCGTCCGTGGAGACAGCGGTCAGTGCTCTGAAAAAAGGTGCGTATGATTATCTGACCAAGCCGCTGGATTTTGATGAACTGCAAATTGTGATGAAACGTGCGACCGAGCATAGTTTGTTGAAAAAAGAAAATGAATATCTCAAAGAAAGACTGGGTGAAAAATTCAACCGGCAAAACATCATCGGCCGGAGTTCTTCCATGGTTAAGCTTCTGGAAATTGTGGAACAGGTGGCCCCGACGCAAGCAACGATCCTCATCACCGGAGAATCGGGAACCGGCAAGGAAGTGATCGCCAATGCCCTTCATGCCAATAGCAACCGCAAGGACGCGCCCTTTGTGAAAATCAACTGCGCGGCGCTTACCGAGACGCTTCTGGAATCGGAATTGTTCGGCCATGAAAAAGGTGCGTTCACCGGCGCGGATCGCAAACGGGAAGGAAAGTTTCTTCAAGCCGACGGCGGCAGCATTTT
>DFZJ01000199.1:0-2089 GCA_002382045.1 Syntrophaceae bacterium UBA4059
CTGTATCGTCACAGTGGCGACTTCAGGAGCAGGGGGCGGCCCCCCCGTCTTTTTGTCGCCGCAACCGGCTGAAATCAAACCCACGATGAAAATGACCGCAGCAGTCATCAGCACTGCTCTGTAATCTTTTTTCATTGAACACCTCTGCTTAATATCAATGTGAATAGATACTTATTTATTGCTTAATTAAAGATCAATTTATTTACCATAAAATTTTGATATTACCGCTTAATGGCATCCCAGCAGGCTTCGGTAATTTGCCGGATCAAGGATTCCTCCAACACAACAAAACCGAGGGTATGGTCACGTATCACATAAAGCATGGGACCGATAGCCAGAGAAGAAAGCACAACGACAGGTAAATCTTTCAATATCTGCTGAGAGATTCCTTCGGCGAAGATTTCTGCGAGCGTATCGTGNNTCAAAATCTGCTGAGAGATCCCTTCTTTGAAGATTTCTGCGAGCGTATCGTGTTTCCTGTAATTTGTGGCTTTGCCCGAAATTTTGTCGCGGCGTTTGGAAATTCCGTAGGGGGAATTGAAAAACTGTTCCATATAACGGAAATGAAGCGGGTGGATTAACAAATACCGGCAAAGTTCACCAAATACATGGAAAAATTGTTCTTTAACCGGTTCCCCCTGCGGGTAATTGTCCAGGAGCACAGCCATCAACTTGTCTTCTATTTCCTGGAACAAATCGTTGATGAGCACGTCTTTATTCTCGAAGTACCGATAGATCGTGCCGGCGGCCACGTGTGCTTTTTCGGCTATTTCGGACATTGGGGCGTCGTGGAAACCCCGCTCAACAATGAGTTCCAATGCCGCTTGCAAAATGTCGGCGTGTTTGTCGGAAGTTGTCAAAAAATTAAACCCCTATGGCCGTGAATGAACGTTCATTCCAGTGAATGAGAGGTATCTATATCAGAAGAAAAATGTTGTCAAGAAATTTGTGTATTCAAAAAATATTATCCGCATACGATAGATACAACACAGGAAATAACCGACCAGCCACGTCTGGGTTTAAAATGTGAATGAGGCGGCAATCGCCCCGAACTTCTGTTCATCCTTCTGCGTTTCAAACTCTTTTGTCTGGTACACATAGGAAAAGGTGATTTTGACGCGTTGAATGTTGAGCCCGATGCCGCCGATAAAATCGGCACAGAAGGGCTCTTTGTCCACGCTGTGACTGTCCCGGAAAGTGTTTCCGTCAAGTAAAATATTTCGCGCGACAGCTTTCCCGTTAACGCCAAAGAAAAGATGGATACCGATACTGTGAAACAGACGAAAGAAGCGGGGGTCGGTATCATCAAGCGGGGAACTGCTATCGGATGCGGGACGGATCAGATTCGTCCCGAAATCGTTCGGGATGTTCCACCCGAAACGCACCTGGCCGCCTAGATTAGCCCCGGTGTAAGCATTGCCGGCGGCCAGGCCGGCGTAGGGAATACAGTCGAATCCAAACCCTTCCGAATTTCTGATTTGCAGTATTTTCCACTTGCGCTCAAAGTATAGATTCAGGATGGGTTCATCGTGGATCTGATTCTCCCAACCATTGGCTATTTCAGCGCCAGTCCATTTATGAAACTCCGTCTGGCTGTCTTCCGCATAAGAATGGCGTCCAACGATGCCGATATCCAATTCCAGGGTGTCCATTTGACTTGAGCTTCTGCTGTGAAGCCCAAAGGCCAGATAGGTGATCCCGGCATAAGGCCGGTCGTTTCTGATCAGGTCGGTCCGTTTCTTGTCCTCCGGTGTGTACATGTTCTGCCCCAGTGAGAAGGAAACCGTGTGCTGTTCTCCCGGATCGTTGATCAACGGCAGCCGTTCGATGAGTCTCAGCATCCACGGCACCGCCACCATATCGCCATAGTTCGAAAGATCCCGGGACATCCAGGAGATCTTCATTCCATTGGTGTAATAGCGGTCAGTGTCGAACATCGTATCATTTTCCAGATAAAAGGTCAGGGTACTTGCCTCTCTCGCTTTTTCATCTCCGGCAATAGATGCCCCGGGCAGAAAGAGAAGGATGAAAATGATGGTAATCGTCTTATGGATTATGTTGTGCTTCATTTGTGTGCGCCTTTAACGCC
>DFZJ01000199.1:2187-11324 GCA_002382045.1 Syntrophaceae bacterium UBA4059
AGCAGAGCGTCATATGCGGGGTTTCGCCTGCCGGGGGCAATTTGTGAGGATGCTGTCTACCTGATCCATCATTTGAAGTTGGGGGCAACCAGCCTGTCTCATGTGATTCAGTTGTGGAATCATTTTTGATTTGTCTCTGCATTAGAAAAAAAGTAAGGTCCCTGAAAACCGCCCGCTATATTTTAGCAAGTTGTTCAACATCTTCCGGCGTATTGAGGTTTTGAAAAAGACGACCGTCTTTATTGAAAGGCAGAATCTGTTCTTCACCGATGGCCAGAACCCGCATGTCCCGATAGAATCCGGTGATCTTGAGTTTGTCCATCAAAAGTAATCTTTTAATCGAGGGAAGGCAATTGCGCGAATAAATCGCATGCAGGGGCTGATACCCTGCAGCAAGTTCCGGGACAATGACATCATGCTTTCCCGATTGACGGGTTAGATATTCGATGAAATCCTGATGGAGAAACGGCATATCGCAGGGGCTGACAAAAGCGTAATTATTTTTCGCATAATGAAGCCCCGTGTAGATACCGCCGAGCGGCCCTTTTCCTTTGTAAATATCCGTCACAACAGCGGCGTCGGTAAATTCCACATAAGAAAGAGGATCGTTGGTAACGATAATGATTTCGGAAAATATCTCGCGATAAATATTGATTGTTTTATCAATCAGGCGAATTCCGTCGATTTCCAGAAACGCTTTGTTGGCGCCCATGCGCGAATTTTTTCCGCCCGCCAGAATTATTCCCGTGGTGCTGTTTTTCTTATCCGTCAATTTTCATGCTCCTTTCAAGTCCAATCTTCATTGTCCATGGCAAACCTGCCTTTTATGGTTTTTCTGGCGTTTTTCGCCGTTTCCATGGTCCGGAAATAAAAAAAGCGGGCTTTGAGCCCGCTTTTTTTATCGGATAATCTTTCTGTCGATTCCCGCGGATTTTACGCCCTCCCGCTCGATCATGGAGTGGCTGTCTTCTTTGCCGCGAAATCGCTTGACGTTCAGCATGAAAATTTCAAGTTTGGAGAGCACATTCGGCGGCAGCAGATTGCCGTCGATTTCAATCGAGATGGCCGGATATTTTCTTTCTCTGGCCCAGGGTGTGAATAATCCTTCGATGACACGGCCGATCAGGCAGGCAAACGGAGAAATGTTGACGATGCCCGAGTAGCCGTCCATCATGGCGGTCGCAGCCACGCCGCTGGAGATGCTGATTTCCGAATGCAGCTCATAGCCGACGAAATGTTTCTCGGTGTTTTTCATGATTTCCTGCATGTCATGCGGTGAATGCGGCACGAGTCCGGTTGCACGCAAGGCGTTGCGAATGTTTTTTTCCACATTTTTCTTATAGGCATGCTCAAATCTCCATCTGAGAATGTCCCGAAATTCTTGGACGAATACGCGCCTGTACCATGGGGCCAGGTTCAGTTTCTTTTTGAGTTCATAATGCCGGACAAAGTCGCAATAGTAAAACCATTCGGCGATACTTGATACCTTGCCGATGATGCCGTGACGGCTGAACTGCTGAATCAGTTCATCAACGGCGAAATCGTCGCGCCGGACATAGATTTCGCCCACAATCAGCACTTTCGGGCAGTCTTCCATTTTTCTGGTCAGCGGTATTTGAGAAATCGTGCCGGCAATCTCCTTCAGAACCGGCAGAACTTTGGTAATATCCTGCTCGGCCACGCTGAGCATTTTTTGCCAGATCTGATCATAGATCCTCATCGCCTCGACAGGATCGGTCGCGCATGTCCGCAAGGATGTTTCGACATCTTTCATGTAATCGCCGATGACCGTTGCCCACCAGGCATACTTGGTGAATTCCGAACCCAGCTCCGTATAGGAATTGTTTGCTTCCAGGGTGAATACGACGACATTTTCCAGACGCAAATCCTTGAAGAGGTTTTCGTAGAAAACAAAATATTGACCGGTTCGGCAGGGGCCCGTCGTTGTCGGCACAAACAGAATATAGATTTCATCCTTGCGATATTGGTCGGAAGATAAATATTTGAGGGCGCTGCCTAAGACAAGGTGCGACGGCAGGCATTCTTTGCCGGAAGCATGATTGCGCGCCATCTGCAGCGTGTAGATATCCGGTACCGGCATGGCTTCCGCATTGATGCCTAACCCCCGAATCGTTGCGCCGACCAGTTCCGCCGAGAGTCTACCCATGCTGGATAAGAGCAGCTTAACGCGCGGGTTTCCTTTAATCGGAATCTTTTCGCCGGTGCTGTTATTTTTAATGTGGATCGCTTCGCCGGGATTGTTGATGAAGCGCAGGCCATTGTCGTATCGTTCCTCACGGATGTCGGTGATCTTGGAGCGGTAACCCTCGATAATATCCAGAAACGCTTCAATGCGTGTATCGACGCCGGCGTCTGCTGTGTGGGAATCCAGCTCCAGAATCAGAAAGGGCTTCGTGCCCATGATCCACTTTAAGTAATGCAGCATGAAGGAATCGGGCGCGCAGGAAAAGTTAGAAATATAAGTGATAAAAATATTATCTTCATTCTTCAGGAGCGCGCTGGCTTTCATGTCCTGCTGGCCATAATACCAGTACATGTTGGGATAGATGGCCTGATCCTCGAAGGGAAGAATATCAAACGGAATAATCGAATAACCGCGGGAGGTATATTTCCGGGGAATGCCCATATTGGCATCGGCGGTAAAGGAGTTATAGGGTCGTCCCAGCACCGCGATCACCGCCCGTTCGGCCAGACGCGCTTCTTCGAGTGCCTGTTTGCCCAGTTCAAAAAATCTGGCAAAGCATTCCCTTTGTTTTTCGTAAGCGATGTTAAAGGCAGTTTTAGCCTCTTTTTCGCCAAAGCCCAGTTTGGCAGCCATCGCGATGAATGGTTCGGTGGCTTTCTCCAGTCCATACATAAAACTAACCACCGGCGCCAAATATCTTTCGTCCGGAATCTCCGGGAAAGCCTTTTTGATGTAATAAGGCAGGCTCTGTGTGATCGGGCAGAAATTGGCCGGCGCATTTTTTTCATAACTTTCCATATCCCGGAAGTGGGGCAGGAAAATGTAATCGATATTGCGGTTCAATATGTCCTGAACGGCGCCATGAGCGATTTCCGCCGGGAAACAGTAACTGCTTTCCACACGCGCTATTCCTTCATGAGCTATCTCCTGAGAGACAAACGTCTCTACTCCCAGAGTATGGAAAAACCAGGAATAAAGCGGCCAGAGCGTATAAATAGAGAAGCAACGGGGAATGCCGACGATATAATCTTTTTTCTTAACCAGCGTGGCTGGATCGGGGGCGCATTCTTTAAAAAGAATATCATTGCGCTTTTCAATGTAGTCGATGACACAGGCTTCGTCGAAAACTTTTTTCTTCCGGATATTGGCGTATTTATTACAGCGGCCGCCGAACATATATTGGCGGCCGTTGACGTTGAGAATGCGGATGGGGCAGAAATTGTCGCAGGCCTTACATTGAAATTCCTTTTCATGGATAATGCTTGTGGCAAGAATTTGATCAATGTCATAGGTGCCCTTGGTCAGGAATCCTTCGGCAACTTTTTGCTTGGCCAGAATGCCCACGCCGAAACAACCCATCAATTCGGGATCGGGCGGCACCAGAATGTCCTTATTCAGGAGCATCGCAAAAGCCAGCGGGACGGCTTTGTTCTTGGCGACGCCGCCCTGCAGCACAATATTTTTGCCGATGGTCCGGTTGCCCACGACGCGATTGAGATAATTAGACACGATGGAGGTGACAATGCCTGCGGTAATGTCTTCGCGCGTCGCACCCTGTTGAATGGCGTTGCGGATGTCGGAATTGATGAAAGCGGAGCAGTGTTCGCCGAACTTCAGTGGTTCTTTGGCAACCAGCGCGATGTCGCCGATCAGCGCGGCGTCGGGAATATTCAGATCGCCCTCGGCCGATTCTTCCAGGAAGGATCCGGTTCCCGCGGAACAGGCTTCGTTCATGGCGTAATCAATCGGAACTTTGTTTTTCAGCGAAACATACTTGGCGTCCTGTCCGCCGATTTCAAAGATGGTGTCGATATTGTCCCGGTAAAACGAAGTACCGACGGCGTGCGCGATGATTTCATTATAAACGGCGGGTGTTTCCAGAAAGACGCCGAGAATTTCGCGGGATGAGCCGGTCGTGGAAGCCAGCGTGATGCTGATTTCCCCGTCGCCGATATCTTCATGGATTTGCTTTTTTATCTCGCTGAGGCAGTTTTTGAGCGAACTGACCGGATCGCCATGCGTGCGACCATAAAAAGATGCGGTGACTTCGTTGGTCTCGATGTCAATGAGGCAGGCTTTCGTGGTGGTGGAACCGCCATCGACGCCGAGGATATATTCATGACCGGCCTTGACCTTGCCTTTTTGTGAAGGCAGGTAGGTGACTCTGCCCTGGGCGGTTTGCAGGCTTTGAAATCTTTTAAATTGAATGTGGCTCTCTTTAAATAATGAATTTAAAGGGGGCAGGCGACTGCCGGAGGTTCCGGCCATCAGCGCTGCTCCGTAAGCTTCGAAATAGGCTGCCTCTTCGGGAACAATGAATTCGATGTTCGGCATGCGCTCGCGGATGAAGCGCAAAATGTACTGATTTTGTGTGACACCGCCAACGAGCAGGACTTTTCCTTTTTCGATTTTGGCTCTTTTCAGAAAGTCGACGACCTTGATGGCCATGACATCGGAGAGCGACAATACGATATCGCCTGTTTTGGCTTCGCCTTTGTTTAATCGGTGCGTGCAGTCGCTCTTCATGAAGACCGAACAGCGCGAAGAGAGCTTCAGTACCCGGCAGTCTTTAGGGATGTCATTAATATCACTAAGCTTCATGTTCATCCGGGCCAGTTGCTGCTTGAAAAATTCGCCGGTGCCGGACGCGCATTTATTGCCGGAAAAACTGGTTATAATTTTATTACTTTTGTCAATGGTGTAGACAACCAGGTCCTCGCCGCCTAGAGAAACGAGTGCATCAATCTGATGGTTGAGTTTTTGCAGAACTTCTTCAACGCACAGCGGTTCAATGACGCTATGGATATTTAAAAGATGACGGCCTTCGGTTCCGGTGGCCAGTACTTTGATGTCAGCCGGCAGCTTGCAGGATGAAAGAACTTTTTTAAGTGTGCCGAGAAAGTTGCCTTCATGGGGTTCTACGGCGTTCCAAACAATTTTGTTGTCGTCAAGCAGGGCAACCTTCACATTTGAGGAGCCGATATTGATTCCCAAACTGTACATAAAAACTCCCAAAAACAAATAATCCCAGAACTCAATAGTACGATTGAATCATGTCGTCAAGCATCTGATGAGATAATTTTTAAAAGCCTTCATAAGACAAAGCGTTAGACCCCTTCATCAAAAGAAGAAAAAAGCAGCTGATAGCGATTGCCGTCAGCTGCTTTTTTGTTTTAGTATCATTTTGTCGCCAGTCAGGATGCTGTTCTGGTTTGATCCCGACCTGCCGAATGGTTAATGAGCTTCCTCCATCGCGCCGCCGATATACATCATGGCCAGCAACATGAAAACCAGTGTCTGGACGATCGAGGTGAAAATCATTAAAAACATAATGGGCAGCGGAACAATCAACGGCACCAGCAGCAGGACAACCAGCAGAACAATGTCTTCACCGGCGATATTGCCGAATAACCGGAAGGTCAGAGATAAAGGCCGTGACAGGTGACTGATGAGTTCAATGGGCAGCATGAGAGGAATAAGCCACCAGACCGGTCCCAGAAACTGTTTGACGTACTTGAAGCCGTGGGTCATGATGCCGACGACGTGTGTGGCGAAGAACACGACCAGCGCCATGGCCAGGTTTGTGTTGATGTTGGCCGTTGGTGATTCAAATCCGGGAATGATTCCGATCAGATTCGATGTCAGAATGAAAAGGCCGATCGTTGCAATCAGAGGGAAAAATTTCTTTCCGTGCTGACCCATGGTGTCGATCAAAAGTTCATGAAGGCCGTCAACAATAACCTCCATCACGTTTTGTAACCGTCCCGGGTAAACTTGCAGACGCCGTGTGGCCAGAAAGGAGAGCACGGACAATAAAAGGACTATAAACAAAGTATTGAAAACGATGGTCATATTAATGCCCATGTCTTTCAGCCAGGTTGTGTGGAAGAATATTAGGGGTTCCATTTGTTTCTAACTAACCTCCTCAATAAAGTTTTTTTTGCCAGGGTGGTGATCATCGTGAAAACGATATTGATTACCACCACGGAAAGTCCAATAAGCAGGCCAATGATATTTACGGTATCAGTGGCAATCAGAAAATACAAAACAACAGCGGTCAACGCCAGGCGAATGTAGTATTTGACCATGGTCGGTCGTTTGACATTTCCGGATGGATCTTTAAAAAGACCGCGCAAACCAAGTTCCATTCCGTAAAAGTTGAGAATACTGATAAAACCGCCCAGAAGAACGCCTAAGTAAAATTTTGTCGGTGCAAAAATGAAAGAGGGGACAACCAGGACAGCCAAAATGATCCAATTGGCAATTTCAAGTTTTTTTTGGAGTGGGTCTTTGACGATGAGGTTCACTTTTTAAACTCTTTATGATGGATTCTTCATCTCTAAAATTTCTTTGTATTAAAACATATATATTACGAAACCCGGCCGAAATTCCAATTAAAAGAAAAACAATGGTGAATACATGGCCGGAATCAAATTTCCGATCTAAATAACTTCCTAAAAGGAGGCAACCAAAAATCGCCAGAACCATTGCGATTCCAATACTGCTGGCATAGGCCATCTGGATGCTCAATTTTTTGGTTTCGCTATCCATTTAGTGACGAGTTCCTTAACATGCGCGGAAAACAAAGTCAATCAAAAACATGACCGCCGTTCATTATTTGTTTAAATGATGCCGGTTTTCTTTGTACCATTCAATGGTTTTATTCAGGCCGGTTGTTAAATCCGTTTTTGCCTTAAATTTAAATTCATTCAAGGCCTTGGATGTATCAAGCATGCGGCGGGGCTGACCGTCCGGCTTGGATGCATCCCAAATGATTTCGCCTTTAAAACCGGCCAGGCGGGCGATAAGCTCCGTGAGATCTTTAATGGAAATTTCAAACCCCGCACCGATATTAACCGGCAGGCTTTTTTCATACGAGTCCGCCGCCATGCAAATAGCGGCCGCCGCGTCTTCCACATAAAAAAATTCTCGGGTTGCCGAACCCGTCCCCCAAACTTCCAATTTGTTGGAATGGTTGTCGATGGCGTCCATACATTTCTTAATCAACGCCGGAATGACATGGGATGAATGCGGATCAAAATTATCGCCCGGTCCGTAAAGGTTAACCGGCAACAGAAAAATGGAATTAAAACCATACTGCTGCCGATATGCCTGTGATTGAACCAGCATCATTTTTTTTGCTAATCCATATGGCGCATTGGTTTCTTCCGGGTAGCCGTTCCAGAGATCTTCTTCTTTAAAGGGTACCGGTGTAAATTTGGGGTATGCGCAGATCGTGCCGAGGGCGACAAATTTTTCAATCTTATGCAACCAGGCTTCATGAATCAATTGCGTGCCCATCATGATATTGTCATAGAAAAGCTCGGCAGGTTTTTCCTGATTAAAGCCGATGCCGCCGACTTTTGCCGCCAGATGAATAACAATATCCGGTTTTGTGGTGTCGAACATGCGGCGTATATCAGCCGGATCGGTCAGGTTGTATTCAGGCAGATCGGCAATGTCGATGCTCAGGCAACCATATTCATTAAGCCGGTTGATCAGGTGATGCCCCAGAAATCCTTTGCCGCCTGTAACCGTCATGCGTTTATTTTTGAGCACGTATTTTACCCTTTAAAGTTTAAGATTAGCCCATTCTTTCAGAGTTGGTGCAGGTAAAACCTGCATCCATCAATGTTTTTTCCTTTTTTGCCAATTCCAGATCCGTTGCGATCATCATATCAACGAGTTCGTCAAATGAAGTTTTGGGTTCCCATTTCAGGGCTTTTTTGGCTTTGGATGCGTCTCCCAGTAAAACGTCAACTTCTGTAGGACGGAAATATCGGGGATCAACCGCAACGTACTGGGAATAATCCAGATCAAGCTTACTGAAGACTCTTTGGGCAAATTCGCGCACCGAGTGTGTTTCGCCGGTTGCGATGGCATAATCATCCGGTTTGTCCTGCTGGAGCATGAGCCACATCGCTTCCACGAAGTCTCCGGCAAACCCCCAGTCTCTTTTGGCTTCCAGGTTGCCCAGGTAAAGCTTGTCTCTAAGCCCCAGTTTGATTTGTGTTGCCGCGCGGGTAATCTTGCGGGTGACGAATGTTTCGCCGCGGCGCGGCGATTCATGGTTGAACAGGATGCCGTTGGTTGCAAAGAGACCGTAAGCGTCACGATAGTTTTGCACGATATAATAGGCATAGACCTTGGCCGCGGCATAGGGGCTGCGGGGCTGAAATAAAGTTTTTTCATGCTGTGGCGGCGGCGCCGCGCCGAACATTTCGCTGGAAGAGGCCTGATAAAATTTTGTTTTGATGCCGGTCTTTCTGATCGACTCCAGAATCCTCAAGGTTCCCAATCCGGTGATGTCTCCGGTATATTCGGGCATGTCAAAACTGACCCGTACATGACTTTGCGCGCCCAGATGATAAATTTCGTCGGGGTTGATGGAAGCGAGCATATCCATGAGTTGACCGGAAACGCTCAAATCACCGTAATGCAGAAATAGTTTTGTGCCCGGTAGGTGAGAGTCGCGGTAGAGATGATCGATACGATCCGTATTAAATGTGCTGGAGCGGCGAATCAAACCATGAACTTCATATCCCTTATTGAGTAGAAACTCGGCCAGATATGATCCATCCTGTCCGGTAATTCCTGTAATAAATGCTTTTTTCATAAATCTCCTTACGTTGCGTTATCTTGATCATGAAGGCAAACGGATGACACGTAATACCGTACGGATTATTAATTGTCAATAAACCGGTTAAAGAGTTTTTAATGTTTTCGCCAGTGCGGAAAGGGTCTGGTTTATGTCTTGATCCGTATGCGCAAAGGATAAGAACCCTGCTTCAAATTGTGATGGCCCCAGCCAGACGCCATTTTTAATCATGCCATGAAAGAAACGGGCATAAAGGCCGGTCTTTGATTTCAAGGCCGTGTTCAGATCGTACACCGGTCCTTCCTGAAAAAAAACCGTGAACATTGAACAGAA
>DFZJ01000114.1 GCA_002382045.1 Syntrophaceae bacterium UBA4059
TCCCCTTCTTCGTCATCGTGATTCCACTGCGCTACTACCGCCACCGGAAAATAAAAAAAGCATAGATTTTCAAATATTTATGCCTCATGATCGGGGGAGGCGCACGTTCAGAATTACTTTAAGAAAAGTAATATCACAAAATAATTTAAAAAAATAATTGACAAAAGTTTACCATTATGAAATAAAAGTTTCCCAAAAGGGGACAGCAATAATAATCGTGTTGTTCCCGATTGCCTTGGTAAGTCAGGCGCCATGTAATTTTGCTTTTGCAAAAAACGGATAGGGTTTTCTTTTATGAAACGACAACCCTTCATCAACGAAGCTGATATCGGAAAAAGAATCAAATCATTGCGCAATACAAGGCGTGTCACGCTGGAGGACCTGGCTCACCAGACCGGTTTTACCAAAGGCTATCTCTCCAAAGTGGAAAAATCGGAAAAATCACCTCCGGTTTCCACGTTGGGCATCCTCGCCCGGGCTCTGGACGCCAGCATTTCCAATCTCCTCGGGGAAGACAGCCCGGCCATTCCCATCTGCCTGGTTAAGAAAGCCCAAAGACCGAAAATCAGGAGAACCGGAACGAGTGTCGGTTATTCTTATGAGGCGCTGGCTCAAAACTTCAAAAATAAGATGATGGATCCTTTTGTTCTGACGCTTCCGGTTCACCCCAAGAAACAAATTCGTTATCAACACGAAGGCCAGGAAATCCTCTTTGTTCTTGAAGGGACCATGAAATTTCACCATGGAACAGAAGAATTAATTGTTGAAGAAGGTGACTGTGTTTACTTTGATTCCGGTATTCCCCATTTTGGAGAGTCCTTGGGGGATAAGGCGGTCAAATGCCTTATGGTTATTTTCAATCCCGCTAACAGGTAAAGACCCAAAATGCAGTTTTCCCCGTGCCGGGGAAGTAAGACTCCTGTTTTTGAACAGTAACTGCAAAAGAAAGGAAAATTCATGAGTGACATTCCTGTATTTTTTCTCCACGGCCTCGCGTATGCCGGACTTCTTTTTCTCGTTTCGTCAGGGCTGACCCTTATTTTCGGGATGATGAACGTGCTGAACTTTGCCCATGCCGCCATGTACATGGTGGGCGCTTATCTTTCCTATACCATCATCATGCAGCTGACCGGCCAGTTCTGGATGGCCCTGATGATCTGTCCCGTGATCCTTTTCATTATCGGGGCTCTGGTTGAGCGCTTTCTCCTGCGGCGCGTGCACGCTCAAGGTCATCTTGGTGAGCTACTCCTGACTTTCGGCCTGGCCTATATCATCACGGAACTGGTCAAATGGTACTGGGGCAACTATCCGCTGGCCGTCAATGTCACCGGATTCCTCAGCGGGTCAATTACAATTTTTGGATTCATTTATCCCATATACCGCATTTTCGTTTTCTTCTCGGCCGTTTTGGTCGGAGGGATTATGGCCCTTATTCTTTACAAAACCCGCCTGGGAATTATCCTCCGGGCGTCCGTCAACGATAGTGAGATGACCAATACCCTGGGGGTGAACGTCCCTCTCGTATTTATGGGCGTCTTCGCCTTCGGCACGGCGCTTTCCGGATTTGCCGGCGTGATTGCGGGGCCGTTTCTTTCCACTTTTCCGGGTATGGCCCAGGAAATTCTGATTGATGCCTTTGTTGTGATTGTCGTGGGCGGTTTCGGAAGCCTGGGTGGCGCCGTTGTCGCCGCGTTGCTCATCGGCCAACTCCAGTCCTTTGGCGTTCTGCTGATCCCCAAGTTGTCGGTGGCTCTTATCTACCTGCTCATGGCTGCCGTCCTGATCATCAAACCATCCGGGCTATTTGGTGAGGAATCCTAACCATGAAACAGAAAAGCATATCCCTGATCACTATTGTCGTATTATTCCTGGTGGGGCTCTTTATGCCCTTTATCCTGAAACAGTACCATCTGAACATGCTGACGGAAATTATCATTTTCTCTCTTTATGCAGTCAGCTACAATCTTCTTCTCGGTTATGCCGGGCTCTTGTCTTTCGGTCATGCCGCGTTTTTTGGTCTGGGAGCCTTCGTGACAGCCATAGCGATCATTCATATTCCCGGTATATCACTGTGGAACGTCATATTGATCGGCGTCGCCGCAACCGTTGTTGCCGGCTTAATCCTCGGTGGTCTGCTCCTGAGGCATAAAGGATCCTATTTTGCCCTGCTGACGCTGGCCTTCAATGCCCTCTTTTATGCCGTCGCGACCAAGTGGCATTCCGTCACGGGCGGTGATGACGGTCTGAGCATTACGCGGCCGAATCTTGCGCTGGGATTTACGTCCATCCCGCTGTCCAGCCTGACCACCTTTTATTATCTGACCCTTGTGATCATGGGCGCGGCGATTGTCTATTGCTGGTATTTCACGAATACAGCGATGGGTAAGACGGTTGTGCTGATGCGTGAAAATGAGGACCGGATGAAGTTTCTGGGATACAACACGAATATCAGCCGGCTGATTCTCTTTACCTTTACCGGAGCGCTGGCCGGGCTTGCGGGCGTTTTCTATACGTTCCATTTTCAGTTTGTTTCCATTTCGGCCATCAGTCCCGATATGACGACGGCGATCCTGCTCATGGTCTTTGTCGGAGGAACGAAAATATTCTGGGGACCCATTCTGGGCGTCTTCGTTTATGTGATTTTCCAGAACTATCTGAGTAATGTTACGGATCGCTGGCCGTTGTTTATGGGACTCATCTTTGTCCTGATGGTCCTGTATGTTCCCGGCGGTCTGTCCGGCGTCATCATGAACATCAAACAACGGTTCTTTGGAAAGAAAAACAATAACGGCGATAAAACAGCCCAGGCAGAGGAAGTGATATCATGAGAAATTATCTTCATATCCATAATATTCACAAGGACTTTTCGGGTTTGCAGGTTCTGACCGGCGTTGAGTTCAAAGTCCAAGAAAAGGAACGCCATGCCGTCATCGGACCCAACGGTGCGGGGAAAACCACCCTGTTCAACATTATCAGCGGCAAGTTCAAACCGTCATCGGGCGCAATCCTTTTCAAGGGGAAAGACATATCCGGGAAACCGCCTCACATATTGAACCGCTACGGTTTATCCCGTTCATTTCAGATCACCAATGCCTTCCAGGAACTGAGCGTCTTCAACAACATTCTTGCCGGAGTGCGCTCCCGATACGGGTTGCGGTATAATTTTTTCAAAAAGCCCAATCAGAACCGGGAAATCTGTGAAAAAGTGGATGCGATCATCAAGGAGGTCGGACTCACGGATGTCAAGGATCAACCCGCCAGTTCACTGTCTTACGGCCAGCAGCGGGCCCTGGAAATCGGTATTACCCTTTCCACGGAGCCGGAGTTGATTCTCCTGGACGAACCTACCGCGGGTATGACGCGCGAGGAAACGAATCAGGCCATCAAAATGATCGACCAGGTAACGGCCGGTCGCACACTGATTATCATCGAGCATGACATGGAAGTTGTTTTTTCGCTTGCCAGTATGATTTCCGTTCTTCATTACGGGACGATTCTTGTCTCCGATACACCGGAAAAAATCAGAAATGACCAGCGCGTGAAAGACGCCTACCTGGGGGAAGGATAAACATGTTAGAAGTAAGAGATATTCACAGCTACTACGGCAAAAGTCATATTCTGCATGGCGTTTCTCTGGATTTAAAAGAGGGAGAAATGGTCTGTCTCATCGGGAGAAATGGCGTCGGCAAATCGACCACATTAAAGAGTATTATGGGTATCGTGAAACCGCAGCAGGGCAGCATTCGATTCCATGATCAGGAATTAGTGGGCCTTGCGCCTTATGAAATCGCTCGCTTGGGCGTAGGCTATGTTCCCGAGGACCGGCGGATTTTCCGCAGTCTCACTGTTCATGAGAACCTCCTGATGGGAATTAAAGGCGGGAAAAAAGGAAGCGCCGGGGAAGGAGGCTGGACCGTCGAGCGGGTTTATGAGCTTTTTCCCCGCTTGCAAGAGCGATGCAACAATAAGGGCAGTCATCTTTCCGGCGGTGAACAGCAGATGCTCACCGTGGTGAGGACGCTGATGGGCAATCCCCGCTTGATTCTGGTGGATGAACCGACGGAAGGGCTGGCTCCGTTGATTGTGAAAGACGTTCTGGATATGCTGGCCACGGTTCGAAAATCGGGCGTGACGGTTCTGATGGTGGAACAGAATTTCAAGGCGGCCATCAAGATTGCGGACCGTTTCTATATCATGAGCAAGGGACAGATTGTATTCTCAGGAAACCAGGCGGAGCTTCTGGCGGCTGAGGATGTCAGAAAAAATTATCTGGAAGTTTAAAGATGCCGCGATCCGTCCTGTGTCTGCTGGAGCGGGTTGCTGTGTCGCGCGGAATGCCGGGTCACTGCTTTATAGGTTCAACAAGCGTGAGAAAGAACTGAACAACAGAAAAATTGGGAGGTGTTCTATGAAAAAAAAGTTTGTTTACGGTTTGTGTTTTTTAACGATGGTCTTCATGCTGGCACTGCCGGTTTTTGCCGTGGCAGCCGAGGACACGATCAAGATTGGAGTTACGGAGCCGCTTTCGGGGACGTTTAAGGACATCGGCGAACGTTATCTCGATGGTGCGGAGTATGCCGCTCAAGTGATCAATGAGAGTGGCGGACTTCTGGGTAAAAAAGTGGAAGTGATCCGGATTGACTCGGAGTTGAAACCGGATGTAGCAACCCGTAAGGCTCAAAGCTTGATTTTGAGAGACGGTGTGAAGTTCTTCTGCGGCGGTACGGGAAGTTCCGTGGGTGCGGCCATGGAGCAGCTTGCGGAAAAGCAGAATGTCATTATGTTCACCTATGGAATGGATGCCGCCAGTATGACCGGCGTGAAATGCAACAAGAATTTCTTCCGGCCCGGCGGCAGCACGGACGGCCGTTCTTTCGCTTTGGCACAACTGATCGCGAAAATGAAATATAAGAAGGTAGCCATTATCGCCCAGGATTATTCTTTTGGTCAGGAAGCGCTGGCTGCTTTCAAAAAAGAGTTGGCCAAGATCAGCCCCAATACAAAAATCGTAGCCGAACTCTATCACCCTGCCGGCACCAAGGATTACGGTCCCTATGTCAGTCAGATCATTACGGCAAAACCGGATGTCATCTTCACGCCGAACTGGGGCAATGACCTGACGCTGCTCCTTAAACAGGGGCGTCCTATGGGGATGAAGCAGAAGGTGTTCTCTTACTATATCAATGACGAAGTGACGATTCAGGCGCTGAACGATGATAAAATGATGATTGGTAACATGGGCGCGGAAATCTACACCCTTTCCATTCCTACCAAGAAGAATGAGGCCTTTGTTGCAAAATTCTACAAGGACAAAGGATATTACCCGACGTGGCTGCGCGGCAAAGCCTACATTGCAACCATGTTCTGGGCTGAGGCAGTCAAAAAAGCCGGGACAACCGATGTAGCGGCTGTCATCAAAGCGTGGGAAGGCCTGTCCTATGATGGCCCGGCCGGTGTCTGGACCATGAGAGCCTGCGATCATCAGGCGCAAGTGCCCTATTGGTACACTGAAATTGTGGCCAAAACCAAATATTTCAAACATGCTTTTGAGGCGCCCAGGGGCATGGCTTCCGCAAAATCAGTGGAAGTGCCCTGTGCGGAAACAGGCTGCAAGATGAAGTAACAGAAAACAGTTTTACTTTTGGACCTTCGTTTTATGCTTTAGAGTATCAACTCCCTCCTTATGAGATGACCCCCGGACACCCCATGGGCTGAAAGGGGTCATCCCTCATAAGACGGGGAGGAATTCTGATTTAAGTTTTTTAGTTCATGAAAAGCGAGGACGTTCATATGGGAGAAGTTAACGGCAAGGTCATGAGCGCCCAAGCGGCGATTGCGAAATTTGTCCATGACGGCGATGAACTGGTGATCGGCAATTATACCGTGGGAAGCTGCGCCGAACTGGTCTATGAGATTACCAGGCAAGGCAAGAAAGGCTTTACCCTGTATTCACAATCCGGCATTTTTGATGTCGAGGTTCTGGTCGCCGGCGGATGCGTTGATCGGCTGGTGACGACGTATGTTTTGCGTTCCGGCGGCAAGAAAGGCGGTTCCGCCGTCGAACGGGCCTTAAATGCGGGAACGCTCGAAATAGAGGATTACACGAACTTTGAATATAACGCCCGGCTGGTCGCCGGCATGCATGGTTTTTCCTTTATGCCGGTGCTGGAAGGGGTCATGGTGACCGATATCTTCCGGAAGCGCGGATTCATGGGAGCAAACAAATTTCAAGTGATCAAGTGTCCCTACACGGGGAAAGATAAATTAACCGTACCTGCCGCAACGCCCGACGTCTGTATCATTCACGTTCAACGCGCCGATGCGGACGGAAACGCCCAGTACTGGGGCGCCATGGGAAGCGTGGCTTCCGCGGCGCTGGCCAGCAAAAAAATTATTGTTTCCTGCGANNCCTTGGGGCGCCCATCCCACGGAAGTGCTGGGATACTATAACGTAGATACTTTTATGTATAATGGTCTATTTACCTCGGCCGCGGCTTCGGCGGACGGTCTGAAGGCCTGGATGGATGAGTGGGTTTACGGTTGTCCCGATCGTTCGTCTTACATTGATCGTTACATAAAGAAATTCGGAAGCGCCGCCCTGGATGAGCTTCGGGCCAAACCTTTTTACTCATCGCCTGCTAATTATGGTTCAGCCTTTACGTCGCGCTGGGACCGGGAAGGCAAAGAGAGAAGCATGGGCGTAACACTTCCGCAGTTGGAGAAGCTATTGCAAGAGAGAGGGAAAGTCTATGAGTAAACCCTATACGCTGGACGAACTGCTGGCGATTACCGTGGCCAAAGAAATTCATGATTATGAAAATGTGGTCCTGGGTGTCGGCGTGCCCATGACAGCCGGGGCTCTGGCGAAAGCCCTGTTCGCGCCGCACGCAACCCTGATGATGGAATCGGGCATTGTGGACATTCGTCCGCTTTTGTCGCTGAATAATATTGCCGACGCTCACTCCTGCCGGGGATTTTCCTACGCAACGGATCTCTTTTCCGCCTTTACCATGACCTATCGCGGTTTTGTCGACGTCTGTTTCCTGGGCGTGGGACAGGTTGATAAGTACGGCAATCTTAACACAACCGTCATCGGCGATTATGAGAAACCGACTCTGCGCTTGCCGGGGTCCGGCGGCGCAGCGGATTTCATGTCTTATGCCCAGCGGACCGTCCTCACCATGCGGGGAGGAACGTTTGTCAACAAACTGGATTATTTCACCTCGCCCGGTTATCTGGACGGCGGGGACAGCCGCGATAAAACGGGATTATTCCCCGAAGGGTCGGGACCGTCGGCGCTGATCAGCACCAAGGGCGTTTTCCGCTTCGATCCGGAAACCAAAGAAATGTATCTTGCGCAGATTTTTCCCGGCGTCAGGCTTGAATCCATCAAAAAAGACGTCCCGTGGGAGTTGAAAGTGGCCGCCGACCTGTCGGCAACCCCGCGGCCCTCGGATGAAGAAATCAATTTCATACGCGATTTTGCTCCGGAGCTGTCCGCAGGCCGCGAACTGGCTGTGGAATTGCGCAACGCCCGCATTAAGGAAAAAGCGGACCAGCGTTTTGTGAAGAACGCATAAGGGAAGGTTGCAGGGAGGATGTCATGAAACTGAAAAATAAAGTGGCCGTCGTTACGGGCGCCAGCAAAGGGATCGGCAAGGCCATTGCCATGCGTTACGCCGCAGAGGGTGCCTCCGTTGTTCTGGCGAGCCGTTCGCTTAATATTTTGGAGAACAATGTACAAGAAATCAAGGCGGAAGGTGGCGAGGCCATGGCCGTGTCCGTCGACGTCAGAAAGGTTGAGAGCATCAATAATCTGGTTAAAAAAGCCGTTGACCGGTACGGCCGTCTGGACCTGCTGGTCAACAATGCCGGCATCACCATGGGTGGTCCCTCCGAGGATCTGGCGCCGGAAGACTGGCGCGCCGCGCTCGAAACGGATTTGTTCAGCGTATTCTATTCATCTCAGGCGGCAGCGCGCGTCATGATTCCTCAGGGCGGGGGCAACATCATCAATATTTCTTCGGTCAATGGAATTCTTGCCGCGCCCCGGCGCGCCGCCTACTGCGCGAGCAAAGCGGCGGTTAACGAACTAACCAAGGTGCTGGCCATTGAATGGGCCGACCGGAAGATTCGCGTCAACGCCATCGCCCCCGGGTATATCCGCACGGAGCTGGTTCAGGATGTCATTAATAAAGGAGCTATTTCCATCGAAGCCATTCTGAGGCGCACGCCTCAGGGCAGGATCGGGGAAGTCGATGATATTGCCGGACTGGCCGTCTATATGGCCAGTGATGAATCGTCCTATATGACCGGAAGCATCGTGAACATCGACGGTGGCTGGCTGGCCTACGGATACTTGTAGCAGAAATTACATTTTTAAAATACAGCGGAGGAACATCATCATGTTGGAAAAAATTACCGTCATCGGTTCGGGCACCATGGGGTCGGGTATTGCCCAGGTTGCCCTGGAAGCGGGTTTTCAGGTAAGCTTGGTGGACACCGAGAAGGCATTTGTCGATCGGGGCATAGCCAATATTCGTAAATTTTTAGGAAAGAAGGTTGAAAAAGGCAAGCTTAATCAAACGCGCCACGATGAGATCATGGTGCGCCTGTCGGGTGCAACCGATACGGCCGGGGCCGTCAAAGGCGCCGTGATGGTCGTGGAGGCCGTCTTTGAAAAGTTCGAGCTGAAAAAGGAAATTTTTCAGAAGCTCGACGCCCTGTGTCCGCCGGATGTCATCCTGGCCAGCAATACGTCAACATTGAGCATTTCATCGATTGCCGCCGCTACGAAGACACCCGGGCGGGTGATCGGTACTCATTACTTCAGCCCCGTTCCGGCCATGCGTCTGGTGGAAGTTATCCGCGGGAGGGAGACCAGCGATGCCACGGCCGAAAAGACCGTCGAGATCTGCAAAAAATTCGGTAAGACGCCGATTGTCGTCAAAGACATTCCCGGCTTTATCGTCAACCGGTTTTTGTGTCTGATTTACAATGAGGCGGCCGATATGATTGCCCGGGGCGATTCGACGGCGGAAGATATCGACCAGGCCATGAAGCTCGG
>DFZJ01000106.1 GCA_002382045.1 Syntrophaceae bacterium UBA4059
ATAATGATTTTTCTTCTAACACCTATGCCGGGATGGCGCTGATTGCCGATCCGATTCACTCGTATGCTTTCTTTACGGTGCCGGTGGAATCACAGCCCGCGGAAAAGACGGAAAAGGATCTCATTGATTCTCCCTGGATGCAGAGGCTCAGGCGCATTTATCAACTGCAAAGCGCCCGCTGGGTTTATCCCGCGGCGGAACATACCCGTTTCCAGCATTCGCTGGGAACCATGCATGTCGCGGGAGAATTCGCCCGCCACCTGTATCCCAGCCTCAAGAATGTCTGCAAAGACACGCCGTCGTTGAATTATGTGGAAGAATTGCTGCGACTGGCCGGACTGCTCCATGACGTGGGGCACGGCCCGTTCGGCCATTTTTTTGATGAACATTATCTCTCTGCCTGGGGGGTGACCCATGAAGATATGGGCCGTCAGATCATTGTCAAAAAACTGGGCGCATTGATTTCACGGATTTCGCGCGGCCCTTCGGGGCCATTTGCCCGAGGGGAGGCATTAGACCCGCAACAGGTAGCCTATCTCATTAAAATGCCTGATGCGCGAAACGAGACCGGGCAGCCGCGCTGGCTCAACTGGCTCCGGCAGTTGTTCTCCGGCATTTACACGGTTGATAATCTCGACTATGTTCAACGCGACGCCTATATGACGGGTTTTTCTCTGGATATGGTCGATATGCCGCGCCTGCGTTATTACACTTTTTTTACCAAAGACGGACTGGCCCTGCATCAGTCCGGCATTTCGGCGCTCAGACGATTTCTCAACGCCCGTCTGAATTTATACAGCAATGTCTATTTTCACCGCACGACACGCGCGCTGGATCTGCACTTGCAGGAGATTTTCGCGGACACGCTCCATCTGATGTATCCGGTTTCCCTGGTCAAAGATCTTGACGCCTATTTGCGCTGCGACGAGTGGTCATTATTCAGCGACGTGCAGGGCTGGCTTTCCGTCAAAGACAAGCGCAAACGTAAACTGGCGCTGGAGTGGCAGAAGATTCATGCCCGCTCTCTGAAGTGGAAAATGTCTTTTGCCGCCGAAATATCCATCGATTCCATTCCACGCGGAACGGTATTTCCGGATGCGCAAAATTATGAGGCCAAGATCAAAACCTTTCTTCCCGCAAAACTCAAAAAACTGCCGTTTCGCGTGGATGTGGCGACGCAGGACCCGCGGCCTTTAAATCCAATGGCCGTGCCGTCCAAACTCATCAATATTTTCAATCCGGTGACGGGGCGGATTTCTTCCGAACCGCTGGCCGAGATTTACCGCTTCATTCCCGCGCGTGTTCATCATTTCCGGGTCTTTGCGCTCAACCATGACCACGACGAAGAGCTGTCGAAGGCGGCGGAAGCGGCTTTGGGCAATATCGACAAATCCATTCCGACAAACGTGTAATATGGTTGATCAATCCGAAACGACAGATTTGACTTTATTTATCCGCACATCCGGCGAAGAGATCGCGCCATGGAACCGCCAGCGCATTGTGGACGCGCTCTTGCGCGAAGCGGACATCGATTATCTGCTGGCCGCGGAGATTTCCCGGGATGTCGAAAAGCAGATCGTCGCCTCCGGCATCGGTCTTTTAACCACATCGCTGGTGCGTGAACTGGTCAACGCCAAACTGATTGAACGCGGCCTGGAAAAAGAACGACGGCTGCATGGCCGGCTGGGATTTCCCCTCTATGATGTCCGTGAACTTATTTTGCATCAGAACAAGGAAAACGCCAACACGCCTCATTCTCCCGAGGGGACCAATCTGCTTTTTGCCGAAGGCATTAAAAGGGAATTTTCACTCTACGATGTTTTTTCCATGGACGTCGGAGAAGCGCATACCGCAGGCGATCTGCACATTCACGGACTGGGGTATATCGACCGTCCCTACAGTTGCTGCCAGTCGCTTGAATACCTGAAACGCTTCGGATTGAAGCTGCCGCACGCGATTAATTCCGCCAAACCCGCCAGGCACGCAGAAGTGCTGCTGGCGCACATGGTGCGGTTCAGCGCCATCCTGCAGGGGCACTTCACCGGCACGATCAGTTGGGACGCGCTGAACATTTCTTTCGCCCCGTATTTGTGCGGCAAGAGCGACAAGGAAATCCGGCAGTTCGCGCAAATGCTCGTTTATGAATTTTCGCAGCTGTCCGCCACGCGCGGCGGTCAGGCGCTTTATACCGATATTCACCTTTATTATGATATGCCGGAGCGCTGGGCGGATCTTCCCGCCATCGGGCCCACCGGAAAACCCACCGGGAAAACCTGTCGCGACTATACGCCGGAGGCGCAGCGCTTTACCCGGGCGATTTTTGAAGTCTTTCAAAAAGGCGACGCGACGGGCAGGCCCTTTATTCTGCCCCGTCCGCTGCTCCATATGACCAAAGCCTTTTGGGGTGAACCCGGCGCGGACGATTTGCTGCTGCAGGCCTGCGCTGTGGCGGGCGCTCAGGGTAATACCTGTTTTGTGTTTGACCGTGACGCGGATGCGATTTCCACCGGCTGCTTCAACAATGTTTTCCTGCCCGAGGCGTCCGCCAGGGGAGAACTTGCCAAACCCTGGCTTTTGCGGCAGGCGGCCGTGCAAAGCGTGACATTGAATCTGCCCCGCCTGGGCTACAAAGCCCAGGGTGATGAAACAAAACTCTTCGGCGATTTGAGCGAATTGATGGCCAGGGCGGCCCGGGCGCATATTCAGAAGAAAGACTTTCTGGAAAAACTTCTATCTTACGCGGAACAGGGGCCGCTGGCCGTGCTGGCGATGAATGCCGACGGCAGCCCTTTTTTAAGAATGAACCGCTCTTATTACATTATCGGGCTGATCGGACTCAACGAGTTGGTCCGGATATTTCAGGGCAGCGAGCTGCACCAGTCCCCGGATGCAATGGCTTTCGGCCTGAGGGTTGTCGACTTTATGCGGAAGGAAGCCGGGCGTTTGAGCGAGGAGCTCAAAATGAAATTTGTTCTGGAGCAGACGCCTGCGGAAACCACGGCCTATCGCTTTGCGAGGCTTGATCTGAAATATTACTCGCCCGTCGCCGGCCGTTTTGTGGAGGGGGATATCGCCTGCGGGGCTATCTATTATACGAACTCCACGCATCTCAATGTCGCGGCGGATGTTGCGCCGCTGCAAAGAGTGATTGAGGAAGGGAAGTTTCATCCGTTGCTGGCGGGTGAAGTCATTACCCATTTGCAACTGGGCGATGCCCAGCCGGAGCCTGAGCTTCTGGGGCGGTTTGTGAAGGATGTCTTTGACCAGTCCGCCAACCGCCAGATTGACTTCACCCCGGAATTCACGTCCTGTCTGGCCTGCGGGAAGACCGCACGCGGACTTAACGAAGGGTGTCTTTATTGCGGTTCATCTGATGTGGAAGGCATCGCGCGTCTTACCAGGTACTACAGTAAAATCTCCGGATGGAATAAAGGCAAGATGGCCGAACTTCGCAGCCGGAAGATCAACAGCGGGTTTTAGTTTTCAACCTTCTTCCCCACATGCAGCCAGGTGATGCCGAAGGTGAGCGGATATTTTTCCACGTCAACCATGCCCGCTTCTTTCATAATCTTTGCAAATTCATCGGGGGAGGGGAAGTTCATGATGGAGTCGGCCAGGTAATAATAAGCGGCAGGATTCTTTGAAAATACTTTGGCAA
>DFZJ01000168.1 GCA_002382045.1 Syntrophaceae bacterium UBA4059
AAAGAAAGCAAGGTCTTATCAAGTCCTATACTCACTTCCAAAGAAAGCAAGGTCTTATCAAGTTTGCTGCTTTTTTTGATTTCCTGCTGTGCAACAGCGTCGATGGCGGATACACGGTTGCTGACTCTCGATCAGGCTTTGGCCATTGCCGCAGAACGAAACCGGGACATCCAAAAAGCCCGTGAATATATGGCGTGGGCCAAAGGCAAATACATTGAAGAGCGGGCTGCGGCATTCCCCCAGCTGACGGCTATCGGTTCCGTTATCCGCGACCGGGATGAAAGCCAGAAGATATACGGGCTGGCCATGGCCGATCCTGCTAAACGGCAGGCAGCGCAAATCGCTATCACACAACCTCTTTTTACATGGGGACAGATCAGCGCCGCCATTCGCGCAGCGGAAGTGGGACTGAAGTCCGCCGAAGAACAGCTCAGGCTCTATCGGCAGGCGGCAAAAAGAAATGTCGCGGCGGCATTTTATGATGTACTGCTTGCTCGTGAGCTTCATGCCCTTGCGCAGCAGAACCTCGCGCAGAAAACAAGGCACCTCGCAGAGGCCAAAAAGAAGTACATCGCGGGCGTGGCGACTGACTATGATGTTCTTGCAGCGAAGGTCGCAGCCGAGAACGCCCTCCCCGATGTCATTCGAACAAAGAACCAGATACTCACAACACAGGATCGGCTGCGTTTCCACCTGGCCCTGGACGACGTTCAAATTGAAGTAGTCGGTAGTCTGGTCACGGACATGAGTTCCGGCCGGTCTTATGAAGAAGCCATCGCTCTGGCCAAAGAGCGACGCCCTGATCTGGTGGACATGAAATACCGTATGAGCATATCCCGGGAGCTGGTCACTTTGGCTTCCGCTCAGAACAAACCGCGGCTGGATTTAAAGGGGGGGTATGGGTGGAATCGGATAGACCAGGGTGACGGACAAGGGGAGGGCGCCGTGTGGAGTGCGGGAATATATCTCACGTATCCGCTGTTTGATGGTCTGCGTACCCAGGGCCGTGTTGCCCAGGCAAAGAGCGACTTTCGACGGTTAAAGATCGATGAAACCAAATTGATTGACACAGTATCTATTGAAATTCGAGAAGGTGTTAACACCTTACGGGAAGTAACCGAAATTGTTCGTGCTCTTTCAGGCACGGTGACCCAGGCCGAACAGCTCCTCGGGATGGCGGAGAAGGGGTATGTGTTAGGGGTCAAAACGCGCCTGGAAGTGGAGGATGCGGAGCTCAACCTTCAACAGGCACTGAGCAATTTGAGTCGTGCCCGCCGCGACTATTTAGTTGCTCGTATCCATCTCGACTGGGTGACGGGAATACTGGGAGAGGAACTTTGAAAAAAAAGCAGGAAATAGCGGTTAAAATTAATGAGGTGCCATGCGGCAAACATGGCACCTCATTAATTTTTTTTGTGAAAGGGGGTTACTCCATCGTTACCGGCGGAACCTCGCCTTCCTCTTTATCGGGCCAAATGATGGATGTTACAATCGATACAATCAGAATGGAGGCGATAACCGTCAGAGAGGCTATGACGGGCACATGAAAAAAATCTTCAATGAGCATCTTCACACCGACGAAGCTCAAAATCGCCGCTAAACCATAATGCAGAAGATGGAACAATTTCATCAAACCGGAAATCGCGAAAAAAAGCGAACGCAAACCTAAAATTGCAAAGACATTAGACGTATAAACAATAAACGGATCTTTGGAAATGGCCAGTACGGCGGGAATAGAATCGATTGCGAAGAGAATGTCGGTTGTTTCCAGAGCCAGAAGAACAGCCAGCATCGGCGTGGCAAAGCGTACGCCGTTTTGCACCACAAAAAATTTCGCTCCGGAAAATTCTTTTTTGACGGGGATGAAAAAACGCAGCAGTTTTATTGCAACATTCCGGTCGGGATGCACTTCGGTTTGTTTGTTCATCGCCATTTTGATGCCGGTAAAAACCAGGAAAGCCCCGAAAATATACATAACCCAGCTGAAGGTATTAATAAGCGCAACGCCCGCGAAAATAAAGACTGCGCGTGTCACCAGCGCCATCAATATTCCCCAGAACAATGCCTTATGTTCATACTCAAGCGGCACTTTGAAAAAACGGAAAATCAGCATGAAGACGAAAAGATTATCGATGCTCAAAGAGTATTCGATGAGATAACCGGCAAAAAATTCCATCGCCTTCCCATGGCCGTAGAAAAAGTAAATGCCTGCACAGAATAAGAGGGCGAGTATCACCCAGAAAGCCGTCCAAAGAAGGGATTCCTTCATTTTGATGACATGAACCTTGCGATTAAAAACACCAAGGTCTAAAGCCAGCATGGCCAAGATAAAAACACCAAAGAATATCCACCATAAAGTCATGTAAAATTCCCCCTTAATTAATTGTCCGGCGCAGGCCCTGGTTGATTGCTCCGGCATTGCCGTCGGTCTATCCTCTCAGAAACACACCCGATGACTTGTCTGAGATAAGTTTTGTGCCGATTTTGTATAAGCCAATACCGGAGCCGGTCTATTTATGGTTTAATCTTTTTTGGTGAGTCACCCAAACCAATCAGCGGCATGGCTCCTCCGCCTGTTACCTGAGGAAGCACACCATTCCATTTTTCGATGGCTTTCATATTGGCTTCAATCTTTCGCAATTCTATCAAGTCCGGCGAAATGTTTGCTCTCTGCAATCGGAGGGACTCTGCTTCTGCCCTCGCCGTAGTGATCTTTTGCTCTGCTTCGATCTTAATCCTGTCGAGATCCCTTTTTGCTTTCAGAGCCAACTGCTCAGCCGTCTGTTTGGATTCAATGGCCTCGGTGAATACCTTTGAAAAGCTGAAGGTAACAATGGAGAAGGCGTCAACGGCAATATTGTTTGCCAGGAGTCTATCCATAAGATTCCGCCTCATCGCTTCACTGACGGCTGGACGTTTGGTGATAAGCTCCTCTGCCGTGTACTTGGCCGTTACGGCCTTAACGACCTCCAGAATAGCCGGATCAATAATGCGCTCTTTGAATTGGACGCCTATGTTCTGGTAGACGATGTTAGCCTTATCCGGAACAATGTGATAATTTAAAGCTACGCGGGACGTAACATCCTGAAGATCCGCCGAGGCTGCCGCCGCGTCCGTCTCGGCCTTCTGCACCTTTACATCCATCAGCACAATCTCCTGCATCACCGGTATCCGGAGATGCAGGCCTTCATCCAGGACTTGCTTTTGCACAGCGCCAAAATTAAGCACGATTCCTCTTTGCCCTGCGCCTACCTGCACCCATGGCCTGAAGAAAACCGAGATCAAAATGATGGCACCCACTATCACAATCACTTTTGCCGGGATTTTTTTTACCATCGACTCAATGGCCTCTTTTGTCTTATCCGCATCGTTTTCCTGCATTCACATTACCTCCTCTTGCCAACTATTGGCATGTTGCCATATCGTGATCGGTATCAATCAACCTCTCGAAAAAACGCTGAAGAGCTTGTCAAGGCCGCCTTTATCCATCTGCACCACCAGCTCCATTTCGCCGGCATCCAGCCAG
>DFZJ01000091.1 GCA_002382045.1 Syntrophaceae bacterium UBA4059
CTGTCAACCGTTTTATTTGAAGGCATCGGCGCGTAAATCCGCCGTCTGTACATTCCAACTGAAGGATGACACAAACGCTGTAGATCGGGAACCAGATAAAACTGATCATCCGCTTCCGGCAAAAAAGCGCGGCAAGAAGACCCTTTCAAAGGTAAAAAATACCGATCGTCCATCAATCCCACAAACAAACAGCATATCCGTTTCCGACAGCGCCGCTCAACTGGCCGCAGGCGGCAAGGATATCGCCGCCTTTGCTTTTGCGAAGCATGGTGGTGAAATGCCGGTCGAGCAGAATTTGCTGAAAGGCTTCCACGTCTTTTGCGGATGGTGACTTAAAGGGTGATCCGGGATATTCATTAAAGACAATCAGGTTCAGCTTGCAGCGCTGGTCTTTCAAGAGCCGGGCCAGCTTTTCCGCGTCCGCCCGGGATGAATTCACACCGTCAATGAGGATATATTCAAAAGTGAGCAGACGCCGTCCGGGCATGGGGTATTTTTTACAGGCAGTCAGCAACGTGGCGAGCGGATACTTCTTATTGACCGGCATGAGCTGATTCCGGGTTTCATCATCAGGCGCGTTGAGCGATACGGCCAGATTGATGCAGATGTCTTTGCCCAGTTGGATGATTTGCGGCGCAAGCCCGCAGGTGGAAACCGTTATCCGGCGGTTGGACATCCCCAGACCGAAATCGCAGGTCAGAATTTGGATCGACTTAATGGTACTTTCGTAGTTAGCCAGCGGCTCACCCATGCCCATCATGACGATGTTGTTGATGTTGGCGCCATCCGGCGTTTCGTGCTTCAGGGTAATCAGCTGCCCGACAATTTCCGCAGGCGTCAAGTTGCGTTTAAAGCCCTGGCGTGCGGTCAGGCAAAATTCACAGCCCATCGCGCAGCCGGCCTGCGTCGAAAGGCAAATCGTCCAGTGGCTCTTCCCGGGGATTAAAACGCTTTCGATGAAAAGCCCGTCTTCCAGCCGCAGGAGCGCTTTTTGCGTGCCATCCTGTGATTTCTGAATTTTGACAATTGCCGGCCGGTAGATCCGCGCGATAGCGGAAAGCTTTCCCCGGAAATCTCGCGACAATGTCGTCATGGCGTCAAAAGACGCGCAGCCTGTTTGATGCAGCCATTTCATGATCTGACGGGCGCGATACTTTTCCTTACCGGAGGAGGAAATAAATGCTTCCATCTCCTCCAGGGTGAAATCCAGCAGATTGGGCAGTAAATTAGTCATTGAGCTTTTTCTTCAGTGTTGCTGCGATGGCATCGATGAATTCTTCCGTGTTGACTTTCCTGTTGGAAGGTTTCTTCTCGGCCAAAAGCAGCAGGTCACCTGTCATGATACCGTTTTCCACCGTTTCCAGCGCCGCTTTTTCAACCTGGTTTGCAAATCTCACGACATCCGGTGTTCCATCCAGTTCGCCGCGTTTGGCGAGGCCGCCGGTCCAGGCAAAAATAAGCGCCATTGAATTACTGGAGGTCTCTTCGCCTTTTAAATGTTTGTAGTAATGCTTCTGCACCGTGCCATGCGCGGCTTCGTATTCAAACCAGCCGTTGGGGGAAACCAGCACGGAGGTCATCATGGCCAGCGAGCCACTGGCGGAAGCAATCATGTCCGACAGCACATCGCCGTCATAGTTTTTCAGCGCCCAGAGCATGCCGCCTTCCGTTTTCATCATGCGCGCAACCGCGTCGTCGATCAGCGTGAAGAAATATTCAATCCCGGCGCTCGCAAACTGATCTTTCCAGTTCTTTTCAAATTCCCGCTCAAAAATATCGCGGAAGCCCGCATCATATATTTTGGAAATGGTATCCTTCGTGGAAAACCATACATCAATTTTTTCGGCCAGCGCGTAAGTAAAACATGCCCGGGCAAAACTCAGAATCGATTGATCCAGGTTATGGTTGATCTGCACAATACCTGCCGACGGGAAGTCCTGCACGAAGCTGGTTTGCGGCTTGCCGCCATCGGCGGGAGTGAAAACGACTTCCAGCTTTCCGGCCTGTGAAATACTCAACTCAAAATTATTATAAACGTCGCCATACGCGTGGCGGCCGATGGTAATCGGTTTTTTCCACGCCGAAACGCCCGGCTTGATGTTATTCACGAGGATGGGCTTTCGGAAAACCGTACCGTCCAGCATGGCGCGGATCGTGCCGTTGGGACTCTTCCACGCTTTCTTTAAACTGTATTCCTTCACGCGATCTTCATTGGGGGTGATCGTGGCGCATTTAATGCCGACGCCGTATTTCTGAATCGCGCGGGCGGCGTCAAATGTGACCTGATCATCCGTGTCGTCCCGATGCTTAACGTGCAGATCGTAATAATCAATATCCATCTCCAGATAAGGCAGGAGCAGTTTGTTTTTCACCATCTGCCACATGATGCGGGTCATTTCATCGCCGTCCATTTCGACGAGCGTTGTTTTCACTTTAATTTTTTTTGTCATGTAAAAATATTACTCCGTATCTTTATTAATTTTTATTTTTGACTGCGGACGTTGAGCGCGCCGCCGGCCAGGATGATTTGTTTTTGTCTTGACGACAAAGAACAGTTTACCTCAAAAGTCATGCCTTTGGTTTTGTTTTGCACCATAAGGTTTTTGCCTTCCGTAATCGTCTTTCTTGCCGCTGCAATTTCCAGTTCATCACCTTGCGTGACGGTGTCATAGTCGCTTTTATTACGGAATGTTAAAGGCAGGATGCCGAAGTTAATCAGATTGGCGGCGTGGATTCTTTCCAGCGATTTGGCGATGATCGCGCGCACGCCCAGGTACATGGGGCAGATGGCGGCATGTTCGCGCGACGACCCCTGCCCGTAGGACAGACCGGCCACAATGATGTTGTGTTTCCCTGCTTCTTTCAGTGTCATGGCCCGCCCGGCAAAGGAAGCATCCACATTTTCAAAAACAAATTCGGAATATTTAGGAATATTCGAACGATATTTCATCCGTGCTCCGGCAGGAATAATATGATCCGTCGTGATCTTATCCCCGACCTTAATAGTGGCTTGCCCGGATATAACATCAGGCAACGCTGAATTGGCAGGCGGAGCGCCGATGTTCGGGCCGCGATAAATTTCGACGTTGTTGTCGTTGTTTTCCGGCCGGATAATCATGCTGTCGTCAATGACCAGTTGCTCGGGCATCGCAACCTGCGGATAGTCCATCCGGAGGTCCCGCGGATCGGTAAAACGGCCGGTGATGACCGCTGCCGCCGCCGTTTCAGGACTGACCAGATAAACATCAGCATCCATCGTTCCCGATCGTCCCAGAAAATTGCGGTTCGAAGTCCGCAGGGATACCGCGCCGGATTTCGGACTCTGGCTGTTGCCGATGCAAAAGCCACAGGCGTTTTCCATCAACCGCGCGCCGGAAGCGATGAGGGAGGCGAGGTAGCCGTCGCGGGCGAGATTATCCAGCACCTGCCGGGATCCCGGCGCTAAAATAAAACTGACATCGGGATGAGCCACGCGTCCTTTGAGAATCTTCGCCACAGTCACCAGATCTTTATATGAAGAATTGGTGCAGCTCCCCAGGCAGACCTGATCCACGGCAATTTCTTTCATGCTGCGCACGGCGCCGATATTTTCCGGGCTGTGCGGTTTGGCCGTCATCGGCTCAAGCGCGGATAAGTCAATATCGACAATTTTTGCGTAAGCGGCATCATCATCCGCCTTCAGGTCAATAAAATCGGTTTCTCTTTGTTGCGAGGCCAGGAAAAGCCGGGTCAATTCGTCACTGGGAAAGATTGACGTGGTCACACCGCACTCCGCCCCCATATTGGCAATGGTGGCGCGTTCCGGAACGCTGAGCGACGCGACCCCTTCCCCGCCATACTCAAAAATAGTTCCGACATTGCCCTTCGTTGTGAAAATCTCCAGCACTTTAAGGATCACATCCTTGGCGGAAACCCAGGGCTGCAAGCGGCCGCTGAGATTGATTTTAATGACGGAAGGGCACGTGAGATAAAACGGTTCCCCGGCCATTGCCAGGGCTACGTCCAGACCGCCCGCGCCGATGGCGATCATACCCAGCGCGCCGCAGGTGGGCGTATGGCTGTCCGATCCGATGAGCGTCTTGCCGGGAAGGCCAAACCGTTCCAGATGGACCTGATGACAAATGCCGTTGCCGGCGCGCGAAAGCACCACTCCAAATTTCCGGGCGACACTTTGCAGATAGCGGTGATCATCCGCGTTTTCAAAACCGATTTGAATCGTGTTATGATCGATATAGCTGACGGAAAGTTCCGTTCTTACCTTCGGGATATTCATGGCTTCAAACTGCAAATAGGCCATGGTGCCTGTGGCATCCTGCGTGAGGGTTTGATCAATATGGATGCCTATTTCCGTGCCGGGCGCCAGATTTCCGGAAACCAGATGACCGGCCAGAATTTTTTCAACAATATTTTTCCCCATTTGTTCTTCCTTGACACAACTTGACAATTTATAAATTCCGCTAATCTTTCGGCAACAGAATAATCGCTATCCGGCGATTCTTCGCCCGTCCTTCCGGTGTCGCGTTATCGGCAACCGGTTGATATTCTCCAAAAGCGGTTGCCGAGAGAATCGTCGGATCAATGCCTTGCTGCTGTATATGTTTTGAGACATTAATGGCGCGCGCCGCGGAAAGTTCCCAGTTGGTCGGATAGACTTTTACAAGTTTTCCGCTAATCTTGACATTGTCCGTATGGCCTTCAATACGGATATTTTTATCTTTAACATTTTTCAGAATTTCCACAACCCGGTTTAGAACTTCGAGACCTTCATCTTTTACTTTCGCTTCTCCGGAATCAAATAAAATTTTATCGACAACATCCATGGTCAATTTACCCTTGAGTTCTTTAATGGTAACCTGCCCCTGGGCAATTTCACCTTTCATTTCGTTCAAGAGTTCCCGATAAGTGTTGCTGGCTTTTTCCACTTCCTGTGTTTTTTTCGTTACCTGCGTCACATTCTGTTTAAGTTTGCTGTTTTCCGCTTCCAGAATCGCGACAACATTGGTGAGATCTTCATTCTGTCCGGTTAAAGAGGTTATTTGATCCTTCAGATTTTTGTTCACCGTTTCCAGAGAGGTCACGCGCTTGGTCAGTTGATCCGTTTCATCCACTTTTGTCAGATATTTACTTTCCGCGACCAGACAACCGCTGCATAGAAAAGCCAGCATAACAATACTTAAAAAAACAAATGCTGTTCTTTTCATAAAATCCTCCTTATTAATTAGCCAAGTTAGTCGTCATTGATCAATGTAAACGAACACACCGGTAAGGTTAACTTCATATAATAAACGGGTGGGATAATCAACTGGCAAAAACACAAAAAAAGAGGCGTTGCTGCCCCTTTTTTTGAAGATATTCTTTCTGTTAAGGACTAATCAGGTGCCGCCATTCTCATCCAGACCTTTGACACGAACGGCTCGTTGAAATCTTTTTTGAAAATAGGGCTGATCCAGACTGTCAATGCGAACGGATTTGCCCCGATAGGAAGCGTGAACAAATTCATTATTGCCGATGTAAATGCCAACGTGACCGATCGGTTTTCTGGTCCGGAAAAAAACCAGATCGCCTTCAACCAGTTCATTGCGGTCCACCCGAACACCAACGTGGGACTGCTCACTCGCGGTTCGCGGCAGGGAGATGTTGAATAATTCATACATTTTCCGGACAAACGCGGAACAATCAATTCCTTTTACAGTGGCGCCGCCCAGGCGGTAAGGCGCGCCCAGAAAACCGGTGGAGACTTTAATAAATAATTTTCTTTCATCCACGCTGCCCCACTTGCCTAAAAGCTCTTCGCTGGATTGGGCTTCACGGGCAATATCGCCCGCGGCTTCGGAAGAAGCAACTTCTTCTTCCTCACCCAGCAACTCATCATCTTCATCACCGATAGGTTCAGGGGGCGCGGATGGTTTTGCTTTTGATAAAATGAGGATGCGGCCGCCGCGCAGCTTTTTCGATTTAATATTATTTAAAGCGGCAATTTGTTTTGCGGGAACGCCTGTTTTTCTGGAAATGATGGAAAGGGTATCACCTTTTCTTACTTTGTATGAAGAGGTAGATTGAGATTTTAATTTTGATTTTGCTAAAGCAGGCGATTGGGATTTCTTTTGACTGACTTGCAAAACCTGACCGGGTTTGAGTTTGTTGCCGGCAAGGTTGTTAGCCTTTTTGATCTCCGCTATGCTGACACCGAGTTTTTTGGAAATGGTGTAAAGGTTTTCACCTTTTTTAACTTTGTATTGGCCGGCATCAGCGCCGCTATTGAAAAAGAACAACAAAAAAAGAACAAATAATCCCGAGACTACTAATATCCGCCGTTTCATCATGAAGTACCTCCTTGTTTTGCGGGGGGGTCCCATTTTGTTAACGGTGCACAGATTGCGGCCCTATGCCGCTCAGTGTAAATATATCTAAGGATAATTTACTGCACACAGAAAACGAAGTTATATCTAAAAAAGCCCTATCACCAGCTTCGTGCTAGTTCACATACTAAAAAACACATGGCCTGTCAAATTTATTTTGCATTCTTTTTTAATGCGGTATAGGAAGCGGCAACTGAAAAAAAGGGAAATAATCATGATGCGTCACTGGAAAAAAATAATTTTATGGAGCGTCCTTGCCTTATTAGTTTTTTTCGTAATGGACGTCGGCCGTTATTTTTTCTATCCGAATATCGCTGCTCTCTCAAAGAATCGTCCCGGTAAAACCGCTTTCATGGAGTATCGGGAGAACATGTGGAAGAAAAAAGGCATCAAGAAAAAAATATCAACATCCTGGGCGCCGCTTTCACAAATATCACCCTACGCCATGAAGGCGGTCATTATTGCTGAAGATGATAAATTCTGGGATCATGAAGGTTTTGATTTTGAGGCCATGCAAAAGGCCCTGGAAAAAGACATTAAGAAGAAGAAATTTAAAGCGGGTGGGAGCACGATATCGCAGCAACTGGCAAAAAATTTATATCTGACGCCGGACAAGAATCCGATTCGAAAAATCAAAGAAGCCATCCTGACCTGGCGTATCGAACGGCAACTGAGTAAAAGAAGAATTATGGAACTCTATTTAAATGTTGCCGAGTGGGGGGACGGCATGTTCGGCATCGGGGCGGCCGCGCGTAAATATTACGGCAAATCCGCCGGGGGGCTTGGCCCGCGCGAAGCGGCAGAACTGGCCGCCGCCCTGCCCAATCCAAGACGCTTTCGCCCTGACGGCAGTTCACAATATGCGTCCAACCGCGCGGATAGAATTTATCAGATCATGGTGCGCCGCGGCATTGTCATCGAAGAATATGATGAAGTTCTTGAAGAACAAGAGACTATCGCCGAAGAAAAGGACGACAAGAATAATCCTCCTGAAAACTCTCAGAGTGATGCCTCCGTGAGCAATCCCGTACCCCCGGAACCGCCGAAATGAAACGGATCCGGCGCCGTTAAACGACGGCCGCCGGGCGAACTCACCATTATTTTATAAACATATCCGACCTCACGCCTCACAAATCATTCTATTAATGATCGCGTCGGGAGACATTCCGAAGCGCCGACCGTCGATTATCCGAAACAGATTCCGGATCTGGCAGTACAGCAGCCGAAGATGGGCAACAACACAGTAGATGGAATGAAAATCCTGATGAAACACAGAGGGGATCCAGGCATAATAATTTTGGTTCAAGGTGATGTTCGATATCCGCAACCGAGGGTTCCTGGCTGTGCATATATCCAGGTGAACAACCAGCTGCCGGTAACTGAAAATGGTTTTGAACTCATCGTCCCGGTAGCTGCCGGCTAAAAGCGATTTTATATCATCGATTGACAACTTTTTCTCAAGCAGCCCCTGTCCAAGGCAAGCCGATGCGCCTCGATTTTTTGACGGGAGGCTTCCTCTGCCCGTTCGATGTCCCGGGTGGACCCTCTTTCGATCTCTATAATCCGGGCAACTACAGTGTCCATACAGATCGTCCCTCTTAACGGGCAAAAGGGTTAAAAAACTATTGCTTCTTAATAATAGAATAGGAATGCGATTGCTGGATGTCGATGAAATAATAGTCAAAACCATGGAAATGCTTGAGAATAACAGCGGAAATGCTGTGTCGAAACGCCAGTTGTAACTCAATCATTTACTGACTTTTCAACGGCACACCCGCCACAAATGTCAGCATCTGTGGAGCCGGCCATTGCTCCGTTGCAGACAAATATTCTATGTTAGCAGCAAATATTCTGTTGCGGGTTGACAATTTAGCCGGTATCGTCCTAATATCTCAAAAATGGAAAAAGGAACTTATCAATTGAAACCGGTCGGGCTTGATTTATTAAGCATTATCCGTAAAGTTATTTTCGATTTGCGCAGTCCAGCCGCTGCCAAGGCAATTAAATTCAACATTTTGATCAACCACAGACAGGTTGTTGATGAAGACACGTTTGGCGTGTGGGGGGAGGAGCGCCTATGTTATTCCATAATGGCCAATTTAATCAAAGACGCTGTCGAGGCCTCGCCTGCCCATGGGATTCTGAAAATCCTGTTGTCAGGTGATGAAGATGGCCAGGCGCTGATTTGCATTCACAGCCAGAGTGCAGTACCCGCGCATATTCGCAGTGATTTTTTTGAAAAATATTCGATCTCCGGAAAAGCAGACGGAACCCGTCTCGCCGCAGATTCAGCCAAGCTGATGGCTGAAACCATGGGAGGCAAGATATCCATGTCCACCTGCGAAGAAGACGGCACAACCGTCACGTTGGAACTCAAGCGGACGTCCGCAGACCGTATGTCTTTTTTACGATCCATTGCAACAATCTCCGATCGAAATGATCAAGCTGACATGGAAGAATTACCCCTGCTGAAAATCTTAATTGTTGACGATTACGAAACGAATCGGGTTATTTTGGAAAGATACTTGAAGGATGATAAATTCAATATAGAATTTGCCGATAATGGTCAATCCGCCTTTGAGAAGTTTACCAAAATGAAGTTTAATATCATATTTCTGGATATGGAAATGCCGGTCATGAACGGTATGGAGGCCGCTCTGCGGATGAGACATTGGGAGCACGAAAACTCCGGGGGAAGAGACGCAACAATTCTGGTTGCGCTGTCAGGTCATGCTGCCGCAGAAATCGGCCAAATATGCCTGAAGGCAGGTTTTGATGCTTACCTGTCAAAGCCGGTCAGCAAAAGTCAATTCCGTGAAACCATCCTGAATTTTTTTGCTGATAAACACAAAAAAACTCCGGAGCCCAAAAATCATACCAGTGACATCCCGGGGAAATTCCCTGCAGATATTCCTGATGTCGAAATAGATTGCGACTTACAGGACTTGATCCCCTCATTCTTAAGCGACAAGAAAGCCGACTTAGAGAGCCTAGGCGAAATGTTGATGGCAAATGACTATGAACAAATCCAGAAAATGGGGCACAGACTGAAAGGCGGATTTAATATGTACGGATTTAAATTTCTCGGAGACATAAGTTCGGCCATTGAAGAAACAGCCAAGCAGAAGGATTACAACGGAATCAAAAACAAAATGGCGTTACTGAATGAATATCTTGGACAGATCAGAATTAAATATGTTAACGTCAATTAACGATTTAAAGATTAAAGGGGTTCCTGAGTGGATAATTTAATAAAAATAATGATTGTTGATGATGATCCGGCAGTTACCACAATGCTCAAAACCAAACTTGAAAAAACAGGCAAATTCAAAGTTGTGTTGACGAATGAAGCAAAAAAAGCCTTGTCCCTGGCTAAGAAGGAACAACCGAGTTTGATTATTTGTGATTTTTATATGCCGGATATGTCCGGCGGTGATGTCGCTCTGGAAATAGCTAATACAAGAAAAACAAAACACATCCCGGTGCTGTTTCTTACTGCTGGAATTGATGAAACCGATGATACAAATGGGATGATTGGTGAAGACCATATCATGTCCAAGAAGTCTGATATCAGTAAAATAATTGCAAAAATAGAATCAATGCTCCGGATGCTGCCAGAGAAGTCTGATACAGGTATCATTGCAAAAGTAAAATCGATATTTAATTAGTCAGGAGAAAGCAGCCATCAGCATGGCTGCCGGCTGCAATGGACATCTGACCAAACCGATTAAGAAGCAGGATTTTCTCTCTGCCCTGCAAAACTGATTGCCTTTTTTTACAATACTGTCATCATTGTGCTTGCCGATCAGCAACAAAGTTTGAATTATAAGTTTCCAGGGGGAATTATGTCACTCATTACCAATGACACCTCATCAGGAGGTCTTTATGAAAGCATTTATTGGTCCGCCAAAGTCCATTCCATGTTACCTGAAAATAGGCATCTGGATTTCCAGAATTGTCACCGGCCGGTATCTTTTACCCGGCAAGCTGCTGGCATGGTATCCAAAAGTGGCGTTAAGCTCCGGCATCATGGAAGCCCTTGTTGCCCACAAAGACGGCAAGCTGGACAAAAGGATGCTCAAGCTGATCCGGCTCACGACATCTTTTAGTGTTGCCTGCCCTTTTTGCATTGACATGAATGCTTATGATTACGACCAATATGGTATTACACCCGGCGAACTTGCGGCCTTGCAGGGAAAGATTGATATTACCGCAGTCGATACATTTTCGCCCCGCGAAATCATCGCCATGGAATATGCTGTTTTAATTTCCGCCACACCGCCGCGGTTTACGCAGGACTTCATCAATAAAATGAAAGCTAATTTCACCGAGCGGGAAATCGTTATTTTAGCAAGCACGGTCGCGCAGGTTAATTACTGGGCGCGGCTTCTGCAAGCGCTCGGTGTCCCGCCTGCGGGATTTTCAGACCATTGCGGAATCCAATTTTCGAAACCAAAGTCTGATTAACAGGATTGCTCTCACCGACCGCGAGAATCAGAGAACTGTCATTATCTCCATTGACGGCGGCGAGAGGACGCAGCACGGATAAAATACTTGACACAAAAAAAAAGATATTATTAACACCATCGTCCAGTTGCTTTCGTTTTTCATGAGAGATCGACATTTCTCCCCCAGAAAAAAGCTTTCAGCAGGCCATTACTATCTCAAGAGGAAGATGATTTGACCATGCAGCTAAAAAAATACATTATCGTTACAAGACCATGGTCTTTCACCATGTCGCTGATTTCCGTTTCCGTGGGCGCCCTGCTGGCCGCTGAAGTCGGGCCGGTATCCTGGTTGTGGTTTTTGATTACAGCGATCGGCATTACTTTTTTTCATGCGTCTAGGTTTTGTTCTTTCGCCTTATATCGTGCCCGGAGCAACAGCCCAGGTCGGCGGTATTTATGACATGGGCATCCATACCGATCGGCGGCTCATCTTTCTGCTGCTTTTGTTTGTTACCGGTCCCGGGGAAGAAATTTTCTGGCGGGGTTTTCTGCAGGAGCGCCTGATGGACCGATACGGAAATCCAGTCGGCTTTATTCTGACAACATTCATTTATGGCAGCATTCACATCTTTTCTCTGAACTTTATGCTGACGATGGCGGCTTATGTCGCCGGGGCGTTTTGGGGCGCGCTTTATTTATGGAAACGGGATTTGACGGTGGTTATTGTTTCCCACTCTCTCTCTGGAGCGCGGTGATTCTCGCCATATTTCCCGTTCACTGAATCAATAAAAGGAGAATCATGGTTCAATCCATAAAATTCCGGGATCCCCGGGTCCATCAGAAAATCGACCGCCACCTGGCCTGTCCTAAATGCCACCGGGACACAGCCCAGTGCCTCTGCGCGAAAGTGCCGGTCTTCGAGAACCTTATTTCGGTGATCATTCTTCAGCACCCGCAGGAACAATACAAAGAGCTCAATTCCGCCTGGCTCACCAACATCATGCTGCAAAACAGCCATGTTCGCGTCGGCCTCTCCTGGAATGGATTCAAGTCGGTGGCAGGCGAATCCGCCATGCCTTCACAATGGGGAATCCTGTTTCTGAACAGCAAAGGCAAGGCCGGAGATCCGCCGGTCACCATTCAGGACCGGAAGAAACAGCCCGCCACCGATTATGGATTTCTGAAGGGGATCATCGCGCTTGACGGGTCATGGAAACAGGCAAAAACGCTGTGGTGGCGCAATCCCTGGTTTCTCAAACTCAACCGCATCTCGCTCAATCCCGCCCATGCGTCGCTCCGCGCGCAAACCCGCGAGGGGGGCCTTTCCACAATCGAAGCGGTCGCGTTTGCCCTTGATCATCTTGGTGAAGACAAAAAAATCGGGGAGAGCCTTCGCGAAAATTTCCGGCGGCTGATCCTCGGACTTAAATTTATGCTATTTTTTGACATATTTTTGCGGATCATCTCGAACCAATTCATAAAATTCTGATAAACTTAATTGATAATTATCACTAAAAGGATCAAGGATGCCAGTTCAAAGCGCTCAAAAAACAGTCTTTGTAGCCTCTCCCATTATATGGGTTTAGATTTCATTGGAATCATCCCCCGGGTAACCAAAGTATCAAAACCTTCCACCAACCGCCCCTGTCCCTTGCATCGATCTCAAAAGCATAGCCGACCTTGCCCATTGCTTTATTGTCTGCTATTGTAAATACAAATGAAGTCAAGGAAATTGGCTTTATATTAAATTTTTAAGATGTGCTTGAAGGAGTCTTATGAAAACAGTGCAAACGGAGGCGCCGGAAGCTCAGTATAACAAGGCCGTCGCTCTTGTTAACGAGCGATGGTTTCGTGATGAACAGGATTTATTTTCTGAAGCAATCCGTCGTTTCCTCGATACCCACCAATCTGAATTGATGCAGAAGTTCATTCGCGACAATATTGAATGGGGTTTCCACGGCAATGATTGACGCAGCCACAGATATCGTATGTGATGCCGGTCCCAGAATTCATCTCGATGAAACCAGTTGCCTCGACCTTCTTCGCGATTTCAGAAAGATCATCTTACCCTCCTTCGTTGTTGACGAAATCGAGAAACATCCCCCCCCTTGCCCTGACAGCAACACTGCCATTCAGAGTAAGGAAGGAAGAATTTCAACATTTAAGCGGAATGACCCCATCTCCTCCGAAAGAAATCTTTCGAATTTGTCATCACCGATATCATCATGCCGGACACTGGCAAAAACAATGTTAACCACAGTTCAAGTGGAAATATTCCGTTGATTTCCAAGCCCAAAACACTTGACTCGCAGATGGAGAAAAAAGTATGCATCAACCAAATGAAAACCAGATCATAACATGCAACCAGGCTACGGCTTTTGCCGCCGAGCATATTGCCGGTCGTGCGGATTTGCAGACGGGGCATGAATTTCCCAGGGATATCTGGCAAAAGATGGGCAAGGCCGGACTTTTTAAAATCGGGATCGCGAAAAAATACGGCGGCGCGGGCGGCGGGTATCTCGACCTTTTGAAAGCGGGAGAAGCTTTTGTCCGAAGCGGCTGCAATCTCGGGCTTGGCCTATCCTGGCTCTTCCAGCAGATTATTGCTCATTATGTTGTCGGGTCGTTCGGCACACCTCAGCAACGGCGGCAATACCTGGGCGCGGCGGCCGAAGGAAAGATCACTTTTTCATTTGCCGTTTCCGAACCGGGCCGCGGCGCTTCTCCTAAAACGCTGGCCACGCAGGCTAAAAAAACTAAAACGGGTTACGGGCTCTCCGGAGAAAAAACCTATCTGACCAACGGCCCGATTGCCGATATGTATATCGTTGTGGCCGTGACTGATAACACCACGGGGCTTAAAAGTTTTACGGCTTTCATCGTGCCGCGTGATACGGAAGGCCTCACCATAGCACCGCCGATGCCCTTGAATTTTTTAAAACCCTCGCCGCACGGCGGCATTCAACTGGAAAATTGCCTCATCGGACAAAAATCTATTCTGGGCAAGAAAGGAAGCGCCTGGCAGGATATCGTCGTCCCCCTGGGAGAAATAGAAGATATTGTGATGATGGGACCTGTGCTGGGCGGCATGGCCGCACAACTGGATCTGATAGTGTGCGCCATCCGGGAAAACGCCACGTCCGCAGATCGCGCGCTGCCAAGTGACTTAGGCGCCCTCAGCGCTCTTTGGCAAACCCTGCAAGCCATCGCCTATGAAGCTGCCGGCAGGCTTGATCGCGGCAGCGACTCCCCTCTTCCCCTTGGCATTACCTTTGCGCGCCTGGCCGCCGAATTTCGCGCCGACATCGGTCAACTGTCCGAACGCTGGAAAATTCCCGTGCCGGGCCAATACACTGATTTTCAGAGGGACATGGCATCGCTGGGAGCCCTGCAAAAAAGACGTCTGGAAATCCGTCAGGAAAAAATCGGCGCCGCCCTGTTGAAAGATTAAGTTGCTTTACCCAGAGTATATTCGTTCATCACTTTCAGTTTTTCGATGATGAATTGACGCACCATCTGCGCCGTCTCCTCCGGCGTTAAATTTTCAAAAGCCGAATAAGGGATCTCTTCAAATATTTTGATATACATTTTCTGTATGCCGGTAAAGTTCATGCTGTATTTGGGCAGGGCCTTGTTGGTCCCGCTGATCACGACAGGAAGAATGGGCACTTTCTTCTTCAAAGCCAGCTGAAACGCGCCCAGTTTGAAAGCCTTGATCTCTCCGTCGTCGGAGCGCGTGCCTTCCGGAAACATGAAGATGGAGCTTCCCTCCTCCAGATGCATTTCACATTTCTGTAGCATCTGCGCGACACTTTCCTTGTCGCCGCGTTTCAGTTTAATGTAGCGATTGAGCACCATATTCCAGCCGATCAGCGGCAAACGGAATATCTCAATTTTGGACACCCATTTGTAATGAAAGAAAAGCCGGAAAGCGACCAGAATATCCAGCTGCGACTGATGATTGGAAACAACGACGTACGCCGCGTCTTTCCGGACATGCTCGCGCCCCTCGATGCGAATCCGCCAGGCGGGTATCATCCAAGTATAAATCGACGCCCAGAAGCAGGTAAACAAATGCAGAAGCCGCAGACGCCGGTCAAAGGGATAAGTCAGCAGGCGTAAAACGAGGGCGATGAAAAAAAGAGGAATGGACGTCAAAGCAATGATAATAAGAATAATGGCACTTACTAAGCGATTTAGCATATCAAATCCCGTTATCTATGTTTTTTTTAAATACACCGAACTGTTAAAGTATAGAAAGAAGCGATTCCCGTGTCAACACAATTCATAAATACGCTTGACAGGGCCGGTTGTCCTGCTATACAAAAATTCATCATATCAGGCACACGTATAAACCTGTCTGCGGTTTTCCTCTACCCCTGCGAATATGAACCCAAACGGAGGCCAAGAAGGAGTTATCATGAGTATCCTGTTTGAACCGTCACAGATCAAAAAGATGCCTTTACGCAACCGGTTTGTCCGGTCAGCCACCTGCGACGGCATGGCGCAAACCTCTGGGCATGTCTCGTCAAACCAGATTAAACTGATTGCTGAACTGGCGGCCGGCGGCGTCGGCCTCATTGTTCATGCCATTACGTATGCTCACCCGTCAGGCCAGGTGTCGTCTTTTATGAATTCCCTCGCGGACGATGAATTTATTCCCGGAATGAAAAAGCTTACGGAAGCCGTGCATCATGGCATCCCCCTTTACTGCGTCGCTTTCAGCAAAAATACAATGGTCCCGGCGCGGCGGCAGGATGAATAACGGGAGGATGTGATGAAAATCGATATTCGGCAGGTCAAAACCATTGGACAGGGATTGCTGCGGCCCGAAGGCGTAATGGCGCAGGATGATGGAAGCGTCCTTACGGCGGACGGGCGCGGACGCTGCGCGCGCATTGCAGCGGACGGCCGCACAACCTTTTTCGGAAACCTCGGCGGCCTGCCCAACGGCATTTGCCTTGATCAGGAATGCAAATGCATCGTCGCCAATATCGGCAACGGTGAAGTTCAATCGGTTTCACTTTCCGGCTCCCATACGGTTTTAATGACTGAAGCCGGAGGGAAAAGAATGTACACCCCCAACTTTCCCTTCCTTGATTTTTCCGGAAGACTATGGGTATCCAACTCCACGGACAACCCCGACATCGACGCCTCGCTTCAGTCGCCCGTTCCCGACGGCTGCCTGGTTGTCATCACGGAAGGTCTGCCGCCCCGGATCGTCGCGGACGGTATTTATTTTGCCAACGGTGTTGCGCTGGATGCGGACGAAAAATTTGTTTATGTGGCCGAAACCATGCAGCGCAGAGTATTGCGTTATCGCATCAACCATGAAAACTGTCTGGAGAAGGCGGAAGTTTACGGTCCGCCGTCCTTGGGCAGGCTTGGTTTTCCCGACGGGATCGCGTTTGATGAAGCGGGCAACCTCTGGGTTGCCTTCCCCATAGCCAATGCCCTCGGATTCATCGATCCGCGGGGCCGGCTGGAAATTGTTGTGGAGGACCCGCCGGGCTTGGTGATTAATCGTCCGGCCAATATCTGCTTCGGAGGACCGGACCGCCGGACGGCCTTTATCGGCTCTCTGGGCGGGACAAATGTTCCCTGTTTTGAAGTGCCGCATCCGGGGATGCGACTGGTGCATCAGAAGTAAAGATTAGGTTCATACCCCTGCGGGGCACATGCGGTTCAAGGGTTAAGGGTTCAACGGTTAGAAATTTTAAAAACAAAAATCTGAAAGGAGAATATTTATGGAGTACAAGAACATTATCGTATCGACCAAAGACTTCGTAACAACCATCACGCTCAATCGTCCACCCATGAATTCGGTTAATCTGGGGATTCGTGAAGAATTTTTCGACGCCGTCACCGCGATCGAAAAAAGCAAGGACACCCGCGCTGTCATTATCACGGGCGCAGGTGAAAAGGGTTTTTCCGCGGGCATGGATGTTTCCGACATCGCCAACATCGCGAAAGGCCCCAACGGAAATGAGATCATGAACGCCATTTCGCGCTCCACCAAACCCTATATCGCGGCCATCAACGGCCATGCGCTGGGCGGCGGCTGCGAAACAGCGATTGCCTGCCATTTCCGCATCATGACGGACAATCCCAAGGCGCTCATCGGATTGCCGGAAGTCAACCTGGGCATTACCCCCGGATGGGGCGGCATTCAGAGACTGCCGAGACTTCTGGGAAAATCCAAAGCGCTCGACATGATACTCTTCAGTAAACGGCTTGCGCCCACGGAGGCGTTGGCCATCGGTCTGGTGGATAAAGTCGTTCCGGCTGCCGATTTGATCAGTGAAGCGACGGCTTTTGCCACTGCTTTGGCTAAACGGCCGCCGCTGGCTGTGGCAGCAACGCTTGAAGGCATGAGCGTGGGACTGGATAAGGGTTTTGACGAAGGGCTGAAGCTGGATATTGAATGGTCTAATAAACTTGCCGCCAGCAAAGACGCCGTGGAAGGCATCACAGCCTTTCTGCAGAAACGCGAACCAAACTTTGTCGGAGAATAATTTTTTTAATAAAGAGAGGCAGCACCGACGGGCGCTGCCTCTCTTTATTTTATCTCCCCATGCTTTACGCCGTTAAACCGCGTGCGCCCCGCAGGGGTGTGAACCGTTGAACCGCTGAACAGAGAACCATTAAACCTACTTATCCCTTTTCTCCGCGCAGATTCTGCCGGCGCGGATTTCACGGATAAAATCATCTTCTCCGGTGATCCTGGTTTCAAACAAGGTCACATAAGAACCGATGTTGAGAATTTTATGGGCATCGCTGCCGCCGGTGCCGGGAATTTTCAGTTCAGCCATCGCTTGCCGGACCTTTTTCATGGCCGGTTCGTTGTGATCAGGATGACAGAGTTCAATGCCGTCAAGCTCCAGCTTTAAAATCAGGTCGCCCGCCCCGTAATAATGGGATCGCCCCCCGCGGGACAATTTATAGGGATGCGCGGCAATGATGATTCCGCCTTCTTCATGAACGACTTGAACAAGCTCAACCGCTGAATATGCCTGTGTCAGGCTGCGACGAACGCCAAACACCAGAAATTCACCCTCGGAACGATTGACGGAATTGAAGGTATTGATTTCCTGCCCGTTGATTAAAACAATGCCCCGATCGGCGGCTGCTTCCCGCAATCGGTCAAATTCTTCATCCGGCCAGCGCATGCCATGTTCGGTCAGAGCAATGCCGTCAAGGCGCGCCGCCACCGCCTGTCCTATGACATCTTCGTCATTAATAAATGAACAGCCGGAATACCTGCGGGTGTGAATGTGGATATCAAAACTGTTCATCATGCAAGGAGGACAAGCATTGTCTTTGATTTCAGCTTCATTTTTTGTTGATCCATTTTACCTGAAACTCAATTTCTTCATTTTTCCCTTCGCGTTCGTGCTCCACATTAAAAATTGCTGAAGACGGAACCGATATTCTTTCTCCGGAAATGCTGATGACAAAGCGCTTACCGTTTTCCAGCGCATCGGCCAGACGGCGCAGTTTGGCCGCAAATTCGGCAACAGGATAGGTCTTTTCCAAGTCTCTTGATTTCTTTTTCATAAGCGTCTCCTTTTTTTCAAATATCCTCATATAAATATTTCTGTCAAGCACTACGTGAAAATGCGTATCTCATAAAAGACGCATTTGGGCGGCGAGCGACGATATGCGAGATAAACCAAACCCCCGTCAGCACGGCCAATCATTAAAGTCTAAATATCCGAAATAACGACAAATATAAAACTTTCTACCTGCGGAAGGAATATTTTATGGCTTTTACCGGGAAAAATTGCTAAAAGGTTCAGGGTTATCAGTCAGTGGTTCTTGTTTTATGAATTCATTAAGGGATAAAATCAAAATAATAGGAGGGATAATCGCAAAAAATTAATCACAATTAAGGACAGCGCGATATCGTTTGCTTCATTCACATCGTTTAACACCAAAAACAGGAGGGAAGTTAAAATGGCTGGAGAAGTATCTTATGCGTCAAAACCATGGTTGAAGTCTTACGACAAAGGTGTTCCTGAAAAAATTAAGTACGAAGAAATTTGCATGCCCGATATTCTGGACCGATCGGCGGCCAAGTATCCGGATCGCATGGCTCTGAACTTTCAGGGCTACACCATGAGCTATAAAGCTCTCAAAGATATGGTAGACCGTTTCGCCGCCTACCTTGCCGGCATCGGCATCAAAAAAGGCGACGCTGTCGCGATCATTCTGCCAAATACGATCCCCTGCGTCGTGGCCTATTACGCTACCCATAGACTCGGCGGTATCGTTGTTTTAAATAACCCGACCTATTCCGACCGCGAACTTGATCATCAGCTCAATGATTCCGGATCAAAAGTCCTGATCACCATGGATCTTCTGGCCAACCGGATGATCGATTTAAGACCCAAAACAAAAGTTAAACAGATTATCATAACGTCCATTGGAGACTATCTGCCGTTTCCGGTCAATCTTCTGTTCCCGCTCGTGGGAAAGAAAAAAGGGTTGCTGCCGGCAAAACCCATAAAACAGGCTGCCGATGTCTACAAATGGAAAGACTGCATCGCAAAATCGCAGCCCAATCCGCCCAAGGCAAAACTGACGTTTGAAGATACGGCAATGTATCAATACACCGGCGGCACAACCGGCGTTTCCAAGGGCGTCATTCTAACCCACGGCAATCTTAGTAAACAAGTACAGCAGCTCAATGCCTGGTTCCCCATGTTCCACGACTCCCACGAAATCAGCTTGGGCGCCCTGCCCTTCTTCCACGTGTTCGGCATGTCCTGTGCAATGAATTTATCGATTTACATGGCATGGGGAGATGTTCTTATTCCCAAGCCGCAACCCGAGCCTCTTTTGGAAGCTATTAAAAAATTCCGGCCTACCTTCGCCGCACTTGTGCCCACCATGTATATCGGCATGCTTAATCATCCCGCAATGAAAAATACGGATATGACATGTTTCAAAGGTTTCTTTTCCGGCAGTGCCCCGCTGCCTGTGGAAGTCATTCATGATTTCGAAAAAGCGGCGGGATCCGTGATTGTGGAAGGCTTCGGCATGACGGAAACCACCCCCGTAACCCATACCAACCCGTTTGGCGGCGTCCGCAAAATCGGCTCGATCGGCTTGCCCATATCCGATACCGAATGCCGGATTGTGGACCTGGATAAAGGGGAAGTCGATATGCCCATCGGCGAACCGGGCGAACTGATTATCCGCGGCCCGCAGGTCACCAAGGGCTATCTGAACAAACCCGAGGAAACCGCAGGCTTGCTGCGCGACGGCTGGTGCTACACGGGCGACATCGCCACGATGGATCAGGATGGCTATTTCTATATCGTCGATCGCAAGAAAGATATGATTATCACCGGCGGATTTAACGTATATCCCCGCGACGTGGACGAATGCTACTACGAACATCCGAAAGTTCAGGAAGCCTGTTCCATCGGCATCCCCGATGCCAAGAGAGGCGAGAACATCAAACTGTTCGTTGTCCTGAAAGAAGGCGAAACGGCAACCGCTGAGGAATTGATTGAATATGGCAAAACAAAGCTGGCCACCTACAAGCTGCCGTCGGAAGTTGAATTCCGCAAGGAACTGCCGAAATCAACGGTCGGTAAAATTCTGCGCAAGGAATTGAGAGCCGAAGAATTGGCTAAGAGAAAGAAATAGCCACCCGGCAAAGAGATAACTCTGACAAAAGGCCGGCGCTCTTCAAAAAGAGCGCCGGCCTTCATTTTTTCTTATTGACCACTCAAAACAGTCCGGACCATCCCGAACGAATCTATTTTTTTGTGGACCTTACTTAACGCAAAGCACAGGGCAGTTAGATTCCAAAATAACATACTGAGCATTAGATCCGAAAAACAGCTTACCAACCTTGGATTTTTTCTCGATGCCGATGATGATTTCGTCCACTTGCCTGTCTTTGGCAAATTCCACAATATCTTCGCCGGGCGTCAAACCACGCACCAGAATGTGTGTTTCGCAGGCAATGCCTTCGGCGGCCATCGTTGCTTTGACCTGGGCCAGACGATTTTCCACCTTGTCCAATTCCGTCCGTTCTTTTTCCGTTACCCGCTCCATGGAACTGGCAATATAAAGAGTAGCATTAAATGCCTTGGCTTGTTCCCTGGCGACATCAAGAACAGATTTATCAACGTCCAGTTCACCTGCATAAGCGACTAATATTTTCATTTCCACCCCCGCCTTCAGTGTTTAGTATCGATTCTTGTCTACGTCCTCTGCGCAGCAATTTTGCCGATTCTAAATAAAACCACCTTTAATGTCAATTAGTTTCTCGGTGGATTCCCGCAAATTATCCCCCCGCAAATTATCTTGACACTTGCCCGTCATCTTCATATACTCACCCGGCAATTAGCATGCTTTTTCAAACAGGCAAAAACACAACTCTGCTTGTTTTTCGCTGTGATACGCGATCGAAAACGACATCAGGTTTTGTTCATATGAAAAAAACTTTATCAACAGCCGTAAAAAAAGCACCCCTGAAAGCAAAAACAAAAGCGCCCCGGCAAATGGATGATATTTACCGGAGCCTGGTGGAAGCCACAAGCGATTCCATCTATCTGGTGGACAAAAAGTGCCGCTATCTTTACGTCAATCCCAAACACTGCTCGCGGATTGGTTTGCGACCGGACGAAATCGCCGGTAGAAATTACAGTGAATTTCATTCCTCGGAGGAGACAGATATTTTTGCCGCAAATGTGGCGGAAGTCTTTGCAACAGGCCAATCATTCCAACGCCAGCATTACAGCCACAGAGACGGAGGAGAGTTCCTGCGCACGTTCAGCCCGGTGAAGGAATCTGCCGGCCAAGGGGAAATTACCGCTGTCTCCATCATTTCCAAAAACATCACGGACTGGAAGCTGGCCGAACATCTGTACGCCACTCTGGCGGAAAAATCGCCCATCGGTATTTTTATTGTTCAAAAAAAGTGCTTTTGCTGGGCCAATCAGCGCTTTCTCGAAAATACCGGATATACGATGGCTGACATTACCGGCGCAGATTCCCTGTTTATGGTTCACCCGGATGATCGGGAGCATGTTCGTATAAACTCCCGGGCCATGATGCGCGGAGAATCCGTTTCCCCGTACGAGTACCGGGTTGTCACTAAAAAAGGGGCCATTCTATGGTACATGGGAACCGTTACCCCCATTGAATATAAATACCAAATGGCCACGTTGGGCTGTCAAATGGACATTTCTCTGCAGAAACGTGCCGAAGACGCGTTAAAACAAAGCGAAGAACGTTCCCAGACCATCATTGATTCCATCACTGACGCTTACTATGAAGTCGATTTAAGAGGCAATCTGCTGCTGTTCAACAACGCCTTCCTGGAATTGTTCGGATACCGGGAAGAGGAAATGCGGGGAATTTCCTACAAACGATACGTGGATAAAAAGAATGCCGATATTGCTTTTCGGGCTTTCTCACAGGTTTATAAAACAGGAAAACCGATCAGCAAACTGGAATGGGATGTTATCAATAAAAGCGGAGCGGTCCGGCATGTTGAATTGTCCGTCAGCATTGCCCGTAATGCCGAAGGCAAGCCCAAGGGGTTCCGGGGAATCATGAGCGATATAACGACAAGGCGCAAAGCGGAGGAAGGCATCCGCAGGCAGGCTTTCCATGATTCCTTAACCAATCTTGCCAACCGGATTCTTTTTACCGACCGCCTGAATATGGCGATCAAAAGAGCCAAGCGGGCCCAGAAGATGGTTGCGGTCATGGTTCTCGATCTGGATTATTTCAAGGACATCAATGACCGGTGGGGGCACGCAGCGGGCGATATGCTGTTGAAAGAAGTAGCCGACCGGCTGGCCGATAAGGTCCGGGACACGGATACGGTTGCCCGTCAGGGCGGCGATGAATTTTCCGCTGCCCTTTCGTCTTTAAACTCTTTTGAAGAAGCCAGGCAGGTTGCCGAAAAAATCGTGGCTTCCTTTTATCAGCCGTTTCGTCTGGATGCAGTTGATGCCTATGTGACGGCAAGCCTGGGCATTGCCATGTATCCGGAGCATGGCGACGACATGGATACCCTGATTAACAAAGCGGATAAAGCCATGTACGAAGCAAAAAATACAGGCCGAAACCGTTTTTGCTTTTACAAAGAGCCTTCTTGAAAAAAATCTTCCCGGGCGCCAGGACAATATCCGATACAATCGGGCAGAAAGGAATATCCATTCATGAAGATTATCGTCTTAAACGGCAGCCCCAAAGGTGAACTCAGTGTCACGCTCCAATATGTCCGCTTTGCCGCCCGGAAATTTCCGGATCATACTTTTGAAATATTTCACGTCGCGCAAACCATCCGGAAACTGGAAAAAGACGAAAAGGCGTTTAACGACATCCTCGAAGCGGTCAAAAAAGCTGATGCGGTTTTATGGTCATTCCCCCTGTATTTTCTGCTGGTGTGTTCACAATACAAGCGGTTCATCGAACTGATCTTTGAAAAAGAACAGGAAGCGGCCTTTGCCGGCAAATACACGGCGTCCCTTTCCACATCCATTCACTTTTTCGATCATACGGCACACAACTATATTCATTCGATCTGTGACGATCTGGGCATGAAATATCTGGGCGCGTATTCGCCCGCCATGTACGACCTGATGAAAAGGCCGGAGCGCACCCGCTGGCTCGGCTTCATGGGACTTTTCCTTGATGCCGTTACCCGCCGGGCTCCCGCAGCCCCGGCTTATCCGCCGCTTGCGGCACAAAAATTCGTTTACGAACCGGGGCAGGTAAAGAGCATAGCCGACGCCGCGGGGAAAAAGATTCTCATCATGAAAGACGGCCAGACGCCGTCAGGCAACATCGACGCGATGGTCGGGACGCTGGCTGCAAATTTCAACGGACCCGTCGAAGTGGTCAACCTCATGGACATCGATATCAAAGGCGGCTGCCTGGGCTGCTGCAAATGCGGACTGGACAATGTCTGCGAGTACGACGGCAAGGACGGCTATAAAGATTTCTACAACGAAAAAGTAAAAAAAGCGGATGTCGTCGTGTTTGCGGGCGCGATTTTCGACCGTTATCTCTCCTCGCGGTGGAAGACCTACTTCGACCGTTCGTTTTTCAACACGCATACGCCGACACTCATCGGCAAACAGATCGCCTTTGTGATTTCCGGGCCTCTGGGACAGATTCCCAATCTGCGCCAGATTCTCACCGCCTACGGAGAATTTCAGGAAGCCAATCTCGCCTTCATCATCACGGATGAATCCGGGGATTCGGGCAAAATTGACGCGCTGCTGGCGGAGCTTGCGGGCAGCCTGGTCCACCCCGCCGCGCAGAATTACGCGCCGCCCATGAATTTTCTGGGCGTCGGCGGCCGGAAAATTTTCCGCGACGAGGTTTACGGTATGCTGCGCTTTGTCTTTCAGGCCGATCACCACTACTACAAAACACACGGGCTCTATGATTTCCCGCAAAAGAACTACAAGGCAAGGCGCATGAACGCCTTCATGATGCTGATGACGAAGATTCCATCGGTTCGGAAAAAATTCTTGAAAATCCTTAAAGAGCAGATGGTGAAGCCGGTCAAATTCATTGCTGAAAACAAATAAGACAACTGCTCAGTTTTTGAAAAATAATGGAGCGTATGAATATCATGACCCAACCCGTTAAAATAGTTTTTCTGGACGCCATAACCGTCGGCAACGTGGATAATCTCGCGGAGATTTCAACGCTGGGCGATTACACAGGCTACGAACTGACCAAACCCGCCCTCCGCATCGAACGCATCAGCGGACATAACGTGGTCATTACCAACAAAGTCGTGATTGACCGTGACGTGATGGACGCCTGCCCGGAGCTGAAACTGATTTGTGTCGCCGCCACCGGCATGAACAATATCGACCTGGACTACGCGGCAAAAAAAGGCATCACGGTAAAAAATGTCGCGGGCTATTCCACCGAATCCGTCACGCAATGTACGTTTTCCATGCTTTTCTATCTGCTCCACGCCAGCCGTTACTATGGTGATTATGTCCGCTCCGGCCAGTACGCGGCAAGTCCGGTATTCACGCATCTGGACCGCCCATTCTGGGAATTGAAAGACAAGCGTTTCGGCATCATCGGAATGGGAACCATTGGCAAACGCGTGGCACAGGTAGCGGAAGCCTTCGGGGCGCGGGTTGTTTATTTTTCAACATCGGGAAAAAATCTGGAAGTCCCGGGTTATCAGCCTCTGTCGCTTGACGAACTGCTTGGCTCGGCCGATGTGGTTTCGATTCATTGCCCGTTAAACGACCGGACAAGGAATCTGCTGAATGAATCCAAGCTGAAGCTGATGAAACCGACGGCCTACCTTTTGAACATGGGACGGGGCGGCATTGTGGACGAGGCGGCGCTCGCGCGAATCATCGACGAAAACCGGATTGCCGGAGCGGCGCTGGATGTGTTGACTTCCGAACCCATCGCGGCGGACAGTCCGCTCCTGAAAGTCCACCATAAAGAAAAGCTCTACATCACGCCGCACATTGCCTGGGCGAGCATTGAAGCGCGCCGGCTGCTCATCACCCGCACGGCGGAAAATATTAAAAGTTATTTCGGTAGTTACCGGATAACAACTGGGAAAGCGGGTGGTGGAGCCTAGATGAAAGCCAGGCTAAGCAACTGGTTGGTGGTGAAATATATTTTCACAAAAAACGACTGGAACCATCTTTTTTTGGCGGCTTCATCACAGGCTATCGCATCGATCAGGATCCGCAATACAAGGGAAAAATTATTTTCACACTCCAATACCATGCCGCCTGCAGAAATGTTTCGACAGATAAGCTTGGATGGTCCAAAAAGATAAAGATAATCCATCATGACTGAAGATCTGCTTGATTACTGGCTACGGATTATAAAACCGTTATTCCCGGCAAATGCCTGGGTTGCTTCCAGCCTTTCCGGTAGCGATTATACCATACAAATTGACTGGAAACTCGAAAGCAACCCGCAAAGGCAAAACAAGCGCTCCAGGAAGATCGATATCATCATCAAGGAGGAAGTCATTGACGATTATCTGACCAAAACCAGGGACGAACGGGCATTATCCGACATCAAAATGAAACAATGGATTGCGGAACGGTACAATCATTTCATTCTGGATCAGGATCCCGATACATCCAATTCCACATCTCCCGATAAATGGCGAATCTCAAAAGATATGCTCATTGGATGAGACCACGAAACACCGACAGGCAGGAGGTAGTTGATTGCCTTCAAGGCCGGAAGGGTAGAGATCGGCCGTTTTGTCCCGCCCCCGGGGCGGGCGCACAGCGAGGGACAAGATGACACAGCCGAAAAGAAGCACCGCCGTAATCCCGAAGGGCAGCAGATAACTGCCGGTTGCATCATAGAGAAATCCCGCCAGTAAAGGGCTCACCGCGCTGGCCAGCGTTACGACAGGGGTGGTCCAGCCGACAATCCGGGAAAAATGTTTTCGTCCGAAGTAGGCGCCCATCGTATGGGGCAGCAGCACAATCATTCCGCCAAATCCAATGCCGGTCAGGATGGAATAGAGATAAACAAAAATTATTTCCCCCGCATTCATCAACGACACAATACCCAATCCCAGACAGGCCATAAAGACAGCTGCCAGATACCGCCCTTTAAATCGTATTCCCAGCACACCGCTCAGGATCCTGCCCAGGATGCTCATCCCCAGCATCAGCCCCAGAGCCGTAGCGGACACCATCGGCGAATATTTCAAATCCTGCAGATAAGCAACCTGGTGGGTCGTCATCATATTGGTGGCAAACAAGAGTACGGAAAACAAAACCAGGAGAATCCAGAGTGCCGGTGTGCGCAAAGCGTCGCGGACGCTCCAATCTTCTCTTGTTTGATAAACACCGCCCGTTGTCGAAAGGAGCGATTGTTCAAATGGCTCTTTCAATGCGTGCCCATCCGGAAATTGCCCTTCTTCTTCCGGTGTGTTCCGAATCAGAAGAGCGGCCAAAATGACGGCCAGAAGCAAGTGGCAACCGGCCAGGCAAACCCATGTCCAGCGCCATCCGAAACCGCTCATCAGCCAACTGATGAGCGGCGGCAGAAAAAATCCCCCGGCGCCGCCTGCGGCAAACACAAACCCGAGGGCCAGCGACCTTTTCCGGATAAACCAGTGATTAATCACTGTGGTGACAGACAAGAATTCGGCAAAGGCCAGGGCGATACCTCCCATGACACCGAAAAAAAGATAGGCCTGCCAGATTTCACAGACCTGTGACATGCCCAGCAGCCCCAGGACCGCGACCATGTTTCCCAGAACAATATTTCTTCGGGCGCCAAACCTCGCAATGGTCGACCCGGCCACCGGCCCGAGCATACCGCCGATGATGAGATAAAGGGTGTAGGGACCGGACAGCGCAGAACGGCTCCACCCGAATGTTTCACTCATGGACGGCAGAAACACCCCGAAAGCGTACGTGACGTTCCCGCAAATGCTGCCATAGGCCAGCATCACCCCCGCGAGCGTCAGCCAAGCTGAGAAACGCGCTTGTTTAATTCGGGATGGATGGTTCATGGATTCAGGGTAAACACCTTACTTTATTGAACCAGACTATAAGAAGAACGTCGATTTCTGTCAATAAATAAACGTAAATATTCGATATTATGCAATTTATTATATATTTCCAAAGACAGGCAAAAGCGGTACAATAATCATCATGATGGTTGATCGGAAAACAGCATATCACCAGGAAAGGTTATCGATATGACGGGATCGGACATTTTAGTTGTTGTACCGCATAGCGGCGTTGCCATTCCGCCGGAGATTTCGCTGGAAGACCTGACGAACGATTTTACCGCGCTTTTGAAAAACGTCGACTGGTACACCCAGTGGCTGTATGATTTCCGCGACATTCTCGGCAACCGGCAGTTGATCTTTCCGTATTGCAGCATTCTGCTGGATGCCAACCGTGATCCCGCGGACATCGACGAGTGCATACCGATCAAGGATGTCTTCGGCCGTCCGATTTACCGCAGCGCCTACGAACCGTCAGCATCCATGCGGGCAGCCTGGTCGGATAAGTATCTCAAACCATTCCACCGCGGCATTGAAGAAAATATTTCCGCCGGCGCGGGCCTGATCTTTGACGGCCATTCCACAATCACCGCCCGCGGCGTCGCCGACAATCAAATCGATTTAATGAATTTTCAGCACACGGACCGCGATGAGAAACCGCTTTATTATTGCCCTGATGTTTTTGTGGAAACCTATGCCGCCGAGCTGCGCAAACAACTGCCCGATGTGCTGGTTACCGTCAACGCTTCGGAATACATCAAGGTGCACGGCCATATATGCGCCGCGCACTCCGTCAACGCCCTGAAAAGAATCGGCGCGCGCGCCCCGGCGTTTATTCAGGAAACCAACGAGCGCCTTTACAAAAATGAAGACGGCACACCCAACGTGGCCCGGATCAACCGGCTCCGTCGCGCGTTTGCCGAATCGCTCACTCAGACGCTTCAGTCCCTTCAGGAATCCCAAAAAGTATCGATGATTGACCTGCATATCGGAAAACAAATCTATGATTACGACTGCGGTGTGCAGGCGCTCCAGACCGTGATGACCTATTACGGCGTGGAGGTGGATCGCGATGAACTGGTGCAGGCCCTGGGCACGACCGAGGAAAGCGGCACGCCTCCGCAGGCGATGATCGCAGCCGCTCAAAGTTACGGTTTCGAGGTAAAATCCGGCACACAATGGTCACTCAATCAGGTCAAGCAGTACGTGGATGCCGGAACGCCGGTGATTGTGCTGTTGCAGGCATGGGCGGAACGCTACATGACACTGGACGACTGGCGCAGCGGCTGGGACAACGGCCATTACGCGATTATCATCGGACTCAACAAGGATGTGCTGCTGTTTGAAGATCCCGCGACCATTCGCCGCACATGGCTGCGGGAAAGAGAGTTTCTGGCACGCTGGCACGACATGGATAAGACCGGCGAGAAATACGAACATTTCGGCATGGTGCTGCTGGGAAAGCAGCCGGCGAAATTGTCATTGGAACATATGGATTGATAGGTCCTGAACCGGAGAAGAGCTGAACGTTCGGATCTTATTGACCCTGTTGATCCAAAGACCAATTAGAAGATTGCACTTTCGTCGTGCCGCCTAATTCCCACACTAATCCTATGCCCAATTGCTTGCATAATTCCTGTTCTTTACCCGGTGTTGAAACGGGATTCTTATCACCGCCGTTGCCGAAGTAAATCATATCATATTTTTTCTTATATTTTGTATACGCACTTTCGATCCCATCACAGGCGCTATCATCATCATCATTCATCGGCAATACATCAATGACATACTTCATATTACCGACAATGGTTGCCCGTTCAATCCAGGACATAAAAGGTTTGCCTTTTTTCCGTATCAGCCAATCGTCACTGTTCAGACAGATAACAATATCGCCAACGAGGGATGCCGCCTGAATCATATAGACATGTCCCATATGAATAGGATCAAAACCACCTGACAAAATCATCAAATTCTTCACCAGTCCCTCCCATGACCTTTCCAATAATGGAGACAAACATTCTTTTTGCGGGATGAAGTATAGGAAACGAGATCATGCGTGTCAAGGCAATATTGGCCATGCAAACATTCATCACAATCCGCGGTGTGCCGGATGTGGGTTAAGAGCATCCAAGAATTACCATTCAAGGATACCCCGTAATTTCGTGGATTTTCTCCAAAAGCGGTCTTAAGCGCTTATACATGGAAAGATAAACTTCCCGGTAGAGGCGATCGTAGAGCCGGTGATTTTCCGCGACAGGTTCGAAAACCTCCTTCACCCGGGTCATGGCCTGGACTGCGGAGGAGAAATCCGGATAAAGGCCGATACCCACGGCGGCGTCGATGGCGGCTCCCAGTGCGGATGTTTCATAGGTGTGGGGACGTTCCGCGGGAATACCGAATACATCGGCAGTAATCCGCATCGCCATATCGCTTTGCGATCCGCCGCCGGAAACTTTGAGCCGGGTAATGGGAGTTTTTGTCCGCTTCTGGGTAAATTCCGCTCCTTCGCGCAATCCGTAAACCAGTCCCTCCAGAATAGCTCGGTAAAGATAAGCCCGGTTGTGCACGTCGCCGAAACCGATAATAGAGCCCTTGGCAAACGGATCCGTGTTGATGCCCGGCGACCAGTAAGGCTGAAGGATCAGGCCCAGGCAACCCGCCGGCACTTTTTCGATCAATGCGTCAAAAAGCTTTTCGGGCGCAATATTTTCCTGCGCGGCAATCTGCCGCTCCAGTATTCCGAATTCATCCCGAAACCAGCTCACCATCCAGAAGCCGCGATATATCATCACCTCCGTGTAATAGGTGTCGGGCACGGAGGCGGGAAAAGGCGGAATCATCGACATCAGCTCGATATACTTTTTCGTTGTGGTGTTAAAAGTGGCGGTCGTCCCGAAACTCAGGCAACCGGTTTCCGGGGTCAGGCAGCCCGCGCCCAGCATTTCGCAGCCCTTGTCCGTGCCGGCGGCAATCAGCGGCAGCCCTTCGGGAATGCCGGTTTCCTCCGCGGCGCGCCTGGTTATTTTCCCGAGCACTTCAGCGGGTTTAACCAGCCGGGGCAGCTTCTCCTTTTCAATGGGAAAGAGCCGCCATTTCAGATCGAATCTTCCCGCCCATTGATAAGTTTTGTTGTCGAAGGGAAGATAGCCGAAATTGTTGGCCACCGAATCGGCAAACTCGCCGGTCAGCCTGTAGGTAAAAAAACCCGAAAGCAGCAGGTACTTATGGGTTTTTTCCCAGATGTCAGGCTGATTCTGCCTGATCCAGTTGGCTTCGCAGCTTTGAACCGCGTTATCGACCCGTTCCCATAAACCCATCGCTTTCAAAAACGGTTTGGTCATTGCAGGGATCATCCCTTGTGAATCCGCTTTTCGCTGATCCAGCCACAGGCAGGCCGGACGCAGGGGCCGCCCGTCGGCGTCGACATTGATCATCGTGGCGCGTTGCGTGGTCAGCGTCACGGCGACAATTGCCTCCCGGGTGCGGTTGTCCACCCGGCCCATCAGCTCGCGGCCGGCGTCGCCCAGTGTTTTCCAGTAATAATCGGTGTGCTGTTCCGCCCAGCCGGGATTTTCCGAAAAATAGGGTTCGATCAGGCGTTTGACGATTTGCACGATATTTCCGGAAGTGTCAACCAGCGTCGCCCGGATGGACTGGGTTCCCGCGTCAAACGATAAAATCAACTCGCCATTTTTATTTTTCGCGTCTTTCATGGTTTGTCCCCTCATTGCTTCAACTCCAGCAGTCCGCCGGGATTCATGATGTTATGCGGATCAAAATGATTTTTCAAGGCCCGCAAGACCGCCATTTGCTCTTTTCCCAAATGCCCCTCCATCCAGGGCGCGATCATCCGCCCCACGCCGTGATGATGGCTTAATGATCCGCCGTGCCGGGCAATGCTGTCGATGATGCCCCGCTGAAATTTTTGGAATTCCTCCGGGTTATTCATCCGGGCGATGAAGATGAAATAGAGATTGGCGCCCTGCGGGTAAAAGTGCGAGGCGTGCGTCATGCACATGGTGTCCGGCCGGCTCTTGATGTAGGCGCGGACGCCTTCGTGCAGACGATGGAGATTGTCCCAGGTCACCGCGGCCTCCAGCGTGTCGATGACGATGCCGTAATCGCCGAGGTCTTCGCGCATGTAAGGTTCGGTATAACGGCTGCGCTCCCACTTGCGCGCGGCATAACCACTAAGCGATATGGCGCCGTGATGTTGGGCGACGGCCTTGATCTTTTTGGCCACCAGGCGCGTATAATCTTTGTCCCCTTCGGCGCTGCCCAGACAAAGACAGCGGCTGAGCGGCTGAAATCCCCGGAGGGTCAGATATTTATCCGCCAGATCCGGTATGCCGTAGAGTTTCAAGCCCCGATCCGTTTCCTCGGGATCGGAAATGCGAAAGACGGCCGGACGGCCGAATTCCGCCTGCATGATTTCGCGGCTGGCGGCAACGGCCGCCTCCCAGGAGGGATACATAAAGCTGAAATATTTTCTGTTTTCGGGCATGTAGCGAAATATTTTCATGGTCACTTCCACCAGAATGCCGAAAGCGCCCTCCGCTCCCTTCATGATGTCGTTCACCTTGGGGCCGGTGGCCGTCGCCGGATAATCCAGCGTTTTGAATGCTCCGGCTGGTGTGACATATTCCTGGCTGAACACGATATCGCAAGCGTCGCCGTAATAAGTGGAAGCCTGTCCGGAACCCAGCGTCACCACCCAGCCGCCCACCGTCGAATATTCGAAAGACTGTGGAAAATGGCCGCAGGTATAGCGATGCTTTGTTTGCCAAAGTTGCGGCGCGCGATGGAGAGCGTCTTCATAGGCCGGCCCGAACATGCCCGGCTGCACACGCGCGGTTTGATTCTGTTCATTGATTTCCAGGAGTTTGTTCATGTGTGTGCTTACCGCCAGCGCCACGCCTCCCCGGGATGGACGGCAGCCGAAATTAACGGAAGAGCCGCCGCTGAAAACCGTTACCGGAATCAGCTCCCGATCGCAATATTCGACGATCTGTCGCACATCATGTTTGTCGCGCGGATGCACCACCACATCCGCCACCTCGCGGACGATGCCCTCCCGCAGCTCCATCATCTCTTCAGTGGTTTTTCCCGAGGCAAATTTCAAGCGGCTGTAATCGTCACAAGAAACATTTTCCGCCCCCACGATAGATCGCAGGGCTTCAATTTGATTTGGTTTTAAGGAAGAAGGCCTGTTGAGTGCCACCCGTTTGAGGCCTTCGGCGGATCGGGTGACAAAATCCTCGTCGCGCAGATGAAAATCCCGCTTGATCATCTCATACCAGGCATCGCTGGGATGCTTGAAATGATTGGGGTTTCCGTATTTGAAAATCGATCTGTAGGTTCCCGCGGGCGGTGCTGTTTCCGTCCAGTCCGGGCGGAACTTTGTGTCTGTCATCCGGATATCCTCCCTGCTCTTTGGTCTTGTTATTGCGGCAGCCGAAGCGTACTGATCGTCCCGGCAATCTCCTGTTCCATTCTTTCGGGCGTCCATTGCAGCTCTCTGGCCGCCACCTGCGCCACCTTGCGTAAAACTGCCTCGCCGGGGTTGCCCAGCGTGCCGATGCCCGTGCGCCTGAGCACAATATCCGCAAGGGTGTGTGCCATTTCCTCGCGCACGGCGTAAACCACCTGCGCCAGAATTTCGCCATCCTCATTTAATTGCTCGGCTAAATCATTATTTTCATGAGCCAATTTTATAATGGCCGGATAATCCGTGCCGTAGCAGCGCGCCAGATAGTCAAGAGTGGCCCCGCCAAAACCATTGGCGCTCTGCTTGTGAATATCTTCCATGAAGGAATTTAAATTCTTGATCCGGCACCCGGCAAGATGATGTCGGGCCGTTTTGCTTTTCACTTTGGGCCGACCCAGCTTGGCATCAACCAGATCCACGCATTTTTCGGCCAGATTCCGGCTGGTGGTAAATTTGCCGCCCTCCACGGTAATCAGTCCGTTGAGTCCGTTTTCCTTATTGTCCGATATCTCATAACGCCGCGAGCTGGTGTATGTTTCGGCGGTCTGCTCTTCCACCAGCGGACGCAGGCCGCCATAAGTGTGCACAACATCCGCGAAGGACAGTGTGCCGTCGCCGAAAGACCGGTTGACTTCGTCAATCAATTCCAGAATGGCGTCTTTGGTAACCTGATAGGTATCCGGATTGCCGACAAACGGTTTATCCGTTGTGCCGATGATCGTATGATTACGCCAGGGAATGAGGAAAAAATGTCGTCCCTGCGGCGTCATGCAGGCCACCACGTGTTTGCCGGAAACCAGTTTCTTTTTTGTGATAATGTGAATCCCCTCGGAGCGCCGCAAAACAGCGCCATTGGGCGCTCTGGACTCGGCCAGCCCCAGCAGGATGTCGGCCCAGGGACCGGCGCAGTTGATCGTTATTGATGAAAAAATATCAATGGTTTTGTTTTGCAGAAGATCTTTGACCCGCACACCGGCAATGTTTTTCTCCTGGTCGGTTAAAAAGCTCTCCACCTGCGCATAATTGGCCACCTGCGCCCCGCAGGCCGCCGCCGATTTGATGAAAGCCAGGGTCAGACGCTCCGGAAAAATGCTGATGCAGTCATAAAACAGGGATGCTCCCGTCAGGCCGGCAGGGCGTACGTTTTGTTCACTGGCCAGAACCGCCCGTTTGGAAATGGTCTTGTGCCGCGGGATTTTTTTACTGGCATCCCAAGTGTATTTTTTGTCATAGGAAAGCGCGTCATAGATCAGCATGCCGGCTTTGACCACCCATTTGCTGTTTTTGAGGGGCGTCTTATAATGGGTCATCAAAATGGGCATCGGATAAACAAAATTAGGGGCGATGTTTTCCAGAACCCGGCGTTCGCGTAATGATTCGCGCACCAGGCCGATTTCGCCATTGGCCAGATACCGCAAACCGCCATGGATCAATTTGGACGTGACCGACGATGTGGCCCAGGAAAAATCCTTTTTTTCCAGCAGCGCCACCTTCAAGCCCCGGGAGGCCGCTTCATAAGCTACCGACGCGCCGGTAATGCCTCCGCCGATCACCAGCACATCAAATTTTTCATGGGTATCATTTTCGATAAATCTTTTCATTTTCAGGATTCCTTTAGCTCTTTGTTTGGGGAGAGGCCGTTCTTGACGGCCTGCTCCGCATAAATCATTACGTCCCTCATGATTTTGCGGGCTTCTTTAGCTTCACGGTTTTTGATCGCTTCATAAATATCCCGATGAAACGCCCGGGAACGCAAAACATTGTCTTCATCATTAAAATACAGCGGCCCGTAATCGCGAAAAATCTGATTGAAGAAATTCAGCCCGATCGCGCAAAGCAGATTATGCGTGCTGCGGGCAATCAGCTGATGAACCTTGATGTCGCGTTCGAGCATGGTCAGATCCGTGCGCGAAATGGTCTGTTCCAGTGCATGAAGATCATCATCCGTGCGCCGGACGGCGGCGAGCGACGCCATTTGCGGCATCAGATAACGGCGCGCCTCGAGAATATCCAGCACCACTTCTTCGCGCCCGTCCAGATTGGCGGCGGCCTTGATCAGATCCAGATTGCCGCTGTCCAGATAATTTTTAACATACAGGCCGTCGCCGTGGCGGATTTCCACCAGTTCCAGATTTTCCAGCCGGCGCATGGCCTCGCGCAGCGTGGCGCGGTTCACCTGGAAGGTTTCCGCGAGCTCCCGTTCGGGTGGTATTTTTTCTCCCGGCGCCAGCGCGCCGGATAAAATCTGATTTTGTAAAACAGAGACGATTTCTTCATTCAGGCGCGTCCGCGAAACCGGACGGGCAAAAACCTTTTTGGCTGTCATCTTTCTTTTCCTTTCCACCTGCCCACTAATTGGTCTGGTGGTTCAACCATTAAACCAATTAGCGGACATTGTCAACTATTTTTAGGGAGAATCAGGAATTTGCGCCAATGGAAAAGTGTCGCGGGGTCAACCCGTCACAATGAGGGGGGATATTTTTCCTGCAGATAGGCATAGACGACTTCGCGAACGGAAACATTGGTCTGACGACAAATCCTCAGGGCGCGCAAGCAGCTTTTAAGTCTGTTTGTAAAATATCGCAAGCGAGATACGACGATATACTTAAGTGAAGTGCGGTTCCAGGGCGCTGAAATCAACCGAGCCCTGGTGCCGCACGTTTTTGTGAAATTGGGCAACACCCGCCGCGACGTCTTTTAAACGCTCAGGGGATGTCACGAGGCACATGTTCATACTGGCCAGTTTACTGACATCTTCCGACAGGCAATCAAAAAAACCGGTGATCATGGCTTCCAGAACGCCTGCTGTGGTCAACCCGGAACGTCCTTCGCCCGGCAGGTCAAACGCAAAATCCCGAATCTTCATTTTGTCAACCGTGGCAACCATTTCATAAGCCGCGGTGTAGATTCGATCATAGGAAAGGTCGTCAATATGACCCAGTCCGAAAAGAAACAGCACATCCGAATGGACACGGTCCGGATGGGGAATTGCCACCTTCTCTTTAAACTCTCCGGTCACACGTCCCCGTTTGATTTCCTGCGAGATCATGCCGTTGAGACGCCAATCCATCAAACCGCAAATGCCACGCGGCGGTTTTTCATCGCTGAAAAAACCCAGGGCCAGGCACTTATGCCTTTGCCGGTCGGGGGGATGAGTGGTCAGGTTTAGCTGCATTTTTTTTATTAATTTTCAGATTGAGGGCATCCAGGATGCCGTTGATAAAAGAACCGGAATTTTCCGATCCGAACATTTTTCCCAGATCAACCGCTTCGTTAATGCTGACTTTGGCCGGAATATCGTCGCAGTAAAGAAACTCGTATACGGCCATCCGCAAAATACTGATATCGACCTTGGACATCCGGCCAAGCGACCAGTTGTCCGAACAACCGCCGATCATCTCGTCCAACTCTTCCCGATGATGCCAGGCGCCGGAAATCAAGGTGGCCGCAAATTCCTTGGCTGACTTGGGCGCGACAAAATTCCCCCAGAAAAGCTCCTGAGCCTTTTCCACATCGAGACTGACAAAATTCAAACTGTAAAGAACCTGTAAGGCAACTTCGCGCGCCTTTCTACGACCCTGCATCTAATCCTCAAATCAAGAAGCGCCGTATCATTCCGGCACTGTGGCTTTTTAATTTATGCGTTGATCTTTTTAAACAGATCCACCATTTCAATAGCCGCCATCGCCGCATCCGCGCCTTTGTTACCGGATTTGGCGCCCGCCCGTTCAATCGCCTGCTCAATGGTGTCCGTCGTCAGGACGCCGAAAACCACCGGAATCTCCGACTCCAGCCCCACGCTGGCCACCCCCTTGGACACTTCCGCGCTGACATATTCAAAATGCGGGGTCGCGCCGCGAATCACCGCGCCCAGACAGATCACCGCGTCATAGCGCTTGCTTTTGGCCAGCTTCTTTGCCGTCAGCGGCAATTCAAACGCGCCGGGAACTTTGCAGATCACAATGTCCTTTTCGTCCGCGCCGGCCCGCACCAGCGTATCCACCGCGCCTTCCGTTAACCGGCCGCCGATGAAATCGTTAAACCGGCTTACGGCAATCGCAAACTTCATCCCCTTGGCAACAATTTTTCCTTCAATTATTTTCGGCATGATTTCATCACCATCCTTATTTGGAATTATTCATCTCGGGTGCCAGGCGCCTCCCGTTTTTTAAAGCTCCAGAATATGACCCATCTTGCTTTTTTTGGTGGTCATATAGCGAATGTTGTTTTCATTGGGCGGAATTTCAATCGCCACGCGCTTGGTCACTTCAATCCCGTAGCCTTCCAGCCCGACAATTTTTTTGGGGTTGTTCGTCATCAACCGCATTTTGTGCACGCCCAGATCCGCCAGAATCTGCGCGCCGATGCCGTAATCCCGCAGATCCGCCTTAAAGCCCAGCGCGATGTTGGCTTCCACCGTGTCATGGCCTTCATCCTGAAGGGCATAGGCTTTGATTTTGTTGACCAGACCAATGCCCCGGCCTTCCTGCCGCATATAGACAATAACGCCCTTGCCTTCTTCGCCGATCATTTCCATGGCGCGATGAAGCTGATCGCCGCAGTCACAACGGGCCGATGCAAAAATATCGCCGGTGCAGCATTCCGAATGGACGCGCACCAGTACTTCATCGCTCTTGGTGATTTCGCCCTTCACCAGCGCAATGTGCTGCATATCGTCCACATCGTTTTCATAAATGATAATTTTACCCTCGCCGGCGTAAAGCGTCGGCAATGACGCTTCCGCCACGCGCCGGATCAGGGATTCGTTCTGCATCCGGTAATCAATCAAATCGGCGATGGTGCAGATTTTGAGGTTGTGCTCGCGGGCAAATATTTCCAGGTCCGGCATCCTGGCCATCGTGCCGTCGTCTTTCATGACCTCGCAGATGACACCCGCTTGAACCAGACCGGCCAGACGGCACAAATCCACCGAGCCTTCGGTCTGACCGGTACGCACCAGAACGCCGCCCTTGCGCGCGAGAATCGGAAATACGTGTCCGGGACTGACAATATCCTCCGCCTTGGCCGCGGGATTCACCGCCGCCAGAATTGTCGTGGCGCGGTCTGCCGCCGAAATGCCAGTCGTCACGCCATGACGGGCTTCAATGGAGACGGTAAAGGCCGTACCGAAACGCGCCTGATTGTCCTTCACCATCGGATGAAGCTTCATCCGGTTGGCGATTTCCTCATTAATGGTCAGGCAAATCAGTCCGCGGCCCAACCTGGCCATAAAATTGATTGCCTCCGGCGTGACAAACTGCGCCGCCATGCAAAGGTCGCCTTCGTTTTCCCGATCTTCATCATCAACGAGAATAACCATTTTCCCGTTGCGAATGTCTTCAATTGCTTCCGATATTTTACTGACTGCCATTTTTTTCATCCTTCATTTACTTGATAAACCCATGTTCAGCGAGAAACTCCTTATCGATTCCCCGCGGTGTTTGCAATAACTTTTCTACATACTTCCCCAGAATATCCGTTTCAATGTTCACAAAGTCCGCTTCTTTTTTCCCGATGAGCGTCGTATGGCCGGCCGTGTGTGGAATGATATTAACATAAAACCGCCCTTTTTCAAGCTTGTTCACCGTCAGACTGATCCCGTCTATGGCGACCGAGCCTTTTTCCACAATGTAGCGAGACAAAGATTCCGGGATTTCAACAGCAAAAATGATCGATCCGGACTTCTGCGTTTTACTCAAGATCCGGCCAATCCCGTCCACGTGGCCGAGCACAAAATGGCCGCCTAAAAAGCCGCCGATGCGCAGGGATTTTTCCAGATTAACTTGATGCCCGGCCTGCAGGGTTTTGAGCGTCGTCTTGCTCAAGGATTCGGCGGAAACGTCAACGGTAAAGGTTCTGGCCGTTTTGGACGTCACGGTCAGGCAGGCGCCGTTTACCGCGATACTGTCCCCCGGGGAAACCTCCTGCAGATCAATCGCGGCTTCCACTTCCAGAACCGCATCCGCCCCTTTCATCGTGAAACGAACGACTTTTCCCAATCCTTCAACAATGCCGGTAAACATGATTATTTTTTGCCTTTGCTTAACAAATCCTTCAATTCGGACATGAATTCTCCGACGTCGCGAAACTGCCGATAGACCGAGGCAAAACGCACATAGGCCACGCCGTCGAGTACTTTGAGTTCACTCATGACTTTTTCGCCGATGGCCGAGGAAGGAATTTCTTCGCCCTGAAACTCCTGACAGGCAATTTCGACATTTTCGACGATTTTATCCATGTCCTCCATGCTGATCGGTCGTTTTTCGCAAGCCGTCATCACACCGTTGCGGATTTTTATCCGGTCAAACGGTTCGCGCCGTCCGTCTTTTTTGACGACCATCGGCAGGATGTCTTCCACATATTCATACGTCGTGAAACGGCGGGCGCAGCCCAGGCATTCCCGGCGGCGGCGGATGGCTTTGCCGTCTTTGCTGATCCGGGAATCAATCACTTTGTTTTCCGCGTTGCCGCAAAAAGGACATTTCATGATTTTTACCTGACCGATCCTTTGATCATTTTTTCACCCGCTCCACGCTGATCCCCGCTTCGCGGAGCATTTCCGCCGCCAGTTTGTCGCTGTAACCGTCTCGGATCACGATGCGTGCGATGCCGGCATTGATGATCATCTTGGCGCAAATAACGCAGGGATGATTGGTGCAATACAGAGTGGAATCTTTCGCGCTGACGCCGTGCAGGGCGGCCTGAATAATCGCGTTTTGCTCCGCGTGCAGTCCGCGACACAATTCATGGCGTTCGCCGGACGGTACTTTGAGCTGCTCGCGCAGACAGCCGATATCCAGGCAATGCTGCAATTTGGAAGGAGCGCCGTTGTAACCGGTAGCCAGAATCCTCCGGTCGCGAACCAGTCCGGCCCCGACCGCCCGTCTCAGGCAGGTGCTGCGCCGGGACACCAGATCGACAATGTCCAGAAAATACGTATCCCAATCGGGACGGGAACGGACATGATCCGAAACAGGATGCAACGGCGCATTTTTTTCCGTCATATCTTTCCGCTTTCTGATGAGCCGCCGTATCTGCGCCCGCCTTTTTCCTTTTTTACCCTTTTAGCCTTTGCGCGTACAGCGGGAACCGGGCGCAAAGCGTATTGACTTTTTCAGCCACGGCTTTAATTTTCTGCTCATCATTGATGTGGTCGATCACATCGGCAATCAGCGAAGCAATCAGGCGCATTTCATTTTCCTTCATCCCGCGGGTCGTCAGCGCCGGCGTTCCAATCCGGATACCGCTGGTGACCATCGGCCCCTGCGTATCAAACGGGATGCCGTTTTTATTGACGGTAATGGCCGCGCGGTCCAGAGCTTCCTGCGCATCCTTGCCGGTCACGCCTTTGGGGGTGAGATCGACCAGCATCAGATGATTGTCCGTGCCGCCCGACACCAGACGGAAACCGGAATGCTTTAACTCGTCCGCCATCGCCTGAGCGTTTTTAACAATCTGCTGCTGATACGCCCTGAATTCCGGCATGAGCGCTTCTTTCAGGGCCACGGCCTTGGCGGCAATAACGTGCATCAGCGGCCCGCCCTGCATGCCCGGAAAAACCCGGCTGTTGAGAATTTTAATGTAGGGTTCCTTGCACATAATGAGTCCGCCGCGCGGTCCGCGCAAGGTCTTGTGCGTGGTGGTGGTAACATACTCGCAGACGGAAACCGGCGAGGGATGCAGCCCCACGGCAACCAGCCCNNCTTGCGCCGACGACAATCATTTTGGGTTTGTGAACACGCGCCAGCCTGGCCATTTCGTCATAATCAATCATTTCCGTGTCCCGGTTCACACCGTAAGGCACAATCTTATAAAATTTTCCGGAAAAATTTGCGGGAGATCCGTGCGACAAATGGCCGCCATGGGAAAGGTTCATCCCCAAAACCGTATCGCCGGGAGAGCACGCGGCGAAATAAACGGCCATATTGGCCTGCGTGCCGGAGTGCGGCTGCACGTTGACGGCTTCCGCTCCGAAGAGCTTCTTGCAGCGTTCAATCGCCAGACTTTCGGGAATATCAACGTATTCGCAACCGCCGTAATAGCGTTTACCCGGGTAACCTTCGGCATATTTGTTGGTCATGACCGAACCCTGGGCATCCAGAACGGCTTCACTGACAAAATTCTCCGAAGCGATGAGTTCCAGTTTTCCCGACTGACGTCTTGTTTCCAGTTCAATGGCCTTTGCAACTTCCGGATCAACCTGATCTAAAAATGACATTGCTGAAAATTCCTCCAAAAACAATTATTCTGTGTATTTTTTTAATACGATGACGGCGTTGACACCGCCGAAACCGAAGCTGTTGGACATGGCGACATTGATTTTCTGATGCCTGGCGACATTCGGCACAAAATCCAGATCGCATTCNNACGCCGCCGGCGCCTCCCAGCATGTGGCCGGTCATTGACTTCGTCGAACTGATCAGCAGCTTCTTGGCGTGATCGCCGAAAAGATTCTTGATGGCCTGAGTTTCATAAAGATCATTCAGGGGTGTTGAGGTGCCATGGGCATTGATATAGTCAATATCGGTCGTTTGCAAACCGGCATCATTGATTGCCACCCGCATGCTGCGGCCGGCGCCTTCGTGTCCGGGAGGCGGCGCGGCCAGGTGAAAGGCATCTGATGCACAGCCGTAGCCGACGATTTCCGCATAAATCCTGGCGCCCCGCTTTTGGGCAAAGGATAATTCTTCCAGAATCAAAACGCCGCAGCCTTCGGCGATGACAAAGCCATCGCGTCCTTTATCGAAAGGCCGGCTGGCTTTTTCGGGTTCATCATTACCGGTCGAGAGCGCACGCATGGCACAAAACCCGCCGACGCCGAGCGGTGTCACGGCTGCCTCAACGCCGCCTGCTATCATGGCGTCCGCGTCGCCGTAAGCAATGATTTTGTAAGAATCGCCGATAGCCGACGTGCCCGAAGCGCAGGCCGTTACGGCACAATTAATGGGACCTTTGGCGCCGAAACGCATGGAAACATGACCGGACGCCAGATTGGCCAGAATGGACGGAACAGCAAAAGGCGATAATTTACGGGGGCCTGAGTTATAGACCACGATAACTTCTTTTTCAAAGGTTGCAACGCCGCCGATGGCGGAACCAATGATCACGCCAACCCTTTCCGCAATCGAAGGCCCGATGGTCAGCGCCGCGTCTTCCATGGCCATCTGAGAGGCGGCTATCGTATAAAGGGCAAAGTTGTCCAGGCGTCGGGCTTCTTTTTTATCGACATATTGTGAAGGATCAAAATTTTTGATTTCGCCCGCTATCCTGGAGGCGAAAGCAGTGGCATCAAACCGAGTGATGGGACCAATGCCCGATTTTCCCGCAACGGCGCCTGCCCATGATTCCGAAACGGAGTTACCAAGGGGAGTCAGGGCGCCGAGGCCTGTTACAACAACACGCCTTTTCATGGATAATGATCCTGATTTAAAAAATTAATTAATGCCTTTTTCCCGGAGAAAATCGATAGCGTCTTGAATCGTGCGAATTTTTTCCAGTTCTTCGTCGGCAATCTCAACGCCGAAAACTTCTTCCATCTCCATGATCAGTTCAACCAGATCCAGAGAATCAGCGCCCAGATCATCAATAAATAACGCCTCCAGCTTGCATTGCTCCTGCGTTACATCCAGTTGTTCCATGACGAGCTTAATGACTTTTTCTTCTAATGACATGAGTTTCCTCCCCCCGTTCCAAATTAGACTAAATAATTATAACAAGTGCCGCCCTTATTACCTGTTTTTTAAAAATAATTCCTTATTTATTTCGATGCGGAGGACTTCCGCATTTTATGGCCGTTGAAGTTTTCATCGCACGATACCTGCCGGTCAAACCATTACGCTATCACCGGATACTTCGCTCCCTTTGCGGACAAAGTTGCGCGCAGGCTGAATTAGTCTGTTGATTCCGGACTGCCTGCCACGAAAAGAACCAGCAGGCAAGAACAACCGGTATTGGCCTCCAGACAGCGATGCGGGTTTAGGAAATCTTTTCCGCCGAGATCACTTCTCTGCCTTTGTAAGCGCCGCAATTCGGGCAAACACGATGGGGCATTTTCGGTTCGCTGCATTGCGGACAAACCGACATGGAAGGCTGTTTTAAGAAGTCATGCGCCCTTCGGGTATTGCGTCTCGTTTTGGAATGTCTTTTTACTGGATTTGGCATGGTCAATTATCCTCTTTTTTTATAAATTAATTTTTCACTCTAAATTTTTTCAGCACTGCCAGACGATCATCTACAATATCCGAACGGCAGTTGCATGAACCCGTATTCAAATTGTTCCCGCAATGCGGACACAATCCCTTGCAATCCTCGGTACAGAGAATCTTCATCGGCGCCTGCAGGACAATCTGTTCACAAATCATCGGCGCCAGATCGATAAAATCACCGCGGTAATGGCTCGTTTCGAGTTCCTCTGCCGTCAGTTCCAGTTCTTCAGCAATCTCAGTCTTTTCAGGAACCAAGGTATAGGCAAAATCCCCGCCGATGGGAATCGTGGTTTTCTCCAGACAGCGGTCGCATTCCTGTCTGATCTGGGCCGCCAGTTCCCCCCGGATATAAATCGTATCGCCCGATCGGGTGACAAGACAATCAACATCCGCCAAGACCAGTGAAAACTCAGGCTGTTCATCCTCAGAAAAACACGCCTTGAACCATGCGGCGCCTTTGGAAAAAGTTAAACGCAATCCTTCCTCTGGAAGAATGGTCAGATTAATTTTCAAAGAATCGGACATGGAACCCTTATGACCTTGTAAAAAAAATTCAGCCAACCGCGCTAAGCCGGTGAGTAAATGATAAAATTATCCTGTTGTCAAGAACAATTTGCGGAGCGGAAGGCAAATGGCGCTTGACAAATGATCAGCCACAACCCTATAACAGCGCAAAAATTAAGGGAAACAATATGACCACCAAAATACGCACCCGTTTTGCACCCTCCCCGACCGGCTATCTGCATATCGGAGGCGCCAGAACCGCTCTTTTTAACTGGCTTTTCTCCCGTCACAACGGCGGTGAATTTGTTTTAAGAATTGAAGACACTGATCAGCAGCGTTCCACAGACGAATCCACCAAAGCGATTCTGGATGCCATGGCCTGGATGGGACTGAATTGGGATGAAGGACCGCATTTTCAAGCCCAGCGTGTCGATCTGCACCGCGACATGGTGCAAAAACTGATCAACGAAGGCAAGGCCTACGTCTGTACCTGCACCCCGGAAGAGCTGGAAAATAAAAGAAAAGAAGCGCTGGCCACCGGGAAAAAACCCAAATATGACGGAACCTGCCGCGAAAAAAACTTAAAAAAATCGCCAGGCAGCGTGGTGCGCTTCCGGGGCGCGCAAACCGGCATCACCCTTGTGAAAGATCTCATCAAAGGGAATATAAGCTTCAATAACGATGAGTTGGATGATTTAATCATTGAACGCGGCGACGGATATCCGACCTACAATTTTGCCGTCGTTGTTGACGACGCCATGATGAATATTACACACGTTATCCGTGGCGACGACCATGTCAACAACACCCCGCGCCAGATTTTAATGTATCAGGCACTGGGCTTTGACGTACCCGAATTTGCCCATGTCCCGATGATTCTGGGATCGGACAAGGCGCGCTTGAGCAAGCGTCACGGGGCCACCTCTGTTATGGCCTACAAAGAGATGGGGTACCTGCCGGAAGCCCTTGTTAATTATCTGGTTCGTCTGGGCTGGTCACACGGAGATCAGGAGATTTTTTCACAAAAAGAACTGATTGATTATTTCACTCTGGATAACGTCGGTAAATCGCCCGCCGTCTTTAACCCCGAAAAATTGCTTTGGCTGAATGCCCATTATATAAAGGAAGCAAATCCGGCGCGACTGATGGAAGAAATGAAACCCCTATGGTCTGCCGGGACGGATGCCACTGATGCCGTTTTTACCAAAAAAGTAATTGCCGACTTGCAACCGCGCGTCAAAACGCTGTTGGAGATGGCCGATATGGCGAATTTTTATTTTACTGATTCGATTCAGTACGAAGAGCAAGCCGCGCAGAAATTTCTGGTGCCTGAAGTAGCCGCCCATTTGAAGGCGATGGCTTCCGCAATTCCGACCGTGCGGAACTTCAGCAAAGAAGGACTGGAAGAGTTTCTCAAAACTTTTATTGAAGAACGGGGAATTAAATTTAAGATCATTGCCCAGCCGCTCAGGGTGGCACTGACCGGGAAAACGGTGAGCCCCGGCATTGATGAAATCATGGTCACGCTGGGCAAGGATCGAGTGGTGCAAAGAATCAACGCGGCCATTGCCGCCATTGAAAATCGAAATAAGTAAGACCCGCCGAAAAAACTGCGGCGTTATGCAAATCGCGTTACTTTCGTCTTGACTTTTAAAGTCGAATTGAATAGATACTCACGCTTGACTCTCCCCACCGCCGGGGAACCGACCAGGTGCAGAACCAGGGATTTCCAACCCTGCAACGTAAATTCTCATCCTGGTCATCGCACCAAAATGGTCCCATCGTCTAGTGGTTAGGACGCTGGCCTCTCACGCCGGAAACCGGGGTTCAAGTCCCCGTGGGACTACCAGAATAAAATCAATGGCTTAGATAATTTTCCTGAGCCATTTTTTATTCATTTAAATCCCCCCCCAGCACTATTCCCAGCAAGCAAACCCAAAAAAGAGGCAAACTAACGCAGTTTGCCTCTTTAAAAAAATTTATTTTTAACTTACGCCCATTCGTCAGACAAAGGAATATCGCTGGAGTGTTTCAACTTGAACCATTTCAGCATTCCTAAATTTCGGACTGTTTCTGCAACTTCTTCTTGATTAAGAGGCGGTCGCCGTTTCTGCTTCCATTTCATTACTTCTTCTAACACATCTTTTTCGGATAGTTCGCCCTTATTGATTGTTTTTTCGGTAAATAACACAGTGGCAACAATTTCTGCTTTTTGCGTATCAAGGCGCAGGAATAGATCAGCTGTTTTATCAATAAAATAATCCCATTGTTTAAGGTTATCCTGGTATTTCAATCTATACTTTTCATATACAGGGCCGGGTAATATCTGCAACATTCGCCCCAGGCTTTCTTCTTTAATCAGTCCCGCATCATAAAGTCTTTTTTTAACAATATCCAAACTACTGCAATACGGCCCGTATGACCCTCTAGAGTACTTTAATTCAGTCGGAATACCCAATGCTGTAGCAACATAAGCAATCTTCTGGAAAATCGTCCTGCCAATAGGCATATGGTATTTTTGTGTATTAATCCGGTAAAGAATCTCGACAAGAGCAACCAGCGCCGGATTTATTTTTGATGATTTTGCATCAACCAATTTTGTTTCTTTGTAATCAGTACCACCGGATGCAAGAAATTTCTCCGTTAATTGCACTGGCGGCGTACCATACGGCGCGTAAAGTATTACAGGGACATCCAATTCCTTCATATATCTGTAAATCATTGGCCCGACTGTTTCCCAAAGTAACTGGCCGTTGCCGCAACCTAGTGGCGGCATTGCCAGGGACTCAATCCCCCATTCTTTGTAATGCTCGACCAGCAGCTTCAAACCATTCTCAATATCTTCAATGTGGGATACAGCACGCCAGTGATTCTTCGTGGGGAAATTAATAATCTGCGGCGTGAATAATGTCTTATATAAATAAGGCACACCCGGTTTTACTTCACCACGTTGGCAGCGCAAAACGTAGTCCTCAAACATTTCCGGGTAGCGTTTCTTAAATTCAGCGGCAATGCCTTTGCCCATAATGCCAACACAATTTACAGTATTGATTATGGTTTGGGCTTTTGAATTTAAAATATCACCGATTAATATTTCCATAACCATTCCCCTAAAAGAATATATACGCTATTTCAGCCGGTAGAGAAGACACTTGCCTAAACGATGTTAATGCCCGGTTGTTAGCAACATAGGCACCGGTAATAAAACGAGCATCAACACGACCAAGAACCAGCACCTCTGCACATTTAACACCTTTTAACCGATATTCTTCAGCCCAATCATCTCTATTAATCCAGAATTGAGCAAATATTTCGTCTTTGTTTAAAAAATCCAAGCCATCCTCCAAAGTCATAAAACGGCAAGCCCGACTTGCATTCTGGTCTGTAACTATAATTCCACTTAATTTTAACACATTTGCACTGATTATCAAAACGCAAATTGAATCATTCAGGTGCCTTCTGGCGCTAAGCATAGGATTATGCGCATCAAAATAGAGATTGGCATAATCATGCAAAGTATTTTTTGTTCCCGGTATTTTTTTATCTTGCCGACGTTCCTGCACACCTTCTTCAGCAATAGATTTATGGCCTATTCTTCCCGCCTGATTATGCGACAAAATACCTCTTTGCGAAATCGACGGCACATTGGCAATAGGTGTAATGTAATAGAGCTGTTTAATGTCTGTTATAACCATGCTTATTACTCCGTTGCCTTGCCTTCCACGATAGCAATTTCTTCCGGGGTGAGGTCGTAGAGTTCATAGACCAGCTGGTCAATTTCTTTTTCGTATTGTTTTACTTTAGCCTGTTTAGTTTGATTTTGGAGGTAGTCTTCTGATTGAGTTAACGTTAGACAACAGTCTACAACTTTTTTTATCTTACCTTCTTCTTTTCCATTAAGTTTGATTGGAAAGTCAAATATGTGCTTCTTCTTAATTTGAGGCAATACTCTTCCCATCTCATTATTGATACTTCTATAAAGAAAAAGAAAAAGTTTTGAATTCAGAATTCCCAAAAGAGTTTTATATGAAATTTTCTTTTCAAATTGTTTTATAATAAATGTGCTAGCTAAGGTAAAGAAACGTTCGTTGTCGTAAGCACCTATTATACGGTCACTAGTTTGTCTGATAATTATCTTTTCAGATGTATTAAAAATATCTTCTCTTGTATTACTATGTAATTGGCTCGGTTCATAATAAACATATTTTCCACCCCAGTTTTTAAAATATTTATTAATATCTGAACCTGTAATGATTTTTTTCCATTTATTTGACGCTTTAGTTCTATTTACATATTTTTTGTCATCGCCAGTTTGTATTCCATTATATATTTCAGCTAAGATTCCAAGTCGCACAACATGATCTTGTTTTGTGAGTTTTTCAAAAAGATCAAAGAATACTGTATCAGCATAAATATTTAAGTAGTATGTTGGAGGCTTATTAAATAATTCTTGCTCCATAAATTTTGTTTTATAGTTGGCTTCTTGAAAACATTTCAAATTATTTATATCAAATTCAACCAATATTTTATGTTGCTCCGAAATTGCAGAACGACTAAAAGTGATTATTGCGGTCGGCACAACTGCATCAAAAACCATCCCTTTAAATTCAATAATATTAATAATTTTGTGTTTTAATAAATACACCCTAATTTTTTTCGATAGAGGTTTTAATAAATAGGAACTAGGTGTTATTAATGATATCAATCCTTGATGCCTTGAAATTTTGGCAGACTTTTCAATGAAAAATACATAATAATCATATTTATCTTCTGCTGATTCATAATTATTCTTTAAATATGATTTTATACTAGATGAAATACCTTGACTTCTCGAAGTTTCATATGGTGGATTACCAATCACTACATCGAACCCACATTTTTCATGGAAAACCTCGGAAAAGGTTGAGCGAAAATCAAAGTTAACTTCGTAACCGAATGTTTTTTGTGAATTTTTATACCTATAATTTATTCTACTGTCGATTTGTTTTTTTAGTTCATTCTTTTTCGTAGGATTAGTTTCACTGATAAATTGCTGTTTAAAAGATTCAATTTCTTCTGTTACAGGTGAATCCCATCCTTCGGGAAAACCTATCAGTGAATTACCACAGACAATTTTATAATCCAGGTTGGGCAACGGCTTAATTTGCTTTATGTCGTCTTCATCTACAACCAACGAAAGCCAGAGCCGCAATTTGGCAATTTCCACCGCACCGGAATCAATATCAACACCGTAAAGTGAATTCTCAATACACTCACGCTTAAAACGATAAGGAGACCGATCATTATCTTTGATAAAGTTGCTCAGGACATTTCTTGTTCGGACAATTTCATTCATCATGCCTACAGGAAAAGCACCGCTGCCGATGGCCGGATCGCAAACTTTTATTGCGGACAGCCTCTCATCTATCTTTTGTGCATTGCTGCGAATGGTATCGGATAAAAACGATTTTGCTTTTGTTGTTTTTTGTTTTCCGGCACTAATGTTTGCTTCTTTGGCAACGGCTATTGCTTCAGTTTCTGTTATCCGTTCACCATAATGAATTAATGTTTCGATATCCTCTTTGGGTATAGCCGGTTTTTCTTTGTGCTCAATGGTCAAATCAAGCTGGCCGCGTTTCCCCATGTTACCCAACAGGTCTGTTTGCTTAATGCCGGGTTTTTCATAAGTTGTCATGCCCCCGTTGAACTCGGTATGCAAATAATTGATAAGGCTTTGCTGGCACATGTAATGAACGATTTCTCGCGGGGTATAGTAGACACCGAACTGTTTATTGAATTTGCTTTCTTCACCTTTTTTGCCGCTTTTCAGCGCTTTTTGATATTCGGCAAAATTATCGGGACGGATGGCGTTGAATTTTTCATAGGCTTTCCCCAAAAGCTCCGGATCGATGGCGACTTCTTTTTCCAGCGGTTCGTCTTCCTTCACGGTGAAATTATACCGGTCGAAAATATCCAAAATGCCGCTGCCCGTATCGCCTTTTGCTGTTTTTTGTTGATTGGAAAATAATTCGTTGGGAATGAGAATATCCGTATGAACCCAATCATAGTTATTCATGGGGTCGAAAAGGCCGCCGTTCAAGAAGGGGATTTTACAGTTGAAGCGGCTGTAATAATGATCGTCGTGGCTGCGGTCGATACGCAACGCATCATAAAACAGCGGTTCCAGTATATCATTGAAAAAATTCTTGTAACTTCCATGTTTTTCTTCAAAGAGTTCTCGCAAGAATTGTTTGGAACCGGTGCCCCAATCTGCATCGCGCCCTACACCAAACCAGCCTTTCTTTTGCAAAAAGTAGAGAAAGACGATCTGCCCCAGCAGTTTCTTAGAAAAATCAACTGTATTGACGCCGCATTGTGCGAAATTGTTTTTAATTTTTACATCAGTGTTAACGACATGATCCAGCGCTTCTTTTACGCGGATAAACAAGTCACGGTATTCAGTGAAAAACTCTTTCGTAACGGTTTCAATATTAAATGCTTCTTCCAGTTCGGCAAGTGTAGGATTATGTGCGTCATCTAATATAAGCGGAGAGAGACGGCTCCGGGCTGTATGGCTGTTTTCATTTGCGCCAACAAGAAAAGACCAGCGGCGGGCGGGTGTGAAGTCGTCTTTGACTTTTCCCTTTTCATCAATTTTATAATCCATTTTAACCAGCGAAAAGCGCCAGTCGGTAAGATCGGGAGAGACAAAAGCAACCAACCCGGCATCTTTTTGTCCACGCTCTTTGAGATAATGCGCGATAAAATTGCGCTGACTGGTGCGTGCCCTCTCCAATGTTGTTTCACTTTGCAGGTAAACAATGAGAATATCGATTTTTAAATCATTCGGGTCGGTGTAGGTGGCAAGGCGTTCATAAGTTTTGACATATTTTTTGTATGCTTCCGGCACGTAGCCGCGGGCATGGAAGGCTTTGGATTCATCGATTTCATTAAACAGTTCTTTGGTCAGTTTTATAAAAGCTGATTTGTCAAAGGGGGCACCCAATATTTCTTGAACGATTCTTTGCGCCTGTTGTTTGTCCACTATTCCTCACCCGTAGTTAAATACATAGATAAAATAACTTCCCGTTTTCCGGACACCTGCGGATTTTGCTCCGCGTAATGCGCTTCCAGCAGCCGCTCCGGTATGTGCATTTGGAGGATGGCCAGTACTTTAAAGGGATTGCCCAGTTCAGTTTTTAATTTATTTAGAGCGGCCAGCGTTTCTTTTGTCGTCTGCTTGGGCAGTCCACCTTCCTCAAGCTGGCTATATACTTTTTTGATATATAATTCCTGATCATCGGTAAATTGCTTAGTGTTTTTCAGTGTTGCTTTTAAAATTCTGTAAACTTGTATTGCACTGTCACTGCCTCGCCTGCTTTGCTTTTCCAATATTTCTTCAGTTGTGGCGTAAATAAAGGCTTCTTTGTTTTTATCCAGCAGATCATAGAACACTTCCGGTAATTTCTGTTTTTTTTCATCTATGGCGCTTTCGATAATACTTGCGGCGGTCAGAAAATCCAATTCCTGCGCTTCTCCTTTATTGGTAGCGGCAAAGAATTTCTGGAGTTTACCCCGTCGGAAGTATGTAATTAGTGCTTCTTTATGTTCCTGATTGTTTTTTGCCGTGCGGGCTTTCTTCGGTAAGCGTTTTATCTGCTCAAACAAGTCCGGCTCTTTGTCGCGCAGTTCTTTAATCACTTGCAGATATTTTAGTTCGCTTTGTTCGTTGTCATCCTCGCCGGTAAGAGTTTTTTTCGATACTAGCCGGTTAAATAATTCATGCGACCCCACTGGCTCACCTTCGGTTAAAAGCGCCGCATCGCCGCCCAGCAAGGTTAAAAAAGCATTGATTTTTGCTTCCGCCGATTCTCGAAGTTTTATTTCGTCATTCCCCTGTTGGGAAGGAAAGAAATTAAAAGTGTAAATCTTGTCAAATTTCGTATCAAGGCGGTTAATTCGTCCGACTCTTTGCATCATCCTTGTCGGATTCCAGGGAAGGTCATAATTGATAACGACGTTAGAGCGGTGCAGATTGACGCCTTCGGAAAGCACTTCCGTGGAAACCAATATGCGGTAATCATTTTCGGGATGGCGTGCTTTATCATCGAAGTTTTTAATAACAACATCGCGGATAGCCTCGCCTGACCCACCTGTATAGCAAAGAGAAGAATCAGGAATTGTCTCATTGATATTTTTTGCCAGATATTCGGCTGTTTCTTTGGATTCGGTAAAAATAATGAGTTTATTCTCTTTAAGAATCTTATTTCGTCCAAGCTCCTGCAAAAATTTGTTAAGTTTCGGGTCTCTGTTTACTTTCTGCCACAATATTTTTATCTGACGCAATATTTCGAGGTCTCTTTTCAAGTCGGTAGGGAAACTCTTTTCCTCATCAGCACGGAATTCAGCGCTGCTGTATTTTACCGCCTTTTCTTGATCAACGAGTTTTTGAATTGCCGCATCATCGTCATTTTCCAGCAGTTCAAATATTTTGTTGGTGTGCTTTTTACTGACGTAAACATTGCCTTTTTTAAATTCCCGGATAAACATTTCATAAGAATAAATGAACCTGTCCACTGAGTTTTTAAAAGCAAAGAAACTGCTCTCCAACCTTTTGACCAGCAAAATCTTCATGAATTTGCCCATGTTCTTCTGGGCTTGTTCTTCCAACTGGTCAACTTTGCCGGTGTAATACAACATCGGCATATAACGAGCGTATTTGAATTTCTTGGAAATCAGCTCAATGGTTTTATTGAAGACTTCATCTTCTACTTCGTTTAATTCATAAAAGAGAGGTTCCGGATTTTCCACATCAGGGAATTTCAGGTTTTGTTTCTTTAAGTCAGCACCAAAATAGTTGGCGATTTCTGTCCGGGTGCGACGGACCATTAAATACTTGAGAACTTTTTCCCGAATCTCCAGGGCATTTTCTTTTACTGTGCGAATATATTCGGCATGATCACGCTGACGGTCTAAATTCTTTAGTTTCTTGTCGAGCTTACTGAAAAAAGATTCCAGATCAGGCAAATTCGGAATGGTGCTTTTCTTTGTTTTTTGAAAAAGCTTAATCTGGCTTAAAATGTCTTTGGGTGAATTATTATAGGGCGTTGCCGTGACAAGAATAATCCTTTTTCCCCGGCATATTTCCGCCAGCTTTTCATACGTGATGTTTGATTCCGTGCGGAAACGGTGGGCTTCATCAATGATGATGTTCTGGTATTTTTCCGTGCCTCTATCCAGAATATCATCCAGCTTGCCGATGGATTCAAAATCGGCATGGATGCGAAAATCAGAAAAAGCGTTTCTCCACGATCCGGGGTTATCTCTTTCCAAAAGCATCGGTGGCGCAATAACCAGAGTGCGGCCATCTATCTGCCCGGCCAGCAATGTGGCAATATAAGTCTTACCGAGTCCCACCACGTCTGAAACAAAAACTCCGCCGTATTCTTCCAGTATTTTTTTGGCGTTTAGTACCGCCTGTTCCTGATATTCCAGCTTCATGAACTGCTCAGGCAAATATTTGGCAAACATTTCATCAGACTGGCTTAACTCGTCTTTAAAGTATTCATAAAGAAGCTTTAAATACAGCTGGTAAGGTGTTACGTTTTGTTTGAGCCAGGTTTTATCTTCAATCGTCTGAATGTATTTCTCGCTGACATCGACGGAATCCTTCCAGAGTTCTTCAAATTTCTTTCTGGCAAATTCATGGTCGGCGCTGTTTTTCAGCTCGACGTTGAACTCCAGATTATCAACCAATCCGGCCTGTGTTAAGTTGCTGGACCCTGTAATAACGCGGCCAACGTCTCTGTCATCATCGTTAAAGCTCATAATATAGAGTTTGGCGTGAATATTTTGCGAAGGATAGGCCCTGATTTCCAGTTTTTTGCTGCGAATCCATTCAATAAATTTAACAACACCTGACTCAACTGGACGACTATCCGCAGATTCTTCCATTTCTTTTTCAACCATGCCTTCAATTTCTTTTTTCGTTTCTGCATGGGAAAATTGCAGGGATTGCTGTTCTTGCCCGGCAGTATTTAGCAGATCATGCGTTTGCTTGTCTGTGCTGATGCCTATGAGAATTCTGATTTTTTGCGTATTTTCCAGCGCTGTATATATTGCATGAAAACCACTGGTGTAAAAATAACCTACCAGACAATCGAACAGCTTTGAATCTCTAATCAATACCTCAAAGCGTTCCTTAAGATGTTTACCTTTTTCGTTGGTGATAAATGTAAGGTCTGTGGTCATCAAATACCTTTCGTCTATCTTGCTTCTTCAATACGGCAATAATGGATAGATTTCGTTTTGCAGATTAAAGTATCAGGGTTTTAAAATCAATGATAAAAAACAATATTTAATAAAGAATACCATTATTTGAATATTGGCAAAGAATTGTTTTTATACACGTTCTACATACAAACATACCCCGACAACCTTTTTTCTGACATGATCAAGGTTCATAAACCAGTTCTCTTTAGACATTTATCCCACCCTGCTTAAGGTGATTAATCTGTAATAGCTGTTTTCAATTTCTGTGATTTTTTAAAGCCGAATAAGTGTGCCGCTTATTCGCTGCGCTCATTGGCAACACACCTATTCAGCAAAATCACAGAAATCAGCCATTACACATTAATGCCGTTTTTCCCGCCCAGATTAATATATACTTACCGCAGGTAGGGAGTCAAGCGTCAAGCGGGACGCCCTTAAGAAATTAAGTTACAGCCTCCCAGGCATGTCGTTTCTATTGCGGAAAAATGGATTGACAATATATAATTCATCATATAATAATATACATAATAATATACATAATAATATAGAGAGGTGGCGTATTATGTTACTCGATACTGATAGGATGATTCCTATTACTAAATTGCAAAAAGAGTTGCCCAAGCGGATAAGAGATATCTCGGCAGGCGGTAGTCCTTTGTATGTCCTTAAAAACAACGAGATGGAAGCTGTTATGCTGGCGCCTGCCGAATATGAATATCTGATGAATTTATCCGAACTGATCGAACAGTATGAAATTAATGATGCCATTATAAAAAGGATGAAGAACTATAAACGTTCTAAAAATACTAAATGGCAGGATTTGAAATAGAGATGACCTATTCAATCGAATTCATCCCCGATGCTGCCGCAGATTATAAATCTCTCGACGGCAGCGTTAAAAAGAAAGTAAATAAAAAGCTCGAAGAATTATCAAAAAACCCATTTCTTGGAGAATATTTAGGTAATAAATTCAATATTGATCTGACCGGCTTTTATAAATTGTATGTTGATAACAAAAAAATACGAATCGTCTATCGTCTGATTGGAGAAGACATAGAGATTATCGAAGTGTTGGGAATCGGTAAAAGAGACAAAGAAGATATCTACCGGTTAATCGGTCATCGATTAAAGAAGAAACAATATTAGTGAGACCGATGGGGACTTTAATCTCCTATGTTCAGACGCTGTTCAAGCGCTCCTTGCGTCTGTTTGAGCAACATCTTGTGGGGGTCTTCTGGTCATCATGATCGTCTTCAAGCAATACAGTAACACGACGATTTTCGACAGCAAAAGGTGGGGGATTTTCAAGTAGCCATCCGGGCAGCAAGTACGCAAGAACCGGATGAATCTCATTTGAGCAGCAGAAAATACAGTTCGCCTTTTTCTTTCAGGCTTCCCGCCGTGGCTTGCGCCCGGGGGCCGAAGCCGCAGAACAGATCGACGCGCCCCGGACCTTTGATGGCCGATCCCTTGTCCTGATTTAAAACAAAGCGTGAGAAAGCGACACGCGAGGTCACGTTATAATCATGATCCAAGACCGGCTTGCGCAGCCGGATAAACGTCAGCG
>DFZJ01000052.1 GCA_002382045.1 Syntrophaceae bacterium UBA4059
CCAAAAAGATCAAAGCGCTGTCGCAGCTGTTTATTTTTGATACCTGCCATGCCGGTGGTGTGGATAATATTATCAGCGGACTGTATGATGCCCGGATGTCGGTGCTGGCCAAAAAAATGGGGCTGCATATTTATGCGTCGGCAGGAAGTGTACAAACCGCCCTGGACGGTTATCAGGGCAACGGGCTGTATACACATACCCTGCTTGCGGGATTAAAAAACGGTGCAATCGTGGACAAGGACAAAAGCGGCGCCGTGACGGTGAAAAGTCTGGGGCTTTACTCCCGGGAGATGACCACGGAGATTTCCAAGAAACTTGGCCACCCGCAAACCCCGTTGATTATCAATTTCGGCAAAGACAGCAAATTGTTTGACGTGCGCTGAAGAAGAAAACGTGATACGGCGACGTCATCGCGGGTGGACATTTCAACCGGTAGAGAGGCGGTCAAGCCTTTATTCTGTCTTTAATTTTCTTTTGTATCGTGATATTGTCGATCTGCAAAATCAAGGAAGCGATCAGGTTCGTTAAAAGCATGGAGGCGTGATTGATGACTTCACTCGATGTTCGCTGGATGCAGCGTTTCAAACATTTTGAACAAGCGTATTCTCAGTTGGAAAAGGCCGTGGCGCTTTCTAAAAAACGTCCGTTAAGCGAGCTTGAAGAGCAGGGAATCATTCAGGCCTTCGAATACACCCATGAACTGGCGTGGAATGTATTGAAAGATTTTCTGGAAGAACAGGGTGTGCGCGATCTTTACGGTTCTAAAGACAGCAGCCGCGAGGCATTCAAACGAGGCCTCATCGAAAACGGAGACGCCTGGATGGACATGATCCAAAGCAGAAATCTTACCTCCCATACTTACAATAGAGATATTGCTCAACAGATTGTTCAGGCGATCCTGGAAAATTATTACACGGAATTCGGAAGGCTCCTTGAAGGTTTGAAATCAAAAATCGATCAGGAAACGTCATGAAGTACGGACTCAAAGAATCCACTATTGAGAAAATCCGTGAAATCTTCACTCGCTATCCGCAGGTGGAAAAGGCTGTTCTGTATGGATCACGCGCCAAAGGAAACTATCAAAACGGGTCTGATATAGATCTGACAATGGATGGCGGCGCCGACCTGACGATGAATGTCCTGTATAGGATTATGGATGATATCGACGATTTGTATATGCCTTACAGTTTTGACCTTTCCATTCTGAAGGACATCCGCGATCAGGATGTCCTCGATCATATCCGGCGCATCGGCGTTGTATTCTACGAAAAAAAAGAAATCAGGAAACCCGAATCAACCTTCGGGGAAGAAATTCATCATGCCTGAGAAATTATCAGAAAACACTATGCCGGATAGCAATTCTGTTGCCTAAATTTGAAGGAGGTTTATATGCGTAAGATTTTATTATTTGTTGCGATAAGTATTATTCTGGCCGCGCCGCTTTATGCTGCGCAATCCACAATTAAGATTGCGGAAGGGTTCGCCTGTATGGGCGATGACAAATCGCGCAAGCAAACCGAAACGGCGGCGTTTACTGATGCCAAAAGAAACGCCGTTGAGGCGGTCAAAACCTATGTGTCATCGGCAACTGAAGTAAAAGATTTTGAACTTCAAAAAGATCTTGTGTCCGCTTACGCCAACGCTACGGTTTCGGTGATCGAAACAATGGAAAAGTCCTGGTATAAAGATCCGGCGATGGGCGACTGCTACAAGATCAAGTTGAAGGCCGAAGTCATTCCGGATGAAAAGGCCATGAAGAAAGCCAACGAGAAAGCCAGTGATGCCGTCCTTGATGACCCGTCACTGCCTCTGGCCGTGAAAGTCTGGACGGATAAAGCATCTTATCACGCAGGTGAGAAAATAAAAATTTATCTCAAAGGCAACAAGCCTTTCTTTGCCCGGGTGATTTATCGGGACGCGGCTAAAAACAGTTTACAGTTGCTGCCCAATCCCTACCGTCAGGACAATTATTTTCAGGGCGGCGTCATTTATGAGATTCCCTCCGGTAATGATAAATTTGAACTGGAAGTGAACCCGCCCTTCGGCGAGGAAAATATCATGGTTTATGCCAGCGTCTCGGAACTGGGCGATTTGAATTTGAAAGAAGAAGGCAATGTCTATGCCGTAAAAACAAAATCAAGGGACATCGGCATCAAAACAAGAGGCGTTAAAATTACAACCGGCGGGCAGGGCAACGCCGCGCAGTCTGCGGAATTTTCCGAGGGCAAGGTGGTTGTGAAGACAAAAAAATAGCAACATTATTCTCTTGCTGGTTTAATCAAAATGGTTGGACCAGCGGGGGCATCATCAGCAACCTGTGCCGGTCGATGACATTGCTGCTGGGAATGGTGATCTTAAGCGGCACGCTGGAAAGGATCGGATTTACCCGCCCGACGCGGCTGTTTCTTTGCGCCGGTGATGTTATCAGCGTCGTGATTGAAAAGATTGGAACGCTGACAAACAGCGCTGTAAAAGAATGGTCAATTTCGGAGAAAATATAACCATTATAACAAGGCCTTGGCAAATGCTTAAAAACATAGAGTATCTTTTATGTTATCAAGGGGATCGATATGAAACGATTTGAGTGGATTGCAGTTCTTTTTTGTGTATTCTTTCTTATTTCCTGCATGGCCAACCCGAACATCCGTTTGAACGCGGGCGGGGTGGAAATGGAACTTACCCAACCTGTTCCCATTTCTGCGTCAGCAGACCTTTCCCCCGACGGCAGATATTTCCTGACCGGAGGATGGAAGGAAAACGGATTTAAACTCTGGGACATTAATAAAGGAGACCTGGTGAGGCGATTTTCAACAGAAAAGTCAGGTTTAAACAGTCCAATCTACGTTACTATTTCACCTGATGGCAGGTATATTCTGTCCGGAGGAAAAGCGCTCAAGCTTTGGGATATGTCTTCAGGCAAGGAGGTTAGGACAATTGGAGATCACGGCGCCGATAAAATTACGTCATTTTCTGCTGATGGCAAAAGAGTTTTATCTTTAGCGACGGTGCAACATAATCCGTGGGGCGCATATGCAGAGGAATTTTATCTTTGGGATGTGGGCACATGGAATAACATATCAAAGTTTAAAATAAGCCCATCAGATTTGATCTTAAAAGTAAAGGGCCCAACATATAGTGAATTGGGGCTTCCCTGTGCGGTGGCTCTAGCCCCTGATGGCAGATATCTTTTGACAGGCCACCTGCCAATGGGAATGGGCGGACAGTTGAAGAAAAAAGCAAAAATGGTTCTTTGGGACACAAATACAGGCGAAATAATCAGAGACGTTACGGCAAGTGAAGGAATGCCTGTATTGGTCCCTGCTGTTGCTTTTTCACCAGACGGAAAATATGCCATCTCCGGGGGCAGCGACGGTACAGTCAGGATATGGGATATTGCTTCTGGCGCTGAATTACGACATCTGGAAGCACACACAGGCTCCGGTGGGACTTTTTTTGTAAGCTATTCCCGTGACGGTAAGTATTTTCTCTCAGGCGGAGCAGACGGTCTTCTTAAATTATGGGATGCCGCTTCCGCTATGGAAATTAGGACCTTTAAGGCTCTTACGGGCGATACTCCCGGTATGATTACTAATGCCGTCGGCTTCGCGGCTATCACACCTGATGGAAAGAAGATTATTTCGGGATCGACTGATGCCGCAATCAGGATTTGGAATATTTCGTCGGGAGAGGAAGCCGCCATGATGATCGCTTTTGAAGATGGCGAATGGCTGGCCATCACGTCGGAAGGCTATTACAACGCATCGGAGAAAGGCGCACAGTATCTGAAGGTCAAATACGAAGGAACGGAATACACCATTGACCAGTTTTACGATGTATTTTATCGGCCGGATATTGTGGCGGCCAAGCTGGCCGGTCAGGATATCAGCGGACTCATATCGATTACCATGAAAGATGCTCGAAAATCGCCGCCTCCCCGAATCGAGTTTACTTCACACACCGCAGGAAGTGACCAACAAAAAGACAAAGTCTGTTATCAAGTTAAAAACTCCGGCGGCGGGATTGGAGAAGTAAGGCTTTTTCACAACGGCAAACTCGTTCAATCGGATGGCTACTATCGGGAAGTGTCAAAAGCACCGGGTGACAAGACACAACTGACGTCTCTGAACAGTCAAGCTATCTACGCAGACATGCGCAGCATAGCGGTCAAAGGCAAGGTTAACGCTGCTTTCTTATCTGTTAAGCCTAAGGGTGACCTCCTCGAAGAATGCCGGGAGATCGAAGCCATCCCCGGCGAAAATGAAGTAAGCATCACCGCTTTTAACGGCAACAACAGCATTCAGAGCAGTGTAAATACAATCAGCTTTAACTCAAATGTTGAGACAGACGCCCCTCACCTTTACATCCTGTCTGTCGGTATCGACCAGTATCAGGAAAGCAGTGTTAATCTTAAATATGCCGTGAAAGATGCGAGGGACTTGGAAGAGAAGCTCAAAGCACAGTCCGCCACGTTGTATGAACCGAAAAATATTCACTATGAGCTTCTGACAGATCAGGAAGCCACAAAGGCCAATATCGCGAACAAGATCAGCGAGCTTTCAAAGAAAATAAAACCGCAGGATAGCTTCATCCTCTTTGTCGCAGGTCACGGAGTATTGCTCCAGAACCAGTATTACCTGCTCACCCGCGACTTCAACGGCAAGGTGAGTGACACCAACATGATCAGCTCCAATGAGATCGTGGAAATGTCCAAGAAGATAAAATCCCTGAGCCAGTTGTTCATCTTTGATACCTGCCATGCAGGAGGCGTGGACACCATCGTCAGCGGACTTTATGACGCCCGGATGTCCGTGCTGGCCAAGAAAATGGGTTTGCACATTTACGCATCCGCCAACGACAAACAAACAGCAATGGACGGCTACAAAGGCAACGGACTTTTTACCCACGTATTACTAAACGGATTGAACAATAACAGGGAAGCAGACAAAAACAAGGACGGGAAAGTAACCATCGTTGGCCTTGGCGATTATTCAAAAACGATGACCACCAAGATATCCAAAGAAATCGGACACAGCCAGACGCCTTTGATTATTAATTTCGGGAAAGACAGCCCGATGTATAAATTACAGTGATGATTATGCCCTGCGAATGGCCGTGGGAGAATGATATTAATAGTGGAGGGTACATGTCTGTTCATCGAACAATATTGATAGCATGTTTTGCGTTTTTTCTTTCGGCCTGTGCAGCAACGCCTGTTCTGACTGGAAAGGGCGATATGTCCCGGCAAATCAAACAAAAGGTTCCAGCTATTAGTGAGATAGATATTTCTCCGGACGGACAATACATTTTGTCGGGTAGTTTCGATTCTTTCATTCTCTGGGACGTTCGGCAGGGGAAAAAAGTTCAAACTTTTACCCATGAAAGTCGTTTGGAACACCCGGTTCATGTCGCTTTCTCGCCTGATGGTAAATATTTTGCTTCCGGTGGCAAAGGAACGAAACTTTGGAATTTAACCACAAAGCAAGAAGTGATGAAATTGGATGACAGTTCCATTTACTCCATGGCCTTTTCTCCGGACGGGAAATATTTATTAAGCGCAGGTTTTATTCCCAGCAATTCCCCATTTTCTGACAATACACAAACCATGAAGATGTTTGACATAGCAACAGGAGAGGAAATCAGAGATTTTAAATTGCAGTCTCGTCAGTTAGTCTTCGATGTTGCCTATTCCCCGGATAGTAAATATATTTTATCCGGCGTTGGCTACGAAGGTAAAATGATTTTATGGAATACGTCGACGGGAAGATCAATAAGAACAGTGGTAGGAAACGTGAAAGTTTTGTTCAACTATTTTCCTGTGGTGAGTGCTGTTGCTTTTTCTCCAGATGGTAAATATGCATTGTCGGGCGGTAGCCCTAACGACTTCAGATTGTGGAATGCAAATAATTTAATTCAGATAAAGAAATTTATGGGGCTTGCTTATGAAGGTCTGATAAAATCAGTTTCTTTTTCGCCGGACGGTAAATACTTTTTATCTTCGATCGTATCACCTTTTAATGAGAGCAGGATAGTAATATGGGATTTAGCATCAGGGACTCCAGCGAAAGTTCTAGATAGCCATCCCGGTATGTACGGTGGTAAAGCCAGATTTTCCCACAACGGCAAGTATATAATATACGCCGGAGGCGGCTCTACAAGCATATGGGATGTGGCTACCGGTGAAGAAATCGCTTCCATGATTGCTTTCGAAGATGGCGAATGGATTATTACAACAGCCAATGGTTATTACAATTCCTCTCCTAAAGGTGATCAGTATCTTCAGGTGAAAGTTGGTGGCAAGGAATACAGCACGGAGCAGTTGCGGGAAAGTTTCTATCGTCCCGACCTTGTTCAAGTTGCGCTTGGTGGCGGGTCTTTGAAAGATCTGAAAAAGGTGGCGGATGTCAAACCGCCTCCGGTGGTGGTCATCGTCGATACGCCCAAAAGCATCGATAAGAGCGATGCCGTCATCACCTTGAAAATTACCGATGCCGGCGGTGGCATTGGCGATATAAGACTTTATCTCAACGGCTCCGCCGTTATGCTGGACAGCACAAGAGGCGTAAAAGTTGTTTCATCCAATCAAAACGAAATCCAGAAAACATATCAGCTGAAACTATCCAGTGGTGTGAACGTCGTCCGGGCCATTGCCTTTAATGCCGACAACACCATGCAGAGCAACGATGCTGTTCAGGAAATTACGGCAGCATTTAAAGCCATCGGCAAACCTTCTCTTTATGCGCTGGTCATCGGCATTAACGAGTATAAAAATCCCAAGCTGCAACTTAACTATGCTGTTGCTGATTCTGATCTATTTGCCAACACGCTTAAGCAGGGTGCATCAACTCTATTTGAGAAAGTCACAGTAAAAAAGCTTTCCTCCCGGGAAGAGACGACAAGGGAAAACATCTTAAAAGAACTTAAAAAAATGCAGACTTTAAATCCCGATGATTTATTTGTCTTCTATGTGGCCAGCCATGGAACCGTTGACGACGGCGAGTATTTTCTGATTACGTCCAATGTCGGTTCTGTATCGACAGCAAAGCTTAAAACGGATGCGGTCAGTCAGAATGCCCTCAAGGAATTGATTGCCAACATTCCCGCCACAAAGAAACTGATTGTGATCGACACATGCAGCGCCGGTAAATTAGGCGATGTTATCCAAACGGCCATGCTGACGCGTGGTATGAGCGAAGCGACGGCCATGAAGGTGTTGAGCCGTGCGGTGGGTTCAACCATTCTTTCGGCATCGACTTCCGTGCAGGAGGCGCTGGAAGGCTATCAGGGGCATGGCCTGTTTACTTATGTGCTGGCGGACGGTTTGAATGGCAAGGCGGACAAGAGTAAATCAGGGTTTATCAAAACAACGGAACTGGCGGATTACGTGGATAATGAGGTACCCGCTCTGGCGGAAAAAGTATTCAAACGGGCGCAGTACCCGACCATATCCATCAGCGGACAGGGATTTCCGATCGGAAAGGTGCAATAAAAATTCAATGACAAGGGAATGGAGATAAAAGATGAAAAGGATGTGGGTGGTTTATTCGTTGATGCTGTTTTTAGCTGTATCGTTGATCGTGGTTCAGGTTTCCTCTGCGCAAAATACCCCACCTATGAAGGTCGCGCTCATTTTTGATATCGGCGGAAGAGGAGACGGTGGGTTTAACGATTCTGCATACGCTGGTCTGGAAAAGGCGGTAGCCGAGTTGGGCGTGAAAGCCGTCTATGTCGAGCATAAGAGAAATCTGGAGTTGGACCAGGCCGTTCATGAGGTGCTGGCTTCCGATGCGGGGATGATTATCGGCGTCGGGTTTGCAATTTCTGACAAGTTGAATAAACTGGCCGCAAAATATCCTGATAAAAAATTTGTGTGCATTGACTATAGCGCGAAGCATGACGACAAAGGCCGGATTATTCCATTGCCTGCCAATCTGGCCGGGCTCACGTTCAAGGAAGAAGAAGGTTCTTATCTGGTCGGGGCGATAGCGGCTTTAAAAAGCAAAACCGGCAAAATCGGTTTTATCGGCGGTATGGACAGCCCGATCATTCGTAAATTTCAGGCAGGCTATCTGGCCGGTGCGCGTGCTGTGCGACCGGACATCCGCGTGTCTTCAAAATATGCGGGGATAACCGGTCGGGCATTTAATGATCCGCAAAAAGGATACCGGATTGCAAGCCGTATGTATAAAGAGGGAGCGGATATTATCTATCATGCGTCAGGGGCGACGGGCGACGGCCTTTTCGGGGCGGCAAAGAAGATGAAACGTCTGGCCATCGGTGTGGATATTGATCAGAGTGCACAAGCCCCAGGACTCGTCCTGACGAGCATGACCAAGCATATCGATGTGGCGGTGTTCGAGAGTGTCAGATCCTTTGCCCGGGGAAGCTTTTCCGGAGGTTTGAAGACCTTCGGTCTGAAAGAAAACGGTGTCGGCTTTGTTTATAATGATCAAAACAANNTTGCTGGGGAATTGACGGTTCCCGCCGAAAGCGACCATCAGCTCCTGCTTTCCCGAAAAGATTTGCAAGACCTTCTGTCGGGGTTGCATTTAGAGGTCAAGACGGCGCTTGACAAGCTGGACGGGGATATTAAGCGCAGCGCGCAGGTACTAAAAGGCAGGGACTTGAAGAGCGATTTTGCCCGGGATGTGCTCAAAAAGCTCTATGAGGCGAATTCGTATATCATTGACTGTGAAACGGTGAGCCATTCAGGGATCATGCTGGCTGTTGAACCGCCTGCGCACCGGACGTCCGAGGGCGCCGATATCAGCAAACAGGCGCACATGGTCAAGCTGTTCAAAACCCATAAATCGGTGATGAGCGGTTCTTTCCGTTCCGTCGAAGGTCCCCACGCCGTTGTCATTCATCATCCCGTATTTTCATTGGGACATCGGTTTGAGGGGTCGGTGGCGGCGCTCTTTGCCCCGGAATACCTGTTATCCAGCATCATCGGACCGGTTGCTTCGAATCTGCCGGTCGATATTTTCCTGATGCAACCCGATGGTCTGGTTATCTATGATGTCGATGTGACACAGATCGGGCGTAATGTTTTTACGGACCCCTTATATCAGCCTTTTCCGGACCTGATTGATCTGGCGAAAAAAGTGGTTACCGCAGACGATGGAAAGGGTGTTTTCCGTTTCTATCAGATGGGCGGCAAAACGCCGGTGACGCATGAAGCGTACTGGCGGACGGTCAGACTGCACGGTGTGACGTGGTGTCTCGTGATCACCTGTGCAAAGGACAATATCGAAAAATGATATAAGGTTTGAATGATCGTCGATGCTCCGGTTGTTTTGATACCAAGTCGCATTCAAGTCATTGCGCGCAAATAACCCGATGCCACGCACCGGGTTATTTGNNAGCATACCCTCGGTCTGCGCCTGCCCCCTGACTAGGGGGTGGCAATCTAAAAAAACCGAGATTGCTTCGCTTTGCTCGCAATGACCGCATCACACTAGAATTTATATTTACCGGCCGTTATGTTGCGGCATATTTCGTCAGTCAAGGGCACATAGCCATCGTTTTCAGGCAAAAGCACATAGATTTCTTCCTTCACCTGCGACAGGTCGAATGCCTGAGCCTTGAGGTTTGTTTTCTTTATCTTGTGGGTGGCCGTCCACTCAAAATCGGTTACGAAACGCACAAACAGCGGAACTGCGTATTTCGGCAGGCTTGCTTTCAGATGGCCCGCCAGCCTGGATATATCGAGGGATTCTTTTTCATTTTTGACGATAGCCGCCATTCCCGCCTTGCCGTCACAGCCGTGAATGGAAATGCCGTACACCGCGGAGGATGAAACGCCCGGGAAACTATCAATAGCCTTTTCAACTTCCTGTGTGGCGACATTTTCACCTTTCCAGCGGAACGTATCGCCCAGCCGGTCGGCAAATTGCGCATGCCGAAATCCCATGTTCCTGAGCAGGTCGCCCGTGTTAAACCACATGTCACCCTTTTTGAAGGCATTGCGGATGATTTTTTCCTCTGTTTTTTTCTTGTCGGAATAGCCGGGGAAGGGCGTCTTTTCAGTAATCTCCATAATCAAAAGCCCGGTTTCACCTTTGCCCACTTTTTTCAGGTACCCTTTAGAGTCCCTTACCGGCACATCGTTTTCAGTATCGTAGGCGACCAGGGCAAACGGCGTGACACTTGTACCCACACTGTAATCAAAGTTAAAAATATTGGTGAAAACGCCCACGCCTTCGGCGGCGCCGTAAAATTCATAAATTTTCTTAATGCCGAAGCGCTTTTTGAAAGGCATCCAGATATCGGGTCTGAGGCCGTTGCCGACAATATATTTCAGCGTGGTCTGATGATCGTCGGGCTTGGCAGGCAGCGCCATCAGATACCGGCACACCTCTCCCACGTAAACAAAGTGGGTTGCCTGAAATTGCCGGACATCGTCAAGGAATTTACTGGCGCTGAATTTCCGACGCAGGGCCACGGCCGCTCCGTTGTATAGCGCCGGGGGCCACCCCACGGTAATGGCGTTGGTATGGAAAAAGGGAAGCGGAATATAGATGGTATCGGAGGGTTTCACGCGCATGACAACTCTTCCAAACCAGAACATGGCCGAGACCGCGCGTTTATTGATGATGACCGCCGCCTTGGGCAGGCCGCCGGTTGTGCCGGACGTGTAAACATAGGACACCGGATCCTTGAGTGTGATGCTCGGGGTTGTGTTTGGATTTAACGTACTCATCCGTTCGAGTTCATCCGTGATGTCTTTGATGTCTTTGGGTGAGGTTTTCCCCGTATCCCGAACCATGACCAGTGTTGACTTCTCCAGGTTGATTGCCGCCCGGGATTCGCTGAAAAAGTCATAACACTCTTCGCCGATGATGACGACCTTTCCGGGATTCAAATTGAAACTATGGACCAGGGAATCTCCCCGCTGGTTCGTGTTGATGAGTGACGCGATAGCGCCGACTTTGGAACAGCCGCAATAAGCGGCAAGCAGTTCCGGCCGGTTTTCAAAACAGAGGGCCACCACATCGCCCTTGCCCACGCCCTTGGCGATGAGGTAATGGGCAAAACGGTTCGCGCGCTCGTTCAGTTCTCGATAGGTGAGCGATCCATCCGGTGACTTGACCGCCGCGTTTTGTGGAAATTTTTTTGCGATTTTTTCCAGTTCCAGACCCCATGAATTGTTTTTGTTGCTGCCGATGCTCCGGAGGCCTTTGACGGTGCTCACAATCATCGACGGTAAGCGCCAGAGAATCTGAGAAATTTTAGTGATGAATTCCGATATACTGATGGTGGTGTGAATTTTGGCCGGTTGTGTGCTCATGTTTTCTGCTCCTTGTTTCATTTTCGTTTTGTGCAGGCTTCTTTTTCAACCGGGCGCCAGATGCTGCCCTCATTGATCAGAAACCGCTCGGGTTTGTCTTCGTAAGCTTCGTGAATAACGTTTCTATTCTTATCCAGGTAAACAAATCTTGTAAACCGGATCAAATGACTGGAACAATTCATTTCGCAGAGGATTTCGATGGACTTGAATTTTTTGCGGGGTTTTCTGACGGATTCCAGATATTCATTGATGAAGCGCAGATATTGGCTGCGGGGTGACGGGGCAATCTTGACCCATATCGCTTGTGTGTCCGGAGCGGGTGAACTCAAACGGGCCATATCGGCAAAAACAGCATCACGATATTTCGTATAGCCGGTCAGACGCCAATTGCCGGTCATTCTTTCGGCGAGCAGGATTGAAGGCAGGAACATCAACAGGCAGACAAGAAATAATACGGATTTCCATTTGATCATTAAATGAACCTTTCCTGAGCGTATTTCGGCACATTGTACAGTAAAATGGGACGAAATAAAATAGTGGATATTGAAAACGGGCGCATATTTTGTTTTATTGACAGAGGCCATCGGAGCCTATATTAAAGCAGTGTTTAATCGTTTGGTTACAAAATACTATAAAAATACTTGCAATTGAAATAGATTAATTTTAATTATATTCTGAAATCGCAAAAGGTTAGTCATAATAAAAAGCCGTATTTAAATCAGATTGTAAGGAGTACTTATGTGGGAATACACGGATAAGGTCAAAGAGCATTTTCTCAATCCGCACAATGTGGGCGAGATTGAAAATCCGGATGGCGTGGCTGAAGTCGGGTCGCTGGCCTGCGGTGACGCGCTGAAACTCACCTTTAAACTCGATGAAAACAAGCGTATTTCCGACGCCAAATTCAAAACATTCGGTTGCGCCAGCGCCATTGCGTCTTCCTCGGCTCTGACCGAAATCATCAAAGGCATGACCGTTGAAGAAGCGCTGAAAGTCAGCAATCAGGACATTGCCCAGTATCTGGGTGGTCTGCCGGATGAAAAAATGCATTGTTCCGTCATGGGCAAGCAGGCGCTCGAAAAGGCAGTGGAAAATTATCGAGGCGCGCCTTCGCTTGCGGCGGGTGAAAAAATTATTTGTGAATGCTTCGGGGTGACGGATAAAGAAATCGAACGGGCCATTCGTGAAAATAATCTGGCAACTGTTGAAGATGTTACCAATTATACCAAGGCCGGTGGAGGTTGCGGGGGTTGTCAGGACGCCATTGCCCAGATCCTTGAGCGTGTGAAGGCGGAACCGAAAACGGACACCAAGCCAAAACTCACCAATATTCAGAAAATCAGGCTGATTGAAGAAACGATTGAGCGGGAAATCAGGCCCTCTCTGAAACAAGATGGCGGGGATATCGAGATCATCGATATCATCGGTAATCGGGCGATTGTGGCCATGCGCGGAGCGTGTGCCAGCTGCAAGGCATCGAATATCACGCTGAAAGATTTTGTCGAACACAGGCTCAGAGAAATTGTCTCACCGGACATCGTCGTTGAGGAGGCGTCCCAATGAAAACCAT
>DFZJ01000159.1 GCA_002382045.1 Syntrophaceae bacterium UBA4059
CTCCCCGAGCGGAGCGAGGGGAGAATGCTGCCCATCACCGGCCGCCGGAACGCGAAGCGTGGAGGCGGTCCGAGTGCATGGCCATGTTAGCCGAGGATTCAGCTTTTTCTTCTGCCTCCTTTAGTCTGCAAAACTCCGACCAAAACTACGCAACCGGAAAGAAAGCAGACAAGTTCTATGAGCCGAATCCTTCATTGGGCGCGTTGGGCGGGTCAGTATTCTCCGGGGGGTCTTTATACGTCTCCGTTGCCATGTTCCACCACCCATAATCCCATTCAGCGCTATTAGCGGACGGTTCGACCAACCCGGCATTGACCCAACGCTTCACGGGGGCGATCCCTTGGTTATTTGGGTATTTTGGAGAGCATTTGACCTGGTACATTAGCTGTCCGTCCATCATGGACGGCTGGATAATCTCCACGTCAGTAGAAATGACTCCCCTCTCTCGCAGGCACACCCGTGACCCCCGGGTAAACACTTGTAAGAATCCAGTCAATGGCGTCTCTTCCGGAGCACCTGCGGCCTTTACTTCAGCCCCCACGAAGGCCGCGTACGCATCCCGGACCCGGGTGACAATTTCCCCGAAACGCTCACGGTCGGCCCCCTCCTCCGAATCCGCGGCCACGGCGAGACGATCGAGCAAATGATCGAACCGAAGGAACAGCTTCTCTGTGAGGCGCAGACTGCCGTATGTCTGGTCAAAGACGACGATGCAATTCATCCGCAACCCCCGGCCGTCGATGTTGCGCACCGAGATATTGCTCGCAGAGGCTCCGACATCATGCGGTAACACACTGAATTCGCGACAGAAGACCTCCAGCAACCGGTTGGCGACGAATTCTTTGGTTCCACCATGCCGGAACCAATCGCCATTGATGCAAAGAATCACGCCGCTCGTGCGGAAATTTCGCATACGTGGCCTCATGTTGGGGTTACGCTGACGTAGCTCCTGGTAGTCCCTGAACTCCCCAGTTTGCATATCCGTGAAACCTTCAATACGCTCGGTGACCTGCATTTGACACTCGGCCAAGAAACCCGTTTCGCCGGATAAAATGTGTCCTTCCAAAAGATCTGCAGGCGTTATGCCGGCGTTAATCCAGGTCTTGATACGCGGGCGGGTCCGTCTGTTGCCTTGAACTGGCCTTACCTTGATATATGGCTGGAAGGCGCTTGTGCTCCAAGCGACCACTTCATATGGACGTGCTAAATGTAGGTAGATCCCACCCGGATAGCACTCACGCAAGGCCTGGGACTCATTCGCCTCGCCAAAGGAATCTGCATTTTCACCAATGGCGATTTTGAAGTTAATTTCGCCTACATTACGCAACGGATAACTGTACTGGGGGGAATCGCCGCCAAGTTGGGCGATGGCATCAAACTCGGACGGACGGTATCCTCCAGGTTTTGCTGCGCTGAATATCTCTTTGAATCCTTGCGGCCAATGCACGCGGGTCGGTAAAACGGTGCCGGCAGCCATAGCATCCAACTCGTCGATCAAACATCGGGCGTGGGCAAATTGCATGAAGCGGTTATCCAGATAGAGGTAGGAGGGCTCCACCGACATGTCGTGGTATTCTCGAAAGGATGTCCCATAGCGGGTGAAAGCGTTTGAGGGAGCGATTATAAGGAAAGCACCGTCGTCGGAACGACCAACACGACCCAGGCGCTGCCGGTATGTCTTGCGTGTTGGTGGCACGCCGACGTTGATTCCCACCAAAAGGTGAGGAAGGTCAATGCCTAATTCCAACGCTGACGTAGAGACCACTCCACGCAGGGTACCATTCTGCAACCGCTGCTCAATCTCCTGCCGGTCCCTGCTGTCATATCCTGCCCTGTAGGGCATCACGGCATCACTTCCAATAATCTGTTCCAGTTCTGCCCGGCTCGCACGGACCAGAGACTCAACGCCCTTGCGCGAATCGACGAAAGTTATGAAACCCCCACTCTTTCCATGTGCAAGAAGGCTGAGGTGAATTAATCGCGCCAACAGCATCTCTTCCCCGACTGGAGAAACTATATGGGCGCAGTACCGTTCCGCCCGAGGCGATCCGTCTTGCTGTTCTGACACTACCTTGAATTCAAGTCCCGTTAAGGCCTTCATATGGGTCTCAGGGTTGGCGATAGTCGCCGTGGCGGCGATGAATTGGATGCTATTATCTTCCTCCTCATCACTCCTTAGAAACTTGCGAGCGGCCATCAAACGGCGAAGTAGAAATGCGAAATTACTGCCAAACACTCCCTCAAGCGTATGGGCCTCATCTAAAACAATCATTCCGACATTGCGCAAGAAAGCCTTAATTTCAGCGATCGCGAGCCGCGACATCATCCATGCATGAAAGACGTCCGGAGTCATGGTGACGATTCGGCTGCGCTGTAAGATCGCATCCCTTTCCTTCAGTGGCACAGAGCCGTCGATACGCCCAATAATCTCTCCATCGAGATTAAGCCCCTCTGCCATCATCCGCCATCCTCGCAGTTGATCTGCGGCAAGGGCTTTAAGGGGATAAAAGACGAGCACTCTGTCCCTTTCATGCAGCAACACCCGGTGGAATACAGCCGAACGGAAAATGAGACTCTTTCCCGAAGCAGTACCTGTGGAGACGACAACGTTCATCCCTTGTCCCAGGTGATCGAGGGCCACGGACTGGTGCTTCCAGAGACTGTGCGGTCCACCAGTGGACTTTTCCAGATATGGGCCGACACGCGAAGCGAAAAGATAGCGCGGCACTGGCCCGCAAAGCGGCTGGCTCGCTGGCAGGGTAAAGGACTCGATAGGTGAATAATCCTTACTATTCAAAAGATTCCTGACTGCATAGTACATACCTATACTCCCTATACTTCACGTTTTCGGCTAACGAAAAGCTCACCAGCGCCGCCCGGATATTGAACCAAAAACCGCGATGTTTCCCGGCGTCTGGTGGAGCGACTGGTTATGGCTTCTCTCGGCGATATTTTAATATCAGTTTGGATACAAGCTTATCTACTGTGCAATTTTCAGCCTCCGCAATTTCATTCAGTTTGCGGAAATTTGCAGAAGAGATCTTTTTATCCAAAATCTTAACAGAATCATCATTCCATTGCAGGACGCCTCTGGCACCCAAAACAAATTTTTCCGGGAACTGATTGGCTACTTTCTTTTTTGCTTCATTCCACGCCGCGTTTATATCTCGTGAGGGTGACATTTGCCCTAACAAACCCAAATGATCTACTACAACATCTTTGAGATTGGCGGTACCATTTGGCAATTGTGATAGGATCTCAATCATGGCCTTTGTCATCTTTGACTTTGATACGCCGACACCAAAGCCCGCTCTCCTCATATCTGCGAATGTTCTCCTATTAAACATCAGTCAGTCCTCATATGCTTGTAATTTGTTATTTGTGTGTCCATAAAGAAAAGCTAAGCCGGAACCGCGAAGCGGCGATCAGCTTGAGCGACGGGTTCGGTTTTTTTACATTTTAATTATTAGGTGTTGATCCGAAAAAGACCAACAGCCCATCCCCATTGGCCATCACCCTTCTCATCAATAAATGAACCAACAAGACGGCAATTTAACCCCTGAGCCCAATGATCAAGTCTATTATTCAGAGTATCACCACGCTTTAGACCTTTAGCCTCCGTATATGCCAGAAGGTATCCAGCCTTAACAAACTTATTTGACTTCATATATTTTAATATTTTTTCACGATCTCCGCTCAAATTCGCCATACTCCAGGCACGCTTAATTTCTATAATTGCACGTATGTCATTCCTGCTCTTATTCCATACGACTATATCAAAACGCTGACCATAATTCGATGGACGACGCCCTCTTAGTTTTTCCTCACGCTCGGATAGAATCTTTTTGGGTGATGCCTCAATAAAAACGGAATAATCAGCTTTTTTCCCGATTTTATTTGCAACGATACACATTATGTATGATTCAGGACCGTGAGATAGCCACCAGCCAGTCATTGCGTCATATTCACGCTGGGCTACTTTAGTTCCTTCAATGATTGCTTCTTCAATTTTATTCATTTTCATTCATCGTTCCCCTTTCGATAGCAGTTTCAAATTTAGAATTCCCGCCGAACGTCATGCATCAGCCGACGCCGCCACAAAGTTTTCATGAAATCCGCCGCAGATGCTCGGCGTCGGCTGGATGCAGTGGTTAGGGGCTTGTACTTATCCACGTGACACACGTACGCCCATAGACCTTGGTCTCTCTGGATCGGAAAATTTGGAATCGCAAACAGGGCACTCCCAACCATAAGAGCCATTTTTTAATGGGGACAAATTGTTTTTTGCTTTGCATTTTGCGCAATAGCGTAGACCGTCAGCGGAATTAATAAATGTTCCGGTTTTTTCATCAAACTTGAATGGAGCATTATTGTGAGAGAGTTTTTCTTCGAGTACCCGTACCGTCTCTTTAAGCTTGCCGTTATCGCGATGAAGTGTCTCATTCTCAGAGCGGAGCGCATTTACCTCCACTTCAAGAGCCGAATACTTGTCATTCGCTAGCGCAATGCGCTCCTTGAGTATGACCGCAGAGCCGTGTTCGTTAATCAATTTCTCAAAACCATCAAGTAACCCCATGCAATACCTCCTATTGTGGATGTTCCATCACCCTAACG
>DFZJ01000141.1:0-232 GCA_002382045.1 Syntrophaceae bacterium UBA4059
CCTGTTTGCTCCCCACGCTTTCGCGCCTGAGCGTCAGTATCGGGCCAGAAAGTCGCCTTCGCCACCGGTGTTCCTCCTGATATCTACGAATTTCACCTCTACACCAGGAATTCCACTTTCCTCTCCCGTACTCTAGCGAGGCAGTATCAAATGCACTTCCTGGGTTAAGCCCAGGGATTTCACATCTGACTTACCAAGCCGCCTGCGCGCGCTTTACGCCCAATGATTCCGA
>DFZJ01000141.1:380-17287 GCA_002382045.1 Syntrophaceae bacterium UBA4059
TCCTCTCAGACCAGCTAACCATCGTTGCCTTGGTAGGCCATTACCCTGCCAACTAGCTAATGGTACGCGGGCTCATCCTCCGGTGAAAGCTTGTAAACAGAGGCCTTCTTTGAAAGACACTCCGCAGAGCGTCAGTGTTATCGGGTATTAGCCCGCCTTTCGGCGGGTTATTCCTGACCGAGGGGCAGATTACCCACGCGCTACTCACCCGTGCGCCACTGTACTCATCGGCCGAAGCCGACTTTCTCGTACGACTTGCATGTGTTAGGCACGCCGCCAGCGTTAGTTCTGAGCCAGGATCAAACTCTCCAGTTTTTATACTAGTGATTTTGATCAAATTTAAACAACTCAAAGCGGACCCAGAAAAACATCCTTCCCTGTATTCAATTGTCAAAGACCGTTGAAAAGAGCCTATTCGTTTAATTCAAAGGCCTTCTCTTGTCAAGAACTTTTTCGACGGAAAAAACAACCGATCCGTCGCTGGAAAGAGATCATTATACTCGACTAAATACATATGTCAAGTAAAAATTTCAAACTTTTTTAATGGGCTTGTGAGATTGTCCCCAGAACGAAAACGGGGATTAGCGTACGACAATGCGGAAGTACGTCTTCTTGCCTTTTCTCAGTAGAATCTCACCGTCGCTCGTTATATGACACAGTCCGATCTTTTCGTCAAATGTTTTTATCGGCTCGCCGTTGACGTAACCGCCGCCCTGCTCGAGGTTGCGCCGGGCCTCGCCGCGGGACTTGCAGAGCCCCACCTCGTGGAAGAGCTCGAAGGCGGCAATGCCGTCCTGGAAGTCCTCGCGGCGCTTCTCGACGGCAGGGATGGCCGACACGTCGGCTTCGGCCTTCCGGCGGGGGATCGTGCTCGAGGGAAAGAGCGAGGCCTCCACGGGCTTCGTCCCGAATGCAGCCGATGCGGCCCGCCAGGCCCCCACGGCCGCCTCTTCCCCGTGGGTCACCTTCGTGGCCTCGAAGGCGAGCACCGCCTTGGCCTTGTTGCGATCGGCGTCGTTGAGAGTGCTGACCTCTCGAACCTCCTCGATGGGCAGGAAGGTGAAGAGGGCCATGAAGCGCTCCACGTCGTCGTCGGTCGAATTGATCCAGTACTGGTAGTACTCGTGGGGCGAGGTGAGCCTGCCGTCGAGCCACACGGTGCCTTTCTCGGTCTTCCCCATCTTCGTGCCCAGCGATGTGGTGATGAGCGGGAAGGTGATGCCGTAGGCCTGCTTGCCCTCGACACGGCGGACCAGGTCGATCCCGGCCACGATATTGCCCCACTGGTCGTTGCCGCCCATTTGCAGAGCGCAGCCATAATGCTGGAACAGATACAGAAAATCATAGCCCTGCAGGAGCATGTAGTTGAACTCGATAAAGTTCAGCCCCTTCTCCAGACGGATTTTGTAGCTTTCCGCCGCCAGCATTTTGTTGACGCTGAAATGCCGTCCGATATCGCGCAGGAATTCAATGTAGTTGATCTTGGTAAGCCAGTCGGCATTATTGAGGAGAAGCGCGCGGCCTTCGGAAAAATCGAGATACTGAGAAAGCTGTTTGCCCAGGCACTGCGCGTTGTAGTCAATCTGCTCGCGGGTGAGCACCTGGCGCATTTCCGTCTTGCCGCTGGGATCGCCAATCAGCCCGGTGCCGCCGCCGACCAACGCGATGGGCTGATTGCCGTTTTTCTGCATGTGCGCCAGCGCCATGATAGGCACCAGAGAACCGATATGGAGACTGGTGGCGGTGGGATCAAAGCCGATGTAACAGGTCACGGGGCCTTTGGCGAAAAGCTCGGTAATCAAGGCCTCGTCCGTGATCTGCTCGACAAAACCTCTTTCCTTTAGAACCTCATAAGCGCTTTTCATCCTCCGTTGCCTCCATTATTCTTTTAATTTAATACTGATCCTCTCGATAGCTTTGGCGCGGCCGGTTTGCGCATCAATATCCATGAGGACCCCCTGCAGGCGGATATCATTTTTGGCCACGTCAAATCTATTGGGGATCTGCGTTAAGAATCTTTCAATGATGGTGTCTTTTTTAATGCCGATCACGGAATCGAAAGGCCCGGTCATTCCAACGTCGCTGATATAAGCCGTGCCGCCCGTCAGAACTTCATCATCCGCCGTCTGGACATGCGTGTGCGTGCCCAGCACCGCGGACACCTCGCCGTCGAGATACCAGCCCAAAGCCTTCTTCTCTGATGTCGCCTCCGCGTGGATATCGACAATAATGACATTGGTTTTGGCTTTCAGCCGGGCAATTTCTTTTTTGGCCGTGACAAAAGGACAGTCAATCGGCGCCATGAAAATCCGGCCGGCCAGATTGAGCACACCCACGTAATCGCCTGCGGCGGTCGGCATTAATACCGAACCTTTACCCGGCACCGCCCCCGGATAATTAGCCGGACGCAGCAGCGTTTCATAATCTTCGATATACTCCAGCACTTCTTTCTTATCCCAGATGTGATTACCGGAGGTCAGGATGTCAATGTGCGCCTCATACAGTTCTTCGACAATATCCCGGGTCACGCCAAAACCGGCCGCGGCATTTTCACAATTGGCGATGACCAGATCAACAGCATGCGTACCGACCAGAGACGGCAGCAGTTCTTTAACCGCCCTGCGCCCCGGCTTGCCGACAATATCGCCGATAAAAAGAATCTTCATGTTTCACTCTATTCTTTGCACACGCTACTTGGCAAAATTGGATACGCGCGTTTCCCGGATAACCGTTACCTTGATCTGTCCCGGATACGTCATCTCGTTTTCAATTTTCTTGATGATGTCGTTGCACAGCATCACGGTATCATTATCGGAAATCTTTTCATTTTCCACCATAATGCGGATTTCACGACCCGCCTGAATCGCGAAGCACTTATCGACGCCGTTGAAGGAATGAGCAATCTTTTCCAGTTCCTCCAAACGATGAACATAGGTTTCCAGCATTTCACGGCGCGCTCCGGGCCGGGCTGCCGACAGGGTGTCTGCCGCCTGCACCAGAACGCCCAGCAGCGTGTTATTGCGTCCGTCGTCGTGATGGGTGGCAATCGCCTGAACGATGCGCGGACTTTCACCGAAACGCTTGGCAAAGTCGGCGCCGATGGCCGCGTGCGTTCCTTCAATTTTGTGGTCAACCGCCTTGCCGATATCATGCAGCAACCCCGCGCGCTTGGCCTCCTTGATGTTCATTTTCAGTTCGGCGGCCATGAGCCCCGTCAGATAAGCCACATCAATAGAATGCTGCAGAACATTTTGAGAGTAGCTGGTGCGGTATTTCAGCGCGCCCAGCATGTTGATAATTTCCGGATGAATGTCGTGGACACCGCAGTCGAAAGACGCTTTTTCACCCGTTTCACGGATGATTTGTTCAACCTCTTTTTCCACTTTTTTGACAATTTCCTCAATCCGGCCGGGATGAATGCGGCCGTCCTGAATGAGCCGCTCCAGCGATATGCGGGCTACTTCCCTTCTGACGGGGTCGAAACTGGAAAGCACCACCGCTTCCGGCGTGTCATCAACAATCAGATCAATGCCGGTGGCTGCTTCAATCGCCCGGATATTGCGGCCTTCACGGCCGATGATGCGGCCTTTCATTTCTTCACTGGGCAGATTGACCACGGACACCGTGTGCTCCGCGACATAATCTCCCGCATACCGTTGAATGGAATAGGCGATGATTTCACGCGCCTTCCGGTCGCCCGTGAGTTTAGCTTCCTCTTCAATTTTACGAACAAGCACTGCCGCGTCCCGTTTGGCTTCCGACTCCATCGACTGAATCAGAATATTTTTGGCCTCTTCGGGTGTAATACCGGCAATCTTCTCCAGCTTGTCTTTTTGCTCTTCCACCATTGCATCCAGGCGGCGGTGTTTTTCCTCCAGAGCGTTTTCCTTCTGGTTCAGTGATTTTTCACGATTTTCAATATTGGATTCTTTTTGCGACAGGGTATCAATGCGCTTATCCACATTTTCTTCTTTAACCCGGATGCGCCGTTCCAGTCCTTCCAGATCATTTTTAATGTCTTTCGTTTCCTGGTCAAAATCCGCCTTCATCTTCAGCAGATTTTCCTTGGCCTGTAGAATCGCTTCTTTTTTAAGTGTCTCTGCTTCTTTCTTGGATTCCTCGACAATACGCNNAACCGACTATGGCGCCCGCCAAAACCGCTACGACTATAAACAGGACAAACAAACCGCCCTCCAACATGGTTATTACCTCCTCTTTTATCCTGTTGAATTAACTGTCTGAACAATGTTTTTCCCGAAAATCAGACCGCCTCCTTCGACAGGATTATATTTAAACCTTCCGACAGGCTTTCATTAAAAACCTTGCCGAAGGATTCATGGTTCATTGTAATTTTAAAGTTACATCAATGGGAAAGGAAAAAAGGAAGGCAATAAAAACCCCCGCCTATGCCGTGTCCATCACGATTTTGAACCTTTTATAAAAGTGGGCGCCCGGTTTTGTTTGTTTCAGGCTTTCCGCCACCCGACCAGCGGAACAAGGCGGACATGCACACCGCAAACAAGTATAGGCCCCAGGTTCAAAGTGTTGGCTCAAAAACAAATGACAATCACGCACATCGCAGGGGTAAATAAATTTTAATCAACTTGCGTTTTCTATTAACTGAATAAGCTTTTCGGACCGATGCGTCAGTTGCTCACATAAGTCCTGATTAACTCCCTTTAATTTTAAATAATCTTCTGAAATGTTCAAAGCTGCCAGGATGGCCACATCCACTGTCCGGAGTTCATCGTTCGACTGCATGATATCTTCCATTTTTTCATTAACAAATCGAACAACATTGGCCACTTGTTCATCTTCTGCATCACTCAAAACCGCAAGTTCCCGCCCTAAAATTTTAATTTCGTAACGCTTTTTCAAAATCCACGCCCTGGAAGCTTATTTTACCACCTCTATATCTGCAAGTAAATCAAGCAATGAATCCACCCTTGTGCGTACGCTGTTCCTTTCCTCATCTAATACATTAAGTTTACCTTTGTATTCTGCTATCTCCGATTCTTTATTTTTTAGTGCTTCCTCCAAAGTTGAAATCTGTTTCTTCAAAAAAACCTGTTCACTAACAATATTTTTAATTTTATCTTCAAGTTCAGTAAATTTTGTATTTTCCACGTTCGTTTCAGTCCTTTTTATAGAGTCTATATATCTGTGATGCTACCTCAAATTTGGTTTCATTTATGCCAATTCATACCTGAAATGTCAAGTCATTAATTCGGTTTGCGACTTGGCGAGCGCTTCAAAATACCGATCCAGCTCCGACAAAATTTCACGACTGTCCGTCATTCTTCCCACTTTTTCCCTGAAACGCCCTGAACCCGTTAATCCTTTCGTGTACCAAAGTAAATGTTTACGGAAAGTTCTGCCCGCGATTCGCCGACCGTAAATCTGCGTCTCCATCTCCCAATGTTTTTCAATGAGAGTCTGCCGCTCGTGCAAGGAGGGATGGTAACGACCCGAGACACCATTGAATAACTGATCAATTCCCCGAAATAGCCATGGATTTCCCAGGGCGGCCCGGCCAACCATCACCGCGTCACAGCCCGTTTCCGAGCGCATGCTGAGCGCATCCGCGGGCTCGCGGATATCGCCGTTGCCGATCACCGGAATTTTAACGGCTCGTTTTACTTGAGCTATAACCCCCCAGTCGGCGTGTCCGGAAAACCCCTGATCGGCCGTCCGGCCATGAACAATGATGGCCGCAGCACCTGCATCCTCGGCAATCCTGCCCATCTCCACGGCATTGATGGACTCCGGGCTCCATCCGGAACGAATTTTGACCGTTACAGGGATGTCTACCGCGTTGACTACAGCCGCAATGATTTTTCCGGCCAGGAGGGGGTCTTTCATCAGCATGGCGCCTGCGCCGGTTTTGACGACTTTTCTGACCGGACAACCCATATTAATGTCTATTAAATCAGAATGATGCCCGGCAACAAATTTCGCCGCCTCGGCCATCAGGGCGGGGTCGGCGCCGAAAATCTGAGCCCCGAGAGGCTGATCTTCAGGACAGGTTTTTAGATATTCTATTGTTTTTGATGATTCACGAATCAGGCCGTTGGCACTGATCATCTCCGTGAAACAAAACCGGCAGCCGAACTCACGGGCAATCAGCCGAAACGGCAAATTCGTAATGCCAGCGAGCGGCGCGAGCAGGGCTTTGCCCTGAATAACATCAATCATATTGAACACAAATCGCCCATCGCCCATCGCCTTTCTTTTTGCTATGAGCTTTTTACCATCCACTATCCACTATCCACTATTCGCCTATCGCCTATCGCCCAATAAATACTCACCCGCCTTCGTAAGCTCATCGAGGGTATTAATCCCCATAACTTCCACATAATCCGCGGTCAAACAGGCATGGGCCTTCCGGCCCTCCCGGCGGGCGATTTCCACGATATCGGTCAGGTAATATTCTTTTTGCTGATTATCATTTTTGACCTGAGCCAGGGCGGCAAACAAAAAAGGTGTATCAACACAATAGATTCCCGTATTGATTTCCAAAATTTCTCTTTCTTTCTCAGTGGCGTCCCGATGCTCGACAATTTTCAGAATATCGCCCTGACGGTTTTTCACAATGCGGCCGTAAGCATGGGGGCCGGGCGGTTCGGTGGTCAGCACCGTCACGCAGGCGCAGGCCTCCTGATGATTTTTGATCAAACACCGGATTGTCTCCGGTTTCAAAAGCGGCACATCGCCGCAGAGAATGACCGTCAAACCCTGGTATCCTTCCAGCGCTTTACCGGCCTGCATCACGGCATGTCCGGTTCCCAGTTGCGGCATCTGTTCTACAAAAATCAAATCCGGATCAGAAAACACTTCCCTGACTTTCTCCGACTGATGGCCGACAATCACAATAATTTTTTGCGCTCCCGTATCTCGCGCCGCCTTGATTGAATAATACAACAGCGGTTTGCCGTTGAGCACATGAAGCACTTTGGCCATATCCGATTGCATGCGGGCGCCCTTCCCCGCCGCTAAAATAAGCGCGCAAAATTCATTACTTTGCATCAATTGCTTTCACCTCATACCGTTTGTATCCGCGGCCCTTCCAATGGCGGCGGGAAAATCACCAGCACTTCCCTGACGGCTTTCTGATCGGCGTTTTCAATAATAAAGATCATGCCGCCCCATTCAAACCTTTCCCGACGCAGGGGAATTCTGCCCGCCTGCTGCACCAGAAAACCGCCGAGGGTTTCATAATTGCCTTCGGGCAGTCTTGTCAACAAGATTTGATTCAGATCGTCAATTTTCATCCGGCCGTTAATCAAATATCGTCCGGCAGCCATTTTTTTGTATAGTTTTTCACCCGTGTTATATTCCTCATCGATGCTGCCGACAATTTCCTCTCCGATATCTTCCATCGTGACAATGCCGACCGCGCCGCCATACTCATCAACCACCACGGCCATGTGCTCGCGTTTTTGCTGCATATCCATCAACAGCGGACCGGCCTTTTTTGTTTTCGGAACGTAAAACACATCCGTCCGCATGCAGTCAGCCACTGTGGACATACCGGACGCGACGCCCTGCGTTTGCTGCTGTTTCAACAGCATATCCAGAAGATCGAAATAATGTAATATGCCGACGATATTATAAGCCGTATCCGAATAGACGGGAATGCGCATATATTTTTTTGCCGCGACCACTTGAGCCGCTTCTTCGATCTTCATCGTTTGCGGCAGGGCCGTCAACGCGGAAACAGGCACCATGATCTTTTCCGCCGTAAGCTCGGAAAAATCAAAAACACGGCTGACCATTTCTTTTTCCGTTGTCAGAATATCACTGCCTTCTGTCTTTTCACCCAAAATATATTTCAAACCTTCTTTGGTGATGTAGGAGGATGGCATCTCCTTTTGATTAAAGGAAATGTTGACCGCGCCTCTGGATATCGCCGCGACAAAATAAGCCAGCGGATAAAAGACAAAGGACGACAGACGGATAAAATGGGCAACCTTGATGGCCATGAACTCCGGGTAATGCTGAAAAATACTGCGGACAACAATAATGATAAACAAGATCGGCAGCATAACAGCGAAAGCAATTTGTTCTCCCGACTTTGCGCCGAAATATTTAATCAAAAGCCCGGTGGCCAGTGTAGAGGCAACAATAATCGCCAGATTCGTGCCGATGAGCGCAGTCGAAATAAACCATTCGGGATGTTCTTTTAATTTAACAGCCTGCAGGGCGGCCCGAGATCCCCGGCGCGCGTAATACTTTATTTTGTTGATGTCAGAGGAAAACAAGGCCACCTCGCCGCCGGAATAAAGGGCCTCCAGAAGCAGACAGATCAGGATAAGAGCAATGATCAGATAAAGGCTCATGCGTCCGCCTCCGCCGGGGTTTGTGTTTCTTTTTCAATCCGGATTTTGAGTATCCTGGTTTTGCCGATGCTCTCGATCCGGAAATGATAGTTTTCAAAATCAATACATTCGCCGCGCTCGGGCATTTTCCCGAACAAATGCAGAACAAAGCCCCCGATGGTATCAAATTCATCCTGCGGCAAAGAGGCGGAGAGCAGATCATTGACCTGCTCCATCGGCATCTTGCCGGGAACAATCATGGTGTTGGCGTCCACAATATCGCAGCCGCAGTTGGCCGGTTCATCATCACCGTAAGCTTCTTCAAACAAATGTTCCAGAATATCCTCCAGCGTCACCAGCCCCGACACCCCGCCATACTCATCCACCACAATGGCAATCTGGATCGACTTTTCCTGAAAATCATGAAGCAGGCCGTTAATGGTTTTACTCTCCGGAACAAAATAGGGTTTGGCCATCAATTTCTCAATGGGGGCCGATGCCCCGGAGCGCAAGGCTTTATTGAGCAAATCGCGGGCAAAAAGAATGCCGATAATGTCGTCGCGGTCATCCCGATAAACCGGCACCCGCTCATACCGGTTGCGCACAACCTCCCGGACAATGTCGGAAGCCTCCATATCCAGAGACAGGCAGAACATATCCACGCGGGGAATCATAATATCCGTCACCGGCTGATCACCGGATTCAAAAATGGTTTTGATAAGTTCTTTCTGCGATTCATCCACAACGCCTTCTTTGCTCCCCGCATCAATCAGGTGTTTGAATTCGTCCTCCATTAAAACATCCATGTCCCGGGTCTTGCGCTTATCCAGCCGCTTTAAAATCAACCCCGGGGTTTTTTCCAGCGCGGCGACGATGGGAAATTCCAGACGGGAAATCAGCAGTAAAAGCGGCGACACGGCGGATGCAATCTGCATGGGGTAAGTCACGCCGAACGTTTTGGGAATGGCTTCACCGGCCAGAAACAACACAACGGACGTCACGATGATCGAAATCCATTGTCCTTCAACGCCAAACAGACTGATGAACAGAGAGGCAGCCAGAATGGAGATGCTGATATTGACGGCTTCATTGCTGGTGACGATCGTAATGAGCAGTCGCCGGGGATTATCCAGCAGCTTCAACACGGAATTCAAAAAAGGATAATTGTCCGACTTCATTTTATGCAGATGCAGGTCTGACAGCGAAAGCAGCGCAGCCTCCGCGGAAGAAAAAAATCCGGAAAACAAAAAAAGAATGACCAACACGATGATATCTGAACTCAAAACCAAGAAATCAAACCTTTCCGTTATTAGTGATGGTCATCAATTTATCAGATTACAAATAAAAAAGATACAGCGCTTTCCAGGCCATATCATCGGGCTGAAATTCATTGGGCTCGTATTATTCAAAACCATGGATTTCCTGCTGTCTGATTGAAATTTGCAGGTTACCTGACGTGAGCCTCGTAAAAAACCTTTTCAAATGTTGTAATCGTCGTCAAATTGTCATTCTCGGCAATAACCGCCACCAGAGGCCGTCCGGTATCATCATCAATACCGGCCAAACGCAGGGCGCCTCCCTGTTCAGGCAATGGTTTGAAGCCGTTCTTTTTCAAATGTTCGGCAATTTTGGCCGTTTCGTGGCCCTGAAACACAAAGGATTGTCCCATCAGAAGTCCTTCCTTGCCATAGATACAACCGGAATGGATGAGCGGAAATGCGGACTCCACCGGATAGACTTCAACTTTTAATCCTTTGGCCAGCGTTACCGTCTCCCGGGGAGCGCCCAGAATAGACAATACCTTTTCTCTGGGCATCAGGATGCTCACTTTATCCACAGCGGCAATATTCGCCGCCAAAACATTAACTGAGGCAGAAAGAATCAGGACAAACACAAACAACGGCATAAATCTTTTCATATCAAATCTCTCCTGCAAAATTAAAATGCCCTCAGGCCATTAATATTTTATTTAAACAAAACATCGATGACATCAATAAGCGCCGCCGGATTGACGCTCATTCCGACAGAGGTGCCTGATTTTTCCGTAACCCTTGTACCGTCGGATTGAACGTAGCTTCTGGATGACGAGGATGTTTCCACATTCTTTTCCAGAGGTTTAACCTGCGAAAGAGCCGCGGCAGCTCCGATTTTGGCAATCCCCCCGGCCATCTGCACCTTATCAACATCAGAGTCATCCGATGATGCGGCCATCGTCTCCGAAGATTTCGATTGCGTCGTCTGCGGCTGACCGGAAACTTCCAGGGCAGAGCCCGAAATTGGCGTCAGGGTGATCTTCACAGCCGGAGGCGTCAGAACAAAAGCCGCGCCTGTATCTTCCTGTGAGGAGATTGAACTCATGGTAGAGCCAATGCCCATCCTGGGGTCCTTGAAGAAGAGTCCGGAATTGACGCCCGCGGAGATCGAATTGAGATAGACTTTTTCTTTCTGATACTTTTTTTCGATAATCACGTCTTCCTGACGGTATTTGTCCTTAACGAGCGTCAGGATGTGATTGCGGTCCCGCTCCAGAGAAACGGACGCAGGCGTTGTTCCCACAAACTGGCCGTTGGCATATATTCTGGCGCCCATCGGATTAGTCGAGACAGGAACATCCTGCCTGAGAACCGGCTGACTGCAACCCATGGCAAAAATAACGAACAATCCACACATGAAACATAACTTTTTCATCGCTGCACCTCTTCAATAATGTACCCCGTCCATTTGCGGCCCGCAATTATCATGTTCTTAACTGAAACAGTCAAGCATTTTATTCCCGTCAATGCCCAATCCCGTTCCTGCCATTTGACTTAAAAGTTTTTTTCCGCTATTAAACCGTGAAATTATTTTTGGAGCAGCAATCATCATGCCTAACATACTACTTGTCGGAAACGGCGCGCGCGAACACGCGATGGCCGAAGCTCTTTCACGATCCAGCCTGCATCCCCGCCTGTTTTCGTTTATGAAAGCCAATAACCCGGGAATTGCGTCTCTCTCAACACAGATCATGCCCGGCAGCTATTCGGACCTGAAAGCGATCACCGGCTTTGCAATGGAAAACAAAGTAGAATTCGCCGTGATCGGCCCGGAAGATCCGCTGGGAAACGGCGTTGTTGATGCGCTGGCCGCGTGCGGCATTCCGGCCGTCGGCCCCAACAAGAGCCTGGCGCGACTGGAAACATCCAAGTCGTTTACCCGTAATCTGGTGGGCAAATACAACATCCCCGGCAATCCGCAATTCAAAGTATTTGCGGCCATCGACGGCATAAAGGCCTTTTTGAATGAACTCGACGGCATTGTCCTCAAGCCGGACGGACTGACCGGCGGCAAAGGCGTGCTGGTTCAGGGCGATCATTTTGCCACGAAGGAAGAAGCGCTGAAATTATGCGGTCAGATTCTGAAGGAAAGCGCATCCGTCATCGTTGAGGAAAAATTCGACGGCGAGGAATTTTCGCTGCAATGCCTGTGCGACGGCAAAACCGTTGTGGAAACTCCGCTGGTGCAGGATCACAAAAGGCGATTTGACGGCGACCGCGGCCCGAACACCGGCGGCATGGGTTCTTACTCCATGCCCGATCATTCCATGCCCTTTGTGAAGCCGTCGGATATCGAGGAAGGCCTGGAGATTACCAGACAGGTTGCGGCGGCACTGTTGAAAGAAACAGGCAGCCCCTACAAGGGCGTCATGTATGGCGGCTTTATCGCCACCAAAAACGGCGCGAAGCTTCTGGAATACAACGCGCGCTTCGGCGACCCCGAAGCCATGAACATTCTGCCGCTTCTTCAAACGGACTTTGTGGAAATATGCCGTCACATCATTGCCGGAACCCTGGATCAGCTGAAGATTGAATTTGCGCCCAAAGCAACCGTCTGCAAATACGTTGTGCCCAAAGGCTACGGCCTGCCTGCCGATCATCCCGATGCGGCCTCGTCCCGCGCGAAGATTGAAATAGGCGATGTGGGGAAAGCGAGGCTGTATTATTCATCCGTGGATCAAAAAGAAGATGGACTGTATTTGAGTTCGTCGCGCGCCATCGGCATTGTCGGCATTGCCGATACGCTGGACGCCGCGCGCCTGATCGCCGAAGAAGGCGTCAAAGCCGTGAAAGGCCCGGTTGCCTATCGCGAAGATATCGGCACGGACGCGCTCATCCAGAAGCGAATTGATCACATGAAGACCATACGGACATTATGATTTTTTCCGGTAATGCCTCACAAACAGCAAGCCGGAAAAGCCGAGGCAAAGCAGACCGCCCACGGACCAGGCGCCGATAGCGGCGGGGAAAAGATAGAGGGTGGCCGCGCCAAAGGCCGGACCGATAAACAGACCTGTCCCGATCATCGCCTCATGAAGACCCGCGTTTAAACCCTGATTTTCCGGCACATTCATGGAATAGTAAACGGCGGCATAGCAATTGATTCATCCGATGAAATAAAATAAAAACTCTGCGGGACTGATCATGATCTGCTTTCTACAACATGATTACTTATTGAGCTTTTTCTGACATTCCATCAGAGCATCGGTTGTCACTCTCAGACGCTGGGTCATCGTTTTTAATACCGTCTGAAAATCATGGGAGAGTCCATTGAACTCATTATCAAAATATTGACGATCGATGGTTCCGACTCAACGTCCAATCCCGACCCCTCATCTGGCAGGCCGTTATATCGACCGAAGCATGCGCCATTAATTCACATGTTGGTTCGAGTAACTTGCTGTCTCAGGGGCGTCCCCGGATGCACTTTCTCCAATCGGTTAATCGGCAGCTGTTATTCAGTGACGGATATACTGCATGCATTTGAGTTCTCTGCGTTCATGCTGATGCGGACAGTAACGTTATTTGCTCCGCCAATAGATAGCCTGCGCTTGCTTCTCGAATCGAATAGGCTGACACGGTTACATCCTGGTTGCAATTATTGGATATATTGATTGTGGCCGCTTGCGCCTCTGATAATATCGCAACTGGCCGCCGTACAAACAACCCGAATATTGTATTTTTCTTCAATGCGTTCTGCCTGATCTCATTCACGGAAGCCCCCCGAAAAGTGATCATCTGGCTCATGTCGGATGAAGTTTTTACTGTAAATATCATCCCGGGAACAGGCGCTGATAAGGATGACCAAGCCTATTAATCCGAATGTAAAATGTTTGCGATGCGTTTCATTTCTGGTTACCTTTCATCATGGAATATTCTTTCAGAAAGCTTAGATAAGCCTTTGCCGATTCTTCAGGTTTTTCGATCATCGGGGTATGACCCGTGTCTTTCAAAATGACTGATCGGGAAGTCTTCAGATGCTTTTCCAGAAAAGCAACGCCCCCCACGTCCACAATTTTGTCCTGATCTCCCCACATAATCAGGACCGGTGACGAAATGAGGGGCAGAGCCGGGGCCAGAGAGAATTTTTCGGGCTGCCAGTCCTTCCATATTTTTCCATTAAACTCTTTGTGTTCGGCCATATCGGCCATAAATATTTTCTTAAAAGGCGCGGGGATGGGGGGTGGCTGGACAAAAATCAAGGCCAGAAGATCATCGTACTCTTTTTCATTGCCGGGCAGCAGCAGATTCCGGCCTTTTTCCATTTGTATGACAAACTCGCTTTTCTTCTGCGAGGGCACTCCGGCCGGGGCCAGGAGGGCAAGCGTTAGAACTCTCCGGGCGTGTTTTGCACTGTAGCTTGCAGCAAGAGCGCCGCCCATTGAATTTCCCGCCAGATGGAATTTATCAAGCTTCAGCGCCTCTGCAAACCGGTTAATGCGCGCCACCTGGCTTTCCATACCATAATGATCCGTCGGCGCCCGTGAGCTTTCTCCGAAACCGGGAATGTCGGGTATCACCAGATGATAGCCTTTCAAATATTTGGCAAACGCAAGCCAGCTGTCCTTGTTGGCGCCAAATCCATGAAGGAGGATAACGGTTTCTCCCTTCCCGCCTTCCAGGTATGCGATCCGGTGATTGTCGACCTGAACTTCCTTCCTGACCAGATCGGCTGCGCGCCGCTGTGCATCAACCGCTATCCTGAAAACAGATTCCGGAAAAAGGAAATAAAATGCCGTCAGCAGAACGACGACAGCAACGATAACCAGCAGCCCGTACTTCAATATTTTTTTCATTTATTCACTCCTAATGAGATGTCATCATCTCTTTTTATCCAGTTCCTTCCGCACAGCAAGCCCCAGTTTTTCCAGAATATAGGGTTTTTTCACGTATTCACCAGCGCCCAACGCCTGAGCTTCATTGACGCGCGCCGTTTCAGAAAACCCGCTGACGATGATCGCCTTTTGTTTCGGATTAATGTTCAGGACGCTCCGATACGTATCCAGACCATCCATGCCGGGGTCCATAATCATATCGAGAACAAGAAGATCAGCCTCCTGTTTTTTTAAATATTCAACTGCCTCCTCGCCGCTGGCGACGCTGGCAATTTTGTAATTCAGCTTTCCCAGCATTTCTGACGCCATATCCCGCTGCCCCTTGACATCATCCACCACCAGGATCAATTCTCCATTGCCCATGTATCGTTCTACAGGCAACTTCTGCGGCGCTGCGGCCGGTTCTTCCCGCGTCACAGGAAAGTAGAGTGTGAAAGTTGTTCCCTCCCCCACTTTGGTTCGCACATCAATATACCCTTTGTGATCTTTGACCGTTCCCCAGACAATCGCCAGCCCCAATCCGGTTCCGCTCCTGCCCATAATCTTCTTTGTATAAAAGGGTTCAAATATCTTTTCGATATGTTCAGCCGGGATGCCCATCCCGGTATCGGAAACGATCAGGACGGCGTAATCCCCTTCCTTGACCGCATCATAGCCTATGATGGCCTTGTCCAGATATCGGTTCTCCGTCCGAATCGTAACCTCCCCCTGCCCGGAAATTGATTCCGCGGCGTTGGATACAAGATTCATCAATGTTTTTTCCAGATGCATGGGAGAGCCTTTAATGTGCAACAAATCCGCCTGACATTCCGTCTTGAAGTTCACACGGGGATGATAGCTCCTGATATTTTCAAATACCGGTGTCTTGAGAAATTCCCCGGTAATGACGTTGAGATTGACCACATCTGAAGACTTTACCCCCCGTCTGGCCAGTGTGAGAAGGTCCTGAATGATGGCGGCCCCTTTCTCAGTGGATTGCATGATCTTTTCAACATGCCGTCTGCTCCGGTGCCCCTCGGGAATTTCCATGAGCAGCAGTTCCGAATAGCCGGAAAGGACGCCTAAAACATTATTCAGATCATGAGCCACGCCGCCGGCCAGCTGCCCCAAGGCCTCCATTTTCTCCGCGCGCTGCAGACGCTCTTCCAGTCTTCGCTTCTCTTCCTCCGCCTGCCTGAGCTCTGTGACATCCCGAATCAGACCCCGGAATCCGATGGGCTGGCCTTCAGCATTTCTGAGCAGAGAGACCGAAACTTCTTGGTAACCTTTCATCCCGTTCTTTCTGATAATTTCAATATCCCGTGCTTTAACGGGTTTACCTGTTCGGTAAACATTGTTAAAGAGCTGATAGGTTCTTTTCGCGCCGGCTTCATCCTGATACTGCCGGTTATTGATTCCGATCAGTTCATTGCCGGAATATCCGAGAATGTTGTTCTCCGCAAGATTGATAAAGGTGAAATTACCGGCCAGGTCAACCTCAAAATAGCCGTCTTCCATTTGCTCAATGATGGTTCGATATTTTTCCTCACTCTGCCGCAATGCGTCTTCGGCCCGCTTCTGGTCGGTAACGTCTAAAGCCAGACTGAGGATATGCGGGATGCCGGATATTTCAATCACTTCAGCGGTATACGAAAGCAAATAGATCTTGCCGGATTTTGACCGGAAGCGATATTCCTGATTACGAATCACACCGCCTTCCATAATGGTTTTCGACATCCTTTGACGATCCTCAGGATTGGCCCATATACCCAGTTCCGTAGCGGTGCGCCCGATCACTTCTTCACGGGTGTACTCCGCTGTCTTGAACCATAATTCGTTGGCGTCCACATACCGGCCATCGGCCAGGATGGACAGGGAGATGTTGATCGGGCTGAGATCAAATATTTTAGAATATTGCTCCATGCTTATTCTCAGGGCTTCGAGCACCTGTTTTCTTTCGGTAATATCGGTCAGGGTCGTAATAAAATAGAGGGGATTGCCTTCTTTGTCCCTGCGCAGGGTCAAGGCGATATCCGTCCAGACGACCAATCCATTTTTGTGGATGAATCTTTTGATAAAACGCGCTGAATCTTTTTGACCGGAAATGATTGAATCCATCTGGGCCTGAGTCTGCGCGATGTCATCAGGATGCGTGATCGCCCGCCAGCCGCGTTCATTAATCTCCTGCTGCGAATAACCGACCATTTCAGAAAAAGCTTTGTTCACGTTTTCCCTGCCGTCGGGAAACGTGATGGATTTGCCGACCACGGAGTGATCGAACACATATTTGAATTTATCCTCACTTTCGCGCAGCATTTCCTCCGCTCGCTGGCGTTTTGCCTCCGATTCTTCCAGTTCCCTGATTCTCTTTTGGAGGGCGGCATTTTCGTCGGTCAGTTTTTGACAGGCTTTTGACAGATCATTCATTGGATATCCCCTGTTTCGATGAACGATGTATCTTG
>DFZJ01000094.1:0-5087 GCA_002382045.1 Syntrophaceae bacterium UBA4059
TTTTTTGCTTTATATACTGTTTGTATCATTGAAATCAAGAATAAATCAGGGCGGCAGTTGTTGATATTATGAATACGCCGTATAATTATCAGTATTTTTACAATGATCCCATCGCAATCAGTTCTTTGATATCGATATGCCGGGATTCATCTACGGTAAGGCCTTCACGGATCAGTTCCAGCACAGAGAGTTTTTCTTCCGGAAATTTGTAGCCTTCATAATCCAGAGAGAACAGTAAACCGCCGTTTTTGTTTGTCCAGGAATTCATGTTGTGATCAAAACAAACCCGTGAGGTCACGTTGAGGTTTTCAATCATCACCTGTAGTTCTTGCAGACGCTCATGGGGCGAAGAGATATGCAGGCGTCCCTGTTCGTAGTCCTCGAATATTGCCGTACCCTGCCTGGGCACAAAGGGACGTGAGCGGATATAGTTCGGATTGATTTCGTTCAACACCCGCGCGGTATTTTCCGCATGCTGGCGCCAACGCTCACGGCCGCCGAGGTCGGGCATCCAGTATTCGGAAAGCTGAAACCCCGCTGCCATGGCCTTTTTGCCGCCTTCAATCTGTTCGGCACTGGTCACCCCTTTGCGAACGATCTTTAAAATTTCATCATCGCCCGTTTCCAGACCGACATGGATGCGGTCGAGTCCTGCTTCCCGAATGGCAATCAGATCCTCAAGCTTTCTTTGGGCCAGTGTCTTGGACCGGGTATAGGATGTCACCCGCGTCAGGGTGTTTAACGTTTTCCTCAGATGCTGCAATACATCGATAAACTCGGGGGGACGCATAATCATAGAGTTGGCGTCCTGCAAAAATGCCGTCTTCCCGCCGTAATAAAGCCAACTGAACACGGTAGAAAAACAATGATTCTCGTTCAGATATGGATTGACGCTTAAAAGAGCGCGAAGCACATCTCTATTGACGTGACCATCCTGACCAATTTTCCGGGAAACTTCCCGGATTTCATCCACCATGACCTTGACCGTATCGATATCGGCCTTGATGTCCGCAACGGTTCGATAACCAAAAGGGTGACCCTTATACATTTCGCAGAATGTACATTTATTCCAGGGACAATTTTCGGTAATCCTCAACAATAGAGAAGAGCTCCCCCCTTCGCTCGGTGGACGATAAACGCCCACTGCAAAAGATAACCTATTGATGTTTTCAACATTTTTACGATATGAATGGTTATCAGCGTTTGATGCCATATAGACTCCTTCCTTAACGCATTCGAATCTGTAATATAATACTTCCCTGCCCCTTGGCAACAACAGCCTGGTTTATTCTCTAAATTCCTTTATGAAAAACACTATGGTCATAAATGACATAACGATATGACAATATTGACATAATTGACATTCAGGCGGGATAGAACTATAAGTCGCCAAGTTAAGCTAAGTTAAGTTAATTCCTATGAATCCTTTTTGGAATGGCATCTAATATTTATCTTGATAAGATTGGAGAACAATATGGAAAAAAAGATTACAGTTACCATTGATGGGCAGGAAGTTCCGGCAACTCCCGGACAAACGATTCTGGAATGCGCCGGAGCAATCGGTATTTTTATACCCACGCTTTGCCACTATCAAAACACAACCCATGTGGGTGCATGCAGGGTTTGTGTTGTGGAAGTGGAAAACGCCCGAAGCCTTGTCGCCTCCTGCTGCATGCCGGTCACTCCCGGCATGGTGGTCCGCACCAATACGCCGGCGGTTCGTGCCGCTCAGAAAATGATCGTGGAGTTATTATGGTCAGCCGGTGATCATAATTGTCTGACCTGTGAACAAAATGGCCAGTGCGAATTGCAGAATCTGGTTTACTGGCTGCAAATTGACAAACCCCGTTTCAATATTGAACCTCCCGGTTTCGCACCCGACAACAGCAATACGATGATCCATCGCGATCTGAATAAGTGTATCCTTTGCGGACGCTGCATTCGCGCCTGTAATGAAATTCAGGTTAACGAAGTGCTGGATTTCGCCATGCGCAGTTCTCAAGCAAAAGTCGGCCCGGCTTTTGATGCCGACTATATCGATTCATCATGCGTCTTCTGCGGCGAATGCCTCCAGGCCTGCCCCACCGGCGCCATCACCTTTAAACAGGCAAAATTCGCAGGTCGCCCATGGGAACTGAGTAAAGTCCGCACAACATGTGCCTATTGCGGCGTCGGCTGCCAGATGGATTTATATACAAAAGACAATAAAATCGTCAAGGTCATGGGTAATCGCGAATATGGCCAGCCCAATGGCGGCAGCTTATGTGTCAAGGGTCGCTTTGGAATGGATTTTGTATCGCATCCCGACCGGCTGAAAAAACCGCTGATCCGTTATAAGAAAAGTGAAGACCTGAAAGAAGCCACCTGGGACGAAGCGTATGCCTTTATCGCTGATAAATTGAAGGCTGTTAAAAAAACAAACGGCCCGGACAGCATTGCAGGACTCTCTTCCGCACGCGTGACCAATGAAGAAAATTATCTATTCCAGAAATTCATGAGAGCAGCCATCGGCACGAACAATGTCGATCACTGCGCCCGTCTCTGACACTCCGTAACGGTGGCCGGTCTGGCCGCCACATTCGGCAGTGGAGCAATGACCAATTCTATCGATGAGCTGGAATACACGGATTTGATCCTGGCCACGGGAACCAACACAACGGAAAATCATCCCGTCATCGGCATGAAAGTCAAGCGGGCCGTCAAACAGCATGGCGCCAAGCTGATTGTCATTGACCCGCGGGAAATTGATCTCGTCAAATACGCCGACATCTGGCTTCGACAAAAACCGGGAACTGACGTGGCGGTGTTCAATGGTCTGATCCATGTGATTATCGCGGAAAATCTCTACGCCAAAGAATACGTTGCAGAGAGAACCGAAGGATTTGACGCCCTCAAAGCGGTTGTAGCCAGGTATACGCCGGAGTATGTTGAAAAAATTTCCGGAGTGCCGTCAGAAGACTTGAAGAAGGCTGCCCGGATGTATGCTCAAGCCAAACGTGCCAGCATCATTTACGCAATGGGCATCACCCAGCATATCAGCGGCACGGATAACGTCAAAAGCACCGCCAACCTGTCGATGCTTTGCGGCAATGTCGGCATCGAGGGCGGCGGCGTGAATCCGCTGCGCGGCCAGAATAACGTTCAGGGAGCTTGTGATATGGGCGCTCTGCCCAATGTTTTTCCGGCCTACCAGCAGGTTGCCAATGAAGATGCCCGCAAAAGATTTGAAGCGGCCTGGGGTGCAAATCTTTCACCCAAACCGGGACTGACGCTTATGGAAATCATGGCGGCGGCGGGCAAAGGCACCATTAAAGCCCTCTATATCATGGGCGAGAACCCGCTGCTTTCCGATCCGGATCTTCATCACGTCAAAAAAGAACTTCAGAAACTGGATTTAATGATTGTTCAGGATATTTTCATGACTGAAACGGCGCAAATCGCCGATGTTGTTCTGCCGGTAACAAGTTTTGCTGAAAAAGATGGCACCTTCACCAACACCGAACGCCGCGTCCAGCGGGTACGCAAAGCGATTGAAGCACCTGGCGAGGCTAAAACAGACTGGGAAGTTATTTGCGGCATCGCCAATAAAATGGGTTATCCGATGCACTATGCGTCCGCCCGGGAAATTTTTAATGAAATCACTACCGTTACGCCCAGTTACGCAGGTATTTCGTACGAGCGTCTTGAAAAGGAAGGCATCCAATGGCCTTGTCCGACCTCCGAGCACCAAGGCACAAAATTCCTGCACAAAGACAAGTTTTCGCGCGGCTTGGGCCTCTTCACCGCCATCGAATTCATTCCACCCGACGAGCTGCCGGATAAAGAATACCCCTTCCTGCTGACGACAGGCCGTGTCCTTTACCATTACCATACGGGCACCATGACAAAGCGGGCTCAAGGCCTCTCCGAACGCTGTCCGGAAAGCTTAGTCGAAATTAATCCCATCGACGCCGACAAACTTGGTATTGCCGAAGGACAGACCGTCAAAGTGGCCTCACGTCGCGGCAAAGTGGAAGCCAAAGCATGCGTAACGCAAAAAAGCGCTCCAGGCACAATTTTCATGAATTTCCACTTCACGGATACGCCGGTCAATCTTTTGACTAATCCGGCGCTGGATCCAACCGGTAAGATTCCCGAGTATAAGGTTTGCGCCGTTAAGCTCGAAGCGGCATGAGCGCCAAAACACTTTTGCGTATGGTAAATATAACATAAATAAAAAAAAGAATATGCCCCTTGCAAGGGGCATATTCTTTATGTATAAGACGTACGCTATTTTATTAATGCGGGATCGACACGATAAAGAGATCCGTTCGTCCGTATGTTTTTTTAAGTGTCACCAAATACATTTTTAGCCTTTAGAAAAGGCAAGGGAGGAATTAAAGTATGGCAAATGAAAATTTAGAAACAAAGCGATGGGGCATCGCCGCCGCGGCGGTTGTCATTCAGCTCTGTCTCGGCACCGTTTATGCGTGGTCGGTTTTTAAAATGCCGCTCATGAACATGCACGGTTGGGATGGTAAAACAGTGCAGTACACTTTCATGCTGCTGATGCTCATCATTGGTTTATCGGCGGCCTTTGGCGGCACCCTGGTTGATAAAAAAGGCCCCCGTTTTGTGGCCACGATCGGCGGCATTCTCTTCGGCATCGGCACTTTGATTGCCGGTTATGCAGACCAAGTGGGAAGTATCGCACTGCTTTATCTTGGTTTCGGTATCATCGCCGCCCTGGGTAACGGGTTCGGTTATGTTACACCCATCGCCACGCTGATTCGCTGGTTTCCGGACAAAAGAGGTCTCGTTACCGGCCTTGCAGTTATGGGCTTCGGCGCTGGTGCTTTCTTCATGGGGAAAATTGCCCCGGCAATGATCGCTGCATTCAAAGAAGTTGACGCCGCCGGAAAAGTTCTTTCTTCCGGCGTGGCTATGACTTGGTATATCTGGGGTGTGATCTTCCTGATTCTCGTTACGGGCGCAGCACAGTTGTTCAAAGATCCTCCCAAGGGATGGGTGCCGGCCGGGTTCAAACCCTCTGGCACGACCGTTTCGGCGGCCAATTCCTTCACTTTCGGCGAGGCCGTGAAAAAACC
>DFZJ01000094.1:5114-6430 GCA_002382045.1 Syntrophaceae bacterium UBA4059
ATAGTCGCCGCCGCTGGTGGTACCGTAGTTGCCGTCGCGGCTATCTTCAATGGTTTGGGACGACTCTTCTGGGCGAAAATATCCGACAACATCGGCCGCCGGATGGTTTTCCTGATCATGTTTGCGACACAGGCTGTTGTTTACCTGCTGGTAGCGATGGGTTATATCTCCAATTACTACCTGTTCATCGTGGTTTCCTGCTACCTGCTGGCCTGCTACGGTGGTGGATTCGCCACCATGCCCGCCTTCGCCGCCGACGCTTTCGGCCCGGCTTATATCGGCAAGGTCTATGGTTTCATGCTGACTGCATGGAGCGCTGCCGGCGTCATCGGACCGTTTGTGTTTGAAACCTTCAAGCCCCAGGCGCTGTATATTGCCGCCGGTCTATTGGTTGTCGGTTTCTTCATTACGCTGGTCTATAAACCACCAAAAGGTAAAAACGCCTAAATGGCTCTGTCACTGACTCACCCCCCGCTGTGAACAACAGCGGGGGGTTTGAAGATTTCCTCAATGATGAACCGTCTTTAGTTTTAATACGCTATATCTTAATTTTATACCGATTTTTTCGAACGGGGTTTAGGCGGCGTATCTGTAAACAGCAACGGCAATGACTACCGCGCCCAGAGCAAAGCGATAAATAACAAACGGCAGAAATGTTTTTGTTTGCACATAGCGCAGCAAGAAACCGATACTGGCCAGACCTGCGATACACGCCACCACCATACCGGTGAGGAAACTTGCATCAATCATGGCCGGGTTGGCCATCAATGTCGGGACTTTAACCAGCGCCGCGCCCAGAATAATCGGCGCGGACAGCAAAAAAGAAAAACGCGCCGCGCCTTCGCGGGTCATGCCCAGCGCCAGCGCTGTGGTCATGGTGATGCCGGAACGCGACACACCGGGAATAATGGCTAGCGCCTGTGAAAGACCAATCAGAAAACTGGTCTTGAGCGAGATATGCTCCACGTCGATTTGTTTTTTGCCTTTGCGGTCCACCCCGTAAAGAATCATTCCAAGAAGAACCAACATGCAGGCAATCAGAACAGGATGGCGGAAAAGCGTCTCGGCAATATTTTCCAGCATAAATCCGATGAGAGCGCCGGGAATTGTGGCCAGCACCAGGTACCAGAAGAGTTTCCCTTCCCTTTCCTTCGGTCGCGTCAAACCTTTACTCAAAAGCTTGAACCAGTCTTTCCAGAAATAAAGAACAACGGCAATCAGCGTACCGACATGCAGGGCAATGTCAAAGGTGAGTCCGGGATCAGCCCATTTCATGAACCAGGGCGCCAGCACCAGATGCGCCGAACTCGATATCG
>DFZJ01000043.1 GCA_002382045.1 Syntrophaceae bacterium UBA4059
GCTTTCAACAAGGATTATGAAATCCGGCGGGTGGAAGTCGTCGGATCTAAAGTCAGTGCGGATTTTACGCGCAAGGCCATTATTGCTGTTATTTTTTCCTGGCTGGCCATCCTGATTTATGTCACCTGGCGCTTTGAGTTTCGTTACGCGGCAGGAGGCATTCTGGCTCTGGTTCATGACACCCTGATTGTGATCGGGGCGGTTTCTGTGATGAATATGGAATTCACCATCAACATTCTTGCCGTCCTCGTTTTCGTTATCGGTTTTTCGATTAATGACACCATTGTGACCTTGGATCGAATTCGGGAAATTGTCAAACGCAATCCCAAACAGAAGCTGGGCGACATCATCAATCTGGCCATCAATGAAACCCTCAGCAGAACCATTTTGACGTCTCTGACGGTTTTCTTCACGGTTTTAGCCCTGTATATTTTCGGCGGACCGGTCATCCGTGATTTTGCTTTTGCCATGCTGGTCGGCACGGTCGTCGGCACGTATTCCACGGTCTATATCGCATGCACCAGCGTGATGCTTTTTGAAAAGTGGCAACCTTCGAGAATGAAGAGGAAGTAATCATCTTGTCGTCCCTGGCCGCCGTAGGATTTGTGGTATTTATTTTAATATTGTTCGTCGGGATTTATCTGACCTTGTTCGGATTACCCGGAGCCATCATTATATTTCTGGATGTTTTGTTCTACGCCCTTTTAACCGGCTTTGCGCAAGTCGGGTGGAAAGTCATCTTGTTTTTGCTGGTCTTGGCCCTGCTGGCCGAATCGCTGGATTTTCTGGCAGGATTAACGGAAGTGCATCCAGCGCCTGTGATGAAGAAAACCCTGTGGGCCTCAGCCATAGGCTCAGTGGCGGGCATGATGCTTCTAACGCCTGTTCTTTGGGGTCTCGGTATCTGGGGTGGTTTTTTCCTCGGAGGGTTGGCGGGATTATTGATCGTAGAATTGCTTCGTCAAGCAAAATTAAGAACTCCCCATCAGGCATCCAGCCGTGCTTTCTTCGCCATGATCGGACAAAAAATGCTCAAAGGTTTTCTTGCCCTGATTATGATTTTTGTTTCTTTACACAACATTTACTCTTAGGAGCCCGTCTTTGTCATGAAGGGAAAAAGCAATAAATCAAAAGTTCAGGAGTATATTGAGGCGATTATTATCGCCATTTTAATCGCCGTCGTTATTCGTACTTTTATCATCCAGGCCTACAAAATTCCTTCCCGCTCAATGGTGCCGACACTGCTTGTTGGTGATCATCTGCTGGTCAATAAATTCATTTACGGCGTTAAAATACCGGTGTTGAGAAAAATTTTAATCCCCGTGACTGACCCGAAAAGAGGGGATATTATCGTTTTTATTTACCCCCATGACCGATCTAAGGATTATATCAAGCGCGTCATCGGCGTGGGCGGCGATAAAATCGAAATCAAAAATAAAAATATCTATATCAATGATCAACCCCACAAAGACACCTTCGGCATTTATTCCGACAACATCACCTACCCGGCAATGATGCAGCCACGCGATAACTTCGGGCCGGTCGTCGTTCCGAAGCGGTCACTTTTTGTCATGGGCGACAACCGCGATGAAAGCGCCGACAGCCGCTTCTGGGGTTTTGTGGACTTGAGAGACGTGGAAGGAAAAGCGCTGGTTATCTACTGGTCATGGAACAGCGAAGAAGACAATCTTCTGAAGAAAATCCGGTGGGAGCGCCTGGGAAATCTGCTCCACTGAAACAAATAAATACCGGCTGCGGATCGTTACCAGAAAGCCGATACAACCATCGCGACCGACAGGCCTATGAGAATGATAACCGTTACCCAGGAGACAACATTCATCAGCCGGCCATTGACGAAATCTCCCATAATCCGTCTGTCATTAATCAGCAGCAGCATGAAAATCAGGACAAACGGCAGCAAAATACCGTTGATCACCTGAGAATAAAACATGATGGAGATGAGCGGGACGCCCGGCAGCAGAATAATCCCTGCTCCCAAAAAAATCATCAGCGAATAGAGACCGTAAAACTGCGGTGCTTCGACAAATTTTGTATTCAGACTGGATTCCCAGCCGAAGGCCTCACAAATGGTATAAGCAGTGGAAAGCGGCAGGATCGAGGCGGCAAACAGCGAAGCATTGAGCAAGCCGAAAGCAAACAGCAGGGAGGCATAGGGGCCGGCCAGCGGCGCCAGCGCCAGCGCGGCGTCCTTCGCCGTATCGATTTTGAGCCCGTTTTGGAATAAGGTCACGGCGCAAAGCATGATAATAAAAAAAGCGACAACATTGACGGTAATGGAGCCGAAGATAACATCCATCCGGGAATACTTGTAACTCTCCGCTTTCAGGCCTTTGTCCACAATCGAAGACTGCAGATAAAACTGCATCCAGGGCGCAATGGTGGTTCCGATAATGCCGATCGCCATCGTCAGCATGCCTGCGTCAAAATTCAAACTGGGCGTTATCGCCGCCTGACTGATCGCCGACCAGTTGGGATGAACCATGAATCCCGAAACGATATAGGAAAGATAAAAAACGCAAGCCACCAGAAACACTTTTTCCACGGACTTGTAATTACCCTTCACCACCAGCCACCAGACAAAAATAGCGCCTGCCGGTACGGAAATGTATTTGCTGACGCCGAAGATTTCCATACTGGCGGCAATACCGGCAAACTCGCAGAGTGTGTTTCCCAGATTGGCAAAGAGGAGAATGATCATCAGGTAAAAAGTGATCTTCGCGCCAAAACGCTCGCGGATCAGGTCGGAAAGCCCCTTGCCGGAAACCACCCCCATTCGGGCGCACATTTCCTGAATGATAATCAATGCCACGGTTACGGGAATTAAAATCCAAATCAGGCTTAGCCCGTAGTGAGCGCCGGCCAGCGAATAAGTGGTGATTCCACCGGCATCGTTATCGACGTTGGATGTAATAATGCCCGGACCGATCAAGGCAAAAAACAGCCCCACCTTCCATAAACCGGTCTGCAATATTTTTCCCCAGAATGTTTTCAGTTGTTCCATAAATCACTGTCAAGAACGGGACTTACTTGCCCAGTTGCGGCGCCACAATTTCCAGAAGATTTTTAAAAATGATCGTACCGTGCATCTTCTCCTCGTCATCTACAACCGGGATAGCGGTTACAGCATATTTAGCAAACTGTTCGGCGACGATATCATGTTTGTCATCGAGTTTTACCGATACCACGCGATCATCCATAATCTCTTCCAATAGTTGATCCGGTTCGGCCAGAATCAAATCCCGCAAGCTGATCACCCCCAGGAGACGCTCTTCCTCATCCGTCACATAAACGTAGTAAACCAGATCCACATCGGCCGCCTCCCGGCGAAACGCCTCCAGCGCTTCCCGAACCGTCGTTTGCGGACTGAAACTGAGGTAAGATGTCGTCATCATGCCGCCCGCTTCCTGCTCCGGATGGGCCATCAGTTCCTTGACGTCGTCGGCAATATCCTTTTCCATTTCATTTAAAATGCCTTCCGCCTTGGATTTCGGCAGATCTCCGATGAGGTCGGCAGCCTCGGAAAGAGACATTTCTTCAATAATATCAGAAGCTTTTTCTGAATTGAGATCATTAATCAAACTGACTTGAATTTTGGGATCTGTTTCTTCCAGTGTTTCGGCCGCCGTTTCAACATCCAGCGCCTGAAACACGGCGGAGCGCTGTTTAATATCCAGCTCTTCCAGAATATCGGCCAGATCGGCCGGGTGGATCTGGCTTAAACGGTTTTGCGCTATATTCAACTGTAAAAGATCCGGCGAACTGAGCGGCTGGGTAAACTTCCAGGGAATGAAATGATTGGTCAGTTTGTAATCAAACAGCCCCTGGAAAACGGCATCAAAAACTCTGATTAAACCGACACGACGAATCAAACCACGAAAGCCCACATCCACATGAACAAGGTGCAGGCCATGCCTGGTTTTTAAAAACTGGAGATCGTTGACCCGTCTAATCTTGGCGCCATCCGTATCAACCACCTGCTTATCAAGCAGTGCATCTTTGAGCAGGACTTCCCCTTCCCGTAAATGCAGTGCAGACAACTCCTGGATGGATGCAACAGCCACCGATATGGTCTGATCCATGTCTACGACATCCTTCCAGGGAAGGACGACCGGGTTTTTTTTCCGGGCGGAACGGAAGATGATTCCTGTAACAATTGGATAAGGTTCAACAAATTCCGCAGTTAAATCATAAACGCGGCCTAATGTTTCGCCCGTGGCGCCCACAATACTTCTCCCCAGGATTTTGCTTAAAAACAAAAAAACCTGAGGTTCGCGATTCATCGCCATAGTTATCTTCCTCCAGGTTGCGAACCTATATCATTTATGATTTTTAAAGGAAAGTATTTTCAACTTTTTACCTTGACATGAAACGAGGGATGTTGTAATGAGCGAACGCAATGAAACCTTTTAATTTGATCCGGCGAGATTGAAAAAGGACAACAGGATGAAAAAAGTGATCACCACGCGCATTCGGGCCTTTCTCCGCAAGGGGAAAGGCTTTTTTTATGCCCGATGACGCATTTTTGATCGCATGGGCGCCGGGCCTCAGATGAATTTTTTCTTCGCAGTGTACGGCAACTTCCCGGCAGGATAAGGAAAAAACATGACCCAAAAGACGAGCTCCAAAATCGTGATGGACAGTGACGGCATTGAACGATGTCTGACACGAATCGCTTATGAAATCCTGGAAAAAAACAAGGGCATGGATGACCTTGTCCTGGTGGGCATCCGTACCGGCGGCATTTATCTGGCCGAAAGACTTCAAAAAAAGATTTCCGCCATTGAAAACAAAACAATTCCTTTGGGCATTCTTGACATTACGCTTTATCGGGACGACATCGCCAAATCCAGCAAAAAAGCCCCCCTGGGAAAAACGAATATTCCCTTCGATCTCACGGATAAAAAAGTCATTCTTCTGGACGACGTCCTTTTTACCGGACGAACCATCCGTGCCGCGATGGACGCGTTAATTGATTTCGGCCGTCCCAAAATGATTCAACTGGCCGTGTTAATCGACCGCGGTCATCGCGAACTGCCCATTCGCGCTGATTACGTCGGTAAAAACCTCCCCTCCTCTCTATGGGAAGCGGTGAGCGTCAATCTCCTGGAAAAAAACGGTAAGGACGAAGTTGTCATTTTAGAAGAAACGTAATTTTAAAAGACCCGCAAGGCAAACCTATGATGAAACTTGGGAAAAAAGATATCCTCGGCATCCAGGACATGACGGTTGACGAAATCAATCTGATTCTGGACACAGCCGAATCTTTTCTGGAAATATCAACGCGTGATATTAAAAAAGTGCCGACCCTGCGCGGAAAAAGCGTGATTAACCTGTTTTATGAAGCCAGCACCCGCACGCGAACATCCTTTGAAATAGCCGGAAAGCGGCTCAGCGCCGACACCATCAACATCTCCGCATCAACCAGTTCCGTGGTCAAAGGCGAAACGCTTATGGATACCGCCCGGACGCTCGAAGCCATGAACCCGGACATTATTGTCATCCGGCACAGCGCGGCCGGCGCCCCGCATCTTCTGGCCTCGCTGGTCTCGCAATCCATCATCAATGCCGGTGACGGCGCGCATGAACATCCCACCCAGGCCTTGCTCGACATGATGACGATTAAAGAGAAAAAAGGAAAAATCGCCGGCTTAAAAGTGGCTATCGTAGGCGACATTCTGCACAGCCGGGTGGCCCGTTCTAATATTTATGGATTATCCAAAATGGGCGCCCAGGTGGTCATCGCCGGGCCTGCCACGATGCTGCCGCGTGATATCGAACGGATGGGCGTCAAGGCCTACACAAAACTGGAAAATGCGATTCCGGATGCGGATGTCATCATGATGCTGCGCATTCAATTGGAACGGCAGAAACAAAATATTTTCCCCTCGCTTCGTGAATATGCCCAGCACTATTGCCTGAATCGCAAAAATATCAAACTGGCTAAAAATGACGTCATCGTCATGCACCCGGGCCCCATTAACCGCGGTGTGGAAATTTCGCCCGATATTGCCGATGATCCCGCCTGCTCCGTCATTCTCGATCAAGTCAATAAGGGTGTCGCCGTCAGAATGGCCCTGCTTTACCTGCTTACCGGAGGAAACGAATGAAACTGTTATTAAAAGGCGCCCGGGTCATTGACCCGACTCAGAAAATAGACGGCCTGATGGATATTTTGATTGAAGAAGGAAAAATCACCGGTTGCAGCGCACATATTGAAGCCTCGCCGGATTTAGAAACCATCAACCTTACCGGAATGATTGCCGCACCCGGTTTAATCGACATGCACACGCATCTGCGCGAACCGGGCCTGGAATATAAAGAAACCATTGCCACGGGTTCGGCCGCGGCCGTAGCCGGCGGTTTCACGTCGATTGCCTGCATGCCCAACACCCAACCGGTTAACGACAATCGCTCCATCACCGAATTCATCCGCCGAAAGGCTGCCCAAGTAAATCTGGCCAATGTTTATCCTATCGGCGCGATCAGTATGGGATCGGACGGCAAACAATTAACGGAATTCTGGGACCTTCAGGAAGCGGGAATTATCGCTTTGTCCGACGACGGAAAACCCGTCATGGATGCGGCTCTGATGCGCAGGGCGATGGAGTACGCCTGTTCCCTGAACCTGCCGGTTATTCAACACTGTGAAGACAAAAATCTTTCCGCAGGCGGCCTGATGAACGAAGGATATTATTCGACCATCCTCGGGCTGCCGGGTATTCCCGCCATTGCTGAAGATGTCATGGTGGCGCGCGATATTCTGATTGCCGAATATACGCGCACACGGATTCATATCGCGCATGTCAGCACGGCGGGAGCGGTGCGTCTGATTCGCGACGCTAAAGCAAGGGGCCTGAACGTAACGGCGGAAACCGCCCCGCATTACTTCACCTTAACCGATGCATCGCTTCAGGATTATAATACCAACCATAAAGTCAGTCCGCCGCTCCGCGGTCCGGCGGATGTGGCCGTCATTAAAGAAGGCCTCGCTGACGGCACACTCGACGCCATCGCCTGCGATCACGCGCCGCATGGCCGTACGGATAAAGAAGTGGAATTCGAATACGCACTAAACGGAATCAGCG